>CAIOSQ010000210.1 GCA_903860935.1 uncultured Rhodospirillales bacterium | reverse complement strand
GCACGCCGGAGCGGATGATCGCCTATCGCCGGCAGGTCGCGCTCGCGCGCGGCTTCGGTGTGGAGATGCATCTCATCTCGCCCGCGGAGGCGGGCGAGCGCTGGCCCTTGCTGCGCACGGACGACCTGCAGGGGGCGATCTGGGTGCCGCATGACGGGAAAGCCAATCCGGCGGATGTCACCATGGCGCTCGCCAAGGGGGCGCGGCAGCGCGGCGCCCGCCTGATCGAGGGCGTGCAGGTCACGGGGTTCGATATCCGAGACGGTCGCGTGCATGGCGTGCGCACGGATCTTGGGGACATCGCCTGCGAGGTGGTGGCCAACTGCGCCGGACAATGGGCCCGGCAGGTCGGCGCGCTCGCCGGCGTGACCGTGCCGCTCTATTCCGCCGAGCATTTCTACGTCGTCACCCAGCCGATCCCGGGCGTGACGCCGGATCTGCCGGTGATGCGCGATCCGGACGGTTTCATCTACTACAAGGAAGAGGTCGGCGGGCTTCTGATGGGCGGCTTCGAGCCGGTCGCCAAGCCCTGGCTCGAGACCATCCCTCAGGACTTCGCCAACCAGCTCTTGCCCGAGGATTGGGACCAGTTCGAGGTCCTCATGAACAACGCGATCCACCGCACGCCGTGCCTGGAGACCGCCCAGGTCAAGATGCAACTGAACGGGCCGGAAAGCTTCACGCCGGATGGGAATTTCGTCATCGGGGAGGCGCCGGAGTTGCGGGGCTTCTACGTGTCGGCGGGGTTCAACTCGTCGGGGATCGCGAATGGCGGCGGCGCCGGGCGTCTGCTGGCGGAATGGATCGTCGCGGGGGAAGCGCAGACCGATGTCTGGGACGTCGACATCCGACGCTTCGGCCATTTTCATGGGAATGTCCGCCACCTGAAGGAACGGACGGTCGAGAGCCTTGGTCTTCACTATGCGATGCGGTGGCCGCGTCAGGAGCTCGAGACGGCGCGGCCGCTCCGGCGCTCGCCGCTCTATGACCGCTTGCATGCGCGGGGCGCGCGGTTCGGCGCGAAGATGGGCTGGGAGCGCCCGCTCTACTTCGCCGAACCCGGCGCGCCGCCACCGCCCTACGGCTTTGCCAAGCCCGGATGGCTGCCGCATGTCGAGGCCGAGCAGCGCGCCGTGCGCGGCGCGGCCGCGCTCTTCGACGAGACGTCGTTCTCGAAATTCGTGGTCCAGGGACGCGACAGCCTCGAATTCCTTCAGCATCTCTGCGCCAACGATCTCGGCGGCCCGATCGGGACGATGACCTATACCGCGCTGCTCAACGCGCGCGGCGGCTTCGAGAGCGATCTGACGATCATGCGCACCGGCGAGCGCGAATTCTTCGTGGTCACCGGCACGGGACAGGCCACACGCGATGCCGACTGGATCCGACGCGCGATCGGGGACAGGTTCGTCACGGTGACCGATGTGACCGGTGCCTGGTCGGTGCTCGGGCTGATGGGGCCGCGCGCGTGCGAGATCCTCGCCCGCGTCTCGCCGGCGGATCTGTCGCTCGCGGCGATCCCCGCGGGTGAGTTTCGCGACATCGATCTTGGCTACGCGCGCGTTCGCGCCGCCCGGGTGAGCTATGTCGGCGGGCCGGGCCTCGAACTCTATGTTCCCGTCGAATTCGCCGCGCATGTCTATGACGCGCTGCACGAGGCCGGTGCGGGGGGCGCGCTGATCGATGCCGGCTATTACACGATTGACGCGCTCCGCATCGAGGCCGGTCGCCGCGCCTGGGGCGCCGAACTCGGCCCGGACGAGACGCCGCTCGAAGCAGGGCTGATGCACGCGGTCCGTCTCGACAAGCCCGATTTCATCGGTCGCGCTGCGCTGCTCGAAAAGCGCGCGGCCGGCGTGAGGAAACGCCTGGCGCTGTTCGTGCTGGATGATCCGATGGCCTGGCCATGGGGCGGCGAGGGGATCCTGCGCGACGGCGCACCGGTCGGCGAGGTTACCTCGGCCGGCTGGAGCGCCACGCTCGGGCGCGCCGTGCTCATGGGCTATGTGCGCTCCGCCGATCCGATCGATCGCGCCTGGGTCCTGGCAGGACAGTACGAACTCGATATCGCGGGCGCGCGGGTCGGCGCCAAGGTCCAGCCGCGACCACCCTACCGAGGCTGATCAGGCCTTGCCGGTGCGGTACAACGCGCCGGGATCGGCGAGGACGGGTGCGACGATCTCCAGCCCGCTTGACCTTGCCGACCGGTAGAAGCAACTGCGGCGTCCGGTGTGACAGGCGACGCCCGTCTGGTCGATCTTGAGCAGCACGGTGTCGCCGTCGCAATCGACCAGGAAATCGACCAGTCGTTGTGTCTGGCCCGATGTCTCACCCTTGCGCCAGAGTTGCATGCGCGAGCGGGACCAGTAGACAGCGGTCCTGCTGGTCAACGTCTCGCGTATGGCCGCCCGGTTCATCCAGGCCACCATCAGGATCTCCCCGGTGTCGTGCTGCTGGGCGATCGCGGGAACCAGACCCGCGGTGTCGAAGGCGATGCTGGCAAGCACCGCGTCGACACTGTCCTTGGCCAGGGGAGACCAGGGATCCGTCATGTCCGGAGAGCTTCGGTAGCCGCCCGCCGCGCCTCAGTTATGCAGGATCTGGCTGAGGAACAGCTTGGTGCGATCGGATTTCGGGTTCGAGAAGAATTGCTCGGGCGTGTTCTGTTCGACGATCTCGCCCATGTCCATGAAGATGACGCGGTCGGCGACGCGCTTGGCGAAGCCCATCTCGTGCGTGACCACGAGCATCGTCATGCCCGACTGGGCGAGTTCGACCATCGTCTCGAGGACTTCCTTGATCATCTCGGGATCGAGCGCCGAGGTCGGCTCGTCGAACAGCATGATCTTGGGGTTCATGCACAGCGACCGCGCGATGGCGACGCGCTGCTGCTGACCACCGGAGAGCTGGCCAGGATATTTCTTCGCCTGCTCGGGGATCCGCACGCGCCGGAGATACTCCATCGCTGCCTCCTCGGCCTCGGCGCGGGGCATCTTGCGGACCCAGATCGGCGCGAGGGTGCAGTTCTCGAGCACGGTCAGGTGCGGGAAGAGATTGAATTGCTGGAACACCATGCCGACTTCGCGCCGGACCTGCTCGATGTTCTTGAGGTTCTGGTTGAGCTCGACGCCATCGACGACGATCCGGCCCTTCTGGTGCTCTTCGAGCCGGTTGATGCAGCGGATCATCGTGGACTTGCCAGAGCCCGAGGGGCCGCAGATCACGATGCGCTCGCCCTGCCTTACGGTCAGGTCGATGTCTTTCAGGACATGGAACTCGCCATACCACTTGTTCACGCCGGCCATCTCGATGATGGGCGTGGTGGAGGCCGCGCTCGCGACCTGTGCCGCCGGTGCTGTCGATGAACCGCTCATTTCGTGCTCCCCACTCTGATCAGCGCCGCCGGCCGGCGGAAAGCCTAGCCTCGAGATGCTGACTGTATTTCGACATCGCGTAGCAAAAGAAGAAGTAGATCGTGGCCGCCACGAAATACGGTTCGCGGAACAGCCCCAGCCAATCGCGGTCCTTGCCCGAGGAATCGACCTGCAGCATCAGGTCCTTGAGGCCGATGATCGCCACCAGGGTCGTGTCCTTGAAGAGGCCGATGAAGTTGCTGACGATGTTCGGGATCATCATCTTGAGTGCCTGGGGCATGATGATGAACAGCGTCTTCTGCCAGTATGAAAGGCCCATCGCGTCGGCGGCCTCGTATTGGCCCTTCGGGATCGATTGCAGGCCGCCGCGGACGATCTCTGCCATGTAGGCGGCGGCGAAGAGGCAGACCGCCACGATCGCCCGCACCAGTTCGTCGACCGAGATCTCCGGCGGCAGGAACAGCGGGAACATGGTCTTGGCCATGAACAGGATCGTGATCAGTGGAACCGAGCGAACGAGTTCAATGTAGCAGACGCAGACGATGCGGATCAGCGTCATCGAACTGCGCCGCCCCAGCGCCAGGACGATCCCCGAGGGCAGGG
>CAIOSQ010000209.1 GCA_903860935.1 uncultured Rhodospirillales bacterium | reverse complement strand
TTGCGACATGGACATCGATGTTGGCGGGGTTCTCGAATTGCTGCGGCATCCAGGCGCCCGGCGTCGCGGCGACCAGCTCCTGCGCGCGCTCGATCGCCCCGCGCATGCCCTTCTCGCGTGGCGTCAGCACGAATTCCGCGCCATAGGCCAGCATCAGGCGCCGCCGCTCGATCGACATCGACTCCGGCATGACCAGGATCAGCCGATAGCCCTTCACCGCCGCGACCAGCGCCAGCCCGATGCCGGTATTGCCGCTGGTCGGCTCGACGATCGTCCCGCCCTGACGCAGCGTGCCGTCGCGCTCGGCCGCCTCGACCATCGACAGCGCGATACGGTCCTTGATCGAGCCGCCGGGATTGCCACGCTCCGACTTGATCCAGACCTCGCGATCGGGAAACAGCCGCGCAAAACGGATATGCGGCGTGGATCCGATGGTCTCGAGGACTGATTGAGCCTTCATCGCGTGTCTCCGATCTGGCTTGCACGTCCGTACAACATGGTCGCCGCAGGCCGGTTCCGCGCCCGAGTTTTTCTGAAGCCGGCATGAAGCCCGGCTATCGCCGGCCCCCGCACGGGTCCCGCACCCGGGTTGGTCGTGTCCCAGCACGTGGTGTAGGAACTGAGCGCGGGACATAAGCGAGCGCCGGGAAGCCGGCTCACGCGTCGCTGGCGTCGTCGTCCGCGTATCCCCGCCGCACCGCCTCCTCCAGCCCCAGGATCTCCGGGTCGGTGAGCGACGCGAAGTGCGACGCCCGCTTGCGCGCCAAGACCCTTCCGCCGTTCTGCAGGCACGCGCGGATGAACAGGTCCAGCAGCGGGCAAGGCAGGTCGACCACCTCCAGCATCAGTCGCTTCGTGCGGTCATACCGCCGGAGGAAGGCCAGTTCCTCGGGCAACTCCCGCTCGATGGTCAGCCGCACGAAACGAAACAACGCCTCTGCCTGCGGCGTCAGGTCGGGGTAACGATACCAATCCGACCAGTCGCCCTGCACCGTCATCGCGCCGTGCTCGTCGAGGGTATAGTCGACGAGCCGCATGATGCCCTTGGAATGGGCCTCCAGCGACGCGTCGTACGCCGCCGCGTCCTTGAGCATCGCCGCCGACACCGGGAACATGACCTGCGGCGGCGAGAACCCTCTTCTGGCGAGAATGTTGTGGATGAGGAACCGGTGGATGCGCCCGTTCCCGTCGCCGAAGGGATGGATGAAGACAAAGCCGTACCCGACGACTGCTGCGTGCACGACCGGATGCACGTCCCCGCGCTCCATGCGCCGATGGGCGGCCATCAGCCCGTCCATCATCGCGGGCACGTCGCCCGGCGCGGGGCAGACATAGTGGATCCGCTCGCGCGTGACATGCACCGTCTCGCCCACATAGTTCTGGATCGTCCGCCAGTCGACGTCCCTGAATCGCGGATCCACCACCGCGCGCTGCAGCTCGAGCAGATGCGCCTTGTCGGCGTAGTCCTCCTTCGCCTTGAACGCCTCGTCCCGCGGCCGTCGTTCACCTTTGCTCGTCGTCGATCCTCCGCTCCGGTCAGGAGCGGGCGACAATCTTACCGACTGGTCTCAAAAACCGGGTCCACTTCTACCTTCAACCGACCGCTGAGCGAGGCGTCGGGCAAGACGTTGGCCGAGACCGGCGTGACGGCGACGGCACCCCTCGCTTGCGCCCTCGTCCCCGCGGACCGTGAACCTGACTGCGCCCGAACGTCCCTACCCGACCGCCCCCAACCCCTCCGGCCGCGGGCCGCCGGTGGCCCAGTCGAGGAGTTCGACGGTGTGGAGGACCGGGGTGCCGGTGCCGCTCGCGATCTGGGTCATGCAGCCGATATTGCCGGCGGCGATGGCGTCGGGCGCCACGCGCGCGATGTTGGCGAGCTTGCGTGCCTTGAGCTGGCCCGCGATCTCCGGCTGCAGCAGGTTGTAGGTGCCGGCCGAGCCGCAGCACAGATGGCCTTCCGGCACGTCGCGCACGACGAAGCCGGCCTTGGCCAGCAGCGTCTTGGGCAGCGTCGTGATCTTCTGGCCGTGCTGCAGCGAACAGGCGCTGTGATAGGCCAGCGTCAGCTTTTCCGGTGCGGCGGCCTCGCCCAGGCCCAGCTCTGCGACCAGCTCGCTGACGTCGCGCGCGAGCGACGACACGCGCGCGGCCGCCGCGGCGAGGTCGCGGTCCTCGCGGAACATGAAGCCATAATCCTTGACCGTCGTGCCGCAGCCCGAGGCGTTGACCACGATCGCGTCGGGGCCCCGCCCCCGCCACAGCGCCAGCCAGGCGCGGATGTTGCGCGACGCCGCGTCATGCGCCGCGTCACGCTGGCCCAGATGATGCGTCAGCGCACCACAGCACCCCGCCCCCGGCGCCACCGCCACCTCACAGCCCAGCCGCGTGAGCAGCCGGATCGTCGCCTCGTTGATGCGCGGATCCAGCACCTGCTGCGCGCAGCCGGTCAGCAGCGCCACGCGCTTGCGCAGCCGGCCCTCGGCCGGAAAGACCTGCGGCCGGTCCATCGGCGAAGGCGACGGAATGCGCGCCGGCGCCAGCGCAAGCATCGCGCGCAGCCGCGACGGCATGAGGGGCGCGAGCGGCTTCGCCAGCTTCGCGGCGACGAGCGCCAGGCGGAACAGCTTCGGCCGCGGCAGCACCGCACCCAGCACGCGGCGCATCAGCCGGTCGATCAGCGGACGCCGGAAATGCGTCTCGATATGCGCGCGGGCATGGTCGACGAGATGCATGTAATGCACGCTCGACGGACAGGTCGTCATGCAGGACAGGCAGGACAGGCAGCGATCGACATGCGTGACCACGCGTGGATCGGGGGCGCCGCCGCGCTCCAGCATGTCCTTCATCAGGTAGATGCGCCCGCGCGGGCTGTCGAGTTCGTCGCCGAGCAGCGCATAGGTCGGGCAGGTCGCGGTGCAGAAGCCGCAATGCACGCAGCTGCGCAGGATCTTCTCGGCCGCGGCGGTATCGGGATCGGCGAGCTGCGCCAGGCTGAAATGGGTCTGCATGATGCGTCGTCCCTCACACGCCGGCGTAGAGCCGGCCGGGATTGAGGATGCGCTTGGGATCGAAGCTTTCCTTCACCCGCGCGCTCAACCGCGCCAGCGCCGCCGGCTGCGGGTGGAAGACGTCTATGCCCGCGCGCAGGCTGGCCGGCGCGCGCAGCAGCGTCGCATGACCACCGGTTCCTGCGGCGGCGACGGCGCCGCGAATGCGCGTGGCCTCCGCCTCGGTGCCCGGCGGCACCGCGATCCAGATCAGCCCACCGCCCCAGTCGAGGAACCAGTCGCCGGGCAGCGCCGCCGTGATCGCCGGAGCGGCGGCCGGCGGCACCGAGACGCGCCACAGCGCCGCTGCCGCATCGGGCAGCAACGCGCCGACGTCGCGGATCTCCACCCAGAGCCGACGCGAGCGCATCGAATGCAGTTCCTCGTCCGGCGCGCGCCCGGCGAGCAGCGCGCGCAGGCCGGAGCACCGCGCCGCCACCGAGGCCGGCGTGCCCTCGATGCGCAGCGCGACCACGCTGGCGCCCGCCGCGCGCACCATGTCGATGGCCGAGCGCGCGGCGATCGACGCCGGCAGCAGCGCCGCGCCCGAGACCTCGAAGGGCGAATTGAGCGCATCGGTCATCGCCCGCACCGCCGCCGCGACGTCGAGCCCGAACAGCAGGACGGTACGCGCCTTGGGCGGCGCCGGCAGGACCTTGACCGTGACCTCGGTCATCGCGCCCAGCGTGCCCAGCGATCCGCAGAAGATCTTCGGCAGGTCGTAGCCGGTGACGTTCTTCACCACCTTGCTGCCGGCCTTGAAGATCTCGCCGCGGCCGCTGACCGCGTGGAAGCCCAGCAGATGATCGCGCGCGGCGCCGGCCTTGACGCGGCGCGGCCCGGAGATCCCGCAGGCAAGCGCCCCGCCGATCGTCCCGCCGCCCGCGGCGGCGCCGAGCAGCGCCGACAGATCGACCGGCTCGAAAGCGAGCATCTGGCCCTTGGCCGAAATCGCCGCCTCGATCTCCGCCATCGGCGTCGCCGCCGCGGCGGTCAGAATCAGCTCCTCGGGCTCGTAGGCCAGGATGCCCGAAATCGCCGACAGATCGACGGCGTGGCGCGCCTGCACCGGCCGGCCATAGCCGCGCTTCGTGCCGCTGCCGGCGAGGTCGAGCGGGATTTCCTCGGCCGCCGCCCAGGCGACGACCTCGCGCAGCTGCGCCGCATCGGCGGGCTTGAATGTCTCGGTCATCAGAATCGCGGCAGTTCGGGGAAGGGCAGTTCGCCGCGACGCACATGCATGCGCCCCAGCTCGGCGCAGCGATGCAGCACCGGAAAGACCTTGCCGGGATTGAGCAGGCCGCCGGGATCGAAGGCGCATTTGAGGCGCTGCTGCTGGGCCAGATCGGCCTCGCCGAACATCGCGCCCATCAGGTCGCGCTTCTCGACGCCGACGCCGTGCTCGCCGGTCAGCACGCCGCCGACCTCGACGCATAGCCGCAGGATGTCGGCGCCGAAGGATTCCGCGCGCTCGGTGTCGCCCGGCTTGCTGGCATCGTAGAGGATCAGCGGGTGCAGATTGCCGTCGCCGGCATGGAAGACATTGGCCAGGCGCAGGCCATAGCTGTCCGCCAGCTCGTACATGCGGCGCAGCACCTCGGGCAGGCGACGGCGCGGTATGGTGCCATCCATGCAGTAGTAATCGGGGCCGATGCGGCCCACCGCCGGGAAGGCGGATTTGCGGCCCGCCCAGAAACGCAGTCGCTCCTCCTCGCTTTCGGAGGTGCGCGCATAGACCGCGCCATGGGCGCGCGCGATCTCCTCGACCGAGCCGATCAGCTCCTCGACCTCCGCCGCCGGTCCGTCGAGCTCGACGATCAGCAGGCTCTCGACATCGAGCGGGTAGTTCGCGTGCACGAAGGCCTCGGCCGCGACGATCGCCGGCTTGTCCATCATCTCCATGCCGCCGGGGATGATGCCGGCCGAGATGATCGCCGCGACGCAGGCCCCGCCCTGCTCGACGCTCGGGAAGCCCAGAAGCACGGCGCGCGCGGTGTCGGGCTTGCGCAGGATGCGCACGGTGACCTCGGTGACCACGCCCAGCAGACCCTCGGAGCCCACGATGACGCCCAGCAGGTCGTAGGCATCGGCGTCGAGATGCTTGCCACCGATGCGCAGCACCTCGCCGTCGATGGTGACCAGCTCGACGCCCAGCACGTTGTTGGTCGTGACGCCGTATTTGAGGCAATGCACGCCGCCGGAATTCTCGGCGACGTTGCCGCCGATGGTGCAGGCGATCTGCGACGAGGGATCGGGCGCGTAATAGAACCCGTCGCCCTGCACCGCGGTGGTGATGCCGAGATTGGTGACCCCGGGCTGGCAGACGACGACGCGGTTGTCGTAGTCGATCTCGAGGATGCGGTTGAACTTGCCCATCGCCAGCAGCACGCCGTCGCCCAGCGGCAGCGCGCTGCCCGACAGACCCGTTCCGGCGCCGCGCGGCACGACCTTGATGCCGTTGTCGCGGCAATAGCGCAGGACCTGCGCGACCTGATCGGTCGTGGACGGCAGCACGACCACCATCGGCATCTGCCGGTAGGCGGTCAGCGCGTCGCATTCATAGGCGCGGCGCCCGGCCTCCGAATCGATCACGCCCTCGCCGGGCACGATGGCGCGCAGATCGGCGACGATGCGGTCGCGGCGGGCGAGCACGCCCTCGTCCAGGGCGGGCATCTTGAGCATGGCAGCGTCTCCCTGAGGGACGCCAGAGAACTAAAGCGTTTCGTCGGCGTTGGGAACCGTCGCCGCGTGTCCAGTCCCGCGACCTTCCCCCGGGAAACGCGAAGCGCCGCCCCGGTCACCCGGGACGGCGCGTCATGCTGGATGGATCCGTCGCCGACGGCGACGGAAAGCTTCAGCCCTGGCGGGCCTTGAAGCGCGGGTTCGTCTTGTTGATCACGAACACGCGGCCCTTGCGGCGCACGACACGGCAGTTCTTGTCGCGCTTCTTCGCCGCCTTCAACGAGTTGACGACCTTCATGATACTGGCTCCCGGTCTGGCGCCGCGGCCGAGGCCGAGCGCGAAATGGCCGCGGGTTATAGGGGCGTCCCGCGCCCGCTGTCAAACCCGGACATCGGTGGATGTGGGCAAAGCGGCCCCGCCCCGGATCACGCTGGTCCGGCCGCCACGCACGAATTCGATGCGATCGGGGAAAAGCGAGGCGACCTGCCGCCGGTGGGAGACCACGATCATGGTCTTTTCCGCGAGCGTGGTGAGGAGGGCGGCGGTGATCGCCATCTCCCCCGCCTCGTCGAGCGAGTTCAGCGACTCGTCCAGGATGATGCAGGGCGGACGGGCGAGGAAGGCGCGCGCGATGGCGATACGCTGTTGTTCGCCGCCCGAGAAGGGCTCGCCCTTCTCGCTCACCGGCGTGGCGCGCCCGTCCGGGTCCTGCTCCAGGCGCCCCTCGAGCCGGGACTGGCGCAGGATCCGGCGCAGCAGCGCCGGGTCGGGGGTCTGTGCCAGCGCGACGTTGTCGTGGACCGTGCCAGGCAGGAAGGCCGGGCTCGAGCGCATGAAGAAGAACAGCCGCTTGCGGTCGGCGAGCGTCAGGCGCGTGACGTCGAAGCCGCCGATCGTCGCGCGCCCGGACACCGGCACCTGCAGACCGAGCAGCACCGAGATGATGGTCGTCTTGCCCGAGCCCGAATCGCCGAACAGCCCGATCTTCGCGCCGGGATCGATCGCGAAGGAAACCCGATCGAGGATGATGTCGCCGCGCGGATTGCGCACGCTCACCTCGTCGAATTCGATCCGCCCCCAATCGGGGCGCGGCGCGGGGACCGGCGTCGGCGCCGCGGGGAGCCCGGGCGTGGGCTCCACCCCGGGAAGCTGGGTATTGCCGGTGATCCGGCGCAGCGCGGCGCGCGCGTCGTTGATCATCGGCCACGCCTCGCCGATCTGCGACAGGCAGGGAAAGATCAGCATCGTGTAATAGGCGAAGACCAGGAACTTGCCGACCGGCGGCGCGCCGTCGCCCGCGAGCAGCATCAAGATCACGAGGCACATCGCCGCCGAGACGCCGATCACGAACTGCATGGTCGCGTGATAATGGCTGTGGCGCATCCAGAGCAGCCGGTTGAGCCCGTAGAGCCGCCGCGCGAGCGCCGTGGCGCGGACCATGAACAAGGTCCGCAGCCCCGAGAACCGCAGATCGAGATTGCGCTGGTAGATCGTGGCGAGCAGGCCGAGGAAACGCTGCTCGTGCTCGAGCTTGGCGAGGAAGCGCGACTTGCGCCACAGCGCGTAGAGCGCGATCCCGGCGGTCAGCACCAGGATCTCGACGAGCAGGAACCAGAAGAGCCAGACCTCCACGAACAGCACGACCGTCAGCATCAGCAGCATCTGCAGGACCGACATGCCGGTCGCCACGATCGCCTCGCGCATCAGCCGCTGCACCGCCTCGACATCGGTCGACGCGGCGGCGAGGACGGCACCGGGCCCGGTCTCGCCCAGCGCCTTGTAGGGACCACGCAGCAGGGACGCGACGATCGAGCCGCGGATCGACCGCACCACCCGCTCGCCCATCCGGCTGATGACGAACTCGGTCGCGATCATCGCGCAGAAGATCGTCGCCTCGAGCGCGATCACGATCCCCGCGTAGAGCCAGACCCGGCCGATCCCTGCTCCGGCGGCGGCGGCCTCGATCTGTCCGAAAAGACTGTCCGCGGCCGGGGCTTCGATGAGGGACTTGATCGGGATCGGCCGCATCACGACCGCGATGCTCTGGCAGGCGGCGATCGCGAAGGCCGCCGCGATCGCCCAGCGCCAGAGCGGATTATGACGGCGGAGCAGCCGGTCGATCTCGGCGATGAACATGGACGCTCGGGGTCTCGGAAGGGAGGTGGGGCGTCAGGGTCGCGCGCCGCCACCTCGCCTGTCGAGCTATTTGGCGCTCAGCGCTCCGGGCGCGAGCAGCCGCGCGAGCCCGTCCGTCAGCTGTGTGGCCGCGCGCAACCCCAGCGCCTCGGCCGCCGCGGCGGGATCGCCGATGGAGACGCGGATATCCCCCGGTCGCGGCGGCAGGGGCTCGACCGACGGGCTGCGCCCCAGCACGCGGGCCAGCGCCGCCAGCAGCCCGGCCAGCGTCACCGCGCGCCCGGTGCAGACATTGAACACGTCGAACCCCGCGCGCGGTGTCGCCGCCGCCCGTGCCATCGCGGCGCGCAGATGCGCGACGACATCCGCGACATAGACGAAGTCGCGCTGCTGTCCGCCATCGCCGTGGAGCGGCACCGCGCGCCCGGCGCGCAGCCGGTCGGCGAAGATCGAGATCACGCCCGAATAGGGCGAGGACGGGTCCTGGCCGGGGCCGTAGACATTGAAGAAGCGCAGCGCCGTCGCCCGCCCGCCGCCGCGCCGCGCCGCCGATGCGGCATGGTGCTCGCCAGACAGCTTGTCGGCCCCGTAGGGCGAGATCGGCGCGGGCGGGCGGCTCTCGCGCGCCGGGGCCGTTCCTGCGTCGCCATAGACCGCAGCCGAGGAGGCGAAGACCACCGGAACGCTTCGTTCCCCTGGACGGCACGCCGCCGCGAGGACATTGCGCGTGCCATCGGCGTTGACGGCGCGCGAGCGGGCCGGATCCGCGAGGCAGCGCGGCACGGAGGCGATCGCGGCGAGATGGAAGATGCCGGCGAGCCGGTCCGCGCCGGCGGCGGCTATGGCCGCGGCGATGTCGGGCGGCGACGCGACGTCGCCCGCGACCAGAGCCGCGCGCGGGTCGAGTGCCTCCCGCCGCCCGGTGGAGAGATCGTCGAGGACGGCGACGCCGTGACCGTCCGCGAGCAAAGATGCGACGAGATGCGTACCGATGAAGCCGCATCCGCCAGTAACCAGGAATGTTTGCATGGAGCCTCCCTTGCGCCGGGCGGGCTCGCCTTCGGACTAGCTCCTCCGCGCGATTGCCGCCGGCGCTCGCGGCCGCAAGATGGCCGCGGGTCCAGGCTAGGAGGACGTGTCATGACGGCGCGCGCGTCATCGGGTCACAATCGGGTCAACGCGCTGACGGTCGATGTCGAGGACTGGTTCCAGGTCCAGGCGCTCGAGGGTGCCGTCTCGCGCGACAGCTGGGACCGGCGCGAGCTTCGCGTCGTGCGCAACACCGAACGCATCCTCGGGCTCTGCGCCGATGCCGGGTGCCGCGCGACCTTCTTCGTGCTCGGCTGGATCGCCCGGCGCGAGCCGGCCCTGCTGCGGCGCATCGCCGATGGCGGGCACGAGATCGCCAGCCACGGCCTGGAGCACCGGCGCGTCGACCGCCAGACGCCGGCGAGCCTGCGCAACGACCTCGCCACGACCAAGGCCGTGCTCGAGGACACGACGGGCATGGCGGTGCGCGGATATCGCGCGCCAAGCTTCTCCATCGGGGCGCGGCAGTTCTGGGCCTATGAGGGCCTCGCCGAGGCGGGCTACGCCTACAGCTCGAGCGTCTATCCGGTCCGCCACGACAGCTACGGAATTCCCGATGCGCCCCGCCTGCCCTTCCGGCCCCGCAATGCGCCTTGCATGGTCGAGTTGCCATTGCCGACCATCGCCGTGGGGCGGCTCAACCTGCCCGCCGGGGGCGGCGGGTTCTTCAGGCTTCTCCCCTATGCGGCGTCACGCTGGGCGATCGCCCGGCTGAACCAGACCGAGGATCTCGGCTGCATCTTCTACTTTCACCCCTGGGAGATCGATCCCGACCAGCCGCGAATCGAGGGGCTCCGGGCGCGCAGCCGCGTGCGGCACTACCTGAACCTCGACCGCATGGAGTCGCGTCTGGTCCGGTTGCTGCGGGATTTCGCGTGGGACAGGCTCGACCGCGTCCACGCCGCGGCGCTCGCGACGCCCGAGAGCCTGCCGCTCTGGGGTCCGACTACGCTGCGCCGCGCACGTTGACCGCGCGCGGCGCATTCGCATCCGATGACGACCGGAACCGGTCGTCATGGCTTTGCGGAGGGAATGGTGGGCGCTACAGGGATTGAACCTGTGACCCCTTCCATGTCAAGGAAGTGCTCTCCCGCTGAGCTAAGCGCCCGCAAAAGCGGGGCGGACTATATCCAGCGACGCCACGAAATCAAGCACCGCGACCGGTTGAAAATGAGATCGTGCGCGGCGATCCTGGAGCAGAGATGGATACCGGTCCGGCCCCCGACCCGCTCGATCCCCCGTTCCTGGTCGCGGCGCCGCATGCCGAGACGGCGCCGGTCGTCTTCGCCTCGCCGCATTCCGGCGACGTCTACCCTGCGGAATTCGTGAGCCGGACGCGGCTCGACGCGCTCAGCCTGCGCCGCTCCGAGGACGCGTTCATCGACACGCTGTTCGAGTCGGCGCCCGGTCTTGGCATGCCGTTGATCAAGGCCCGGTTCCCGCGCGCCTATGTCGACGCCAATCGCGGCCCCTGGGAACTCGATCCCGGGATGTTCGCCGACCGTCTTCCCCCTTATGTGGACCAGTCGAGCCCGCGCGCCGCGGCCGGCCTCGGCACGATCGCCCGCATCGTGTCCGATGGCGCCGAGATCTACCGCGACAAGCTGCGCTTCGCGGAAGCCAAGCGGCGGATCGAGACGCTCTACATGCCCTACCACGCGCGGTTGTCGGATCTGCTCGACGATGCCCATGCCCGCTGGACGCGCTGCCTGCTGGTCGATTGCCATTCGATGCCGTCGGGCGCGCCCCCCGGGATCGTCGCCGGGCGGCCGGATTTCGTGCTCGGCGACTGCCATGGAAGCAGTTGCATGGCCGCGATCACCGACCTCGCCGAACGCACCCTCAGGACCCTTGGCTATGCCGTCGCGCGCAACGATCCTTATGCCGGCGGCTTCACGACCCGGCACCATGGTCGGCCAGCCCAGGGTCGGCACGCCCTGCAGATCGAGATCAATCGCGGCCTGTACATGAACGAGGCGCGGCTGGAGCCGCGGCCGTATTTCGCGACGCTGGCCGCGCATATGGCCCGGCTGATCGCCGTGCTGCGCGACCTGATGGCCGCGCCGGCCCGGCCGGACGCCGCCACGCCATGAGCGCGGGCACAAAAAAAGAGGGCCGCATCTTGCGACGCGGCCCAAGTCTAGGGAGGAAACGCCCAGGAAACGACGAACTGCCGTTTCCGGTGCAGCATCCGAAGATGCCGCAACGCACAAATTATATATTGCGGCGCAAAAAGCAAGGGGACGAGACGATGTCCCTGCGATTTTTTTCGGCGCCTCGCCGGGCAGGGATCACATGACCGCCCCGATCAGCGTCGAACTCGCCCGCACGGGCCCTGCCGCGCGCCTAACCCTCGGCGGCACCTGGACGCTGCAAGCCGCCGCGCAGATCCAGGCCGCCCTTCCCGCGCGGCCGGACGAGGGCATCACGCGGCTCGCGATCGACACCGGCGCCATCCCCACGATGGACACGACCGGCGCCCTGCTGCTGGCCCGCTGGCTGCGCCCGCTGGCCCGCCACGGCGCGGAGATCGCCTTCGTCGCCGGCAATCCGGCCCACCATGCGCTCGTGCGCCGCGTCGACCTCGCCGAGCGCAAGCCGCTGGCGCGGCCGCGCGCCCCGGTCCTGATCCAGCTTGCCCGGCGCGTCGGACATGCGACCTACAGCTCGGCCGCCGCGGCGCGCGATCTGCTGGAGTTCTTCGGCCTCGTGACCGTGACGCTGGCGGGCGCGATCGCGCATCCCGGGCGGCTGCGCGGGCGCGCCATCGTCGCGCATGTCGAGCGGATCGGGCTGCACGCGCTGCCGATCCTGGGCCTGCTGTCCTTCCTGATCGGCGTCGTCCTCGCCTACCAGGGCGCCGACCAGCTGCGCACCTACGGCGCCGAGATCTTCACCGTGAACCTGCTCGGCGTCTCGATCCTGCGCGAGCTGGGCGGGCTGATGACCGCCATCCTCGTCGCCGGGCGGTCCGGCAGCGCCTTCACCGCCGAGATGGGCACGATGAAGGTCAACGAGGAGGTGGACGCGATGCGCACCATGGGCCTCGACCCGGTCGAGGTCCTGGTCCTGCCGCGGCTGCTCGCAATGATCCTCACCCTGCCGCTGCTGACGCTTTACGCCAATCTCATGGCCCTCGCCGGAGGCGCGGTCATGGTCGTTCTGGCGCTCGACATCAGCCTCGCGCAGTTCCTCGCCCAGCTCGGCGAGGCAGTGCATGTCTCCACCTTCTGGGTCGGCATGGCCAAGGCGCCGGTCTTCGCGCTGCTGATCGGCCTCGTGGGCTGCTACGAGGGGCTCCAGGTCTCCGGCAGCGCCGAGAGCGTCGGCCGACGCACGACCCGCTCGGTGGTCGAATCGATTTTCCTGGTCATCGTCGCCGATGCCGGGTTCTCGATCCTCTTCGCGCAGATGGGGCTCTGAGTGATGTCCGGTGACACGCCGATCATCCGCCTGCGCGGCATCCAGACCCGATTCGGGATGCAGACCATCCATGACGGACTCGATCTCGATGTCCGACGCGGCGAGGTGCTCGGCGTCGTCGGCGGCTCGGGCACCGGAAAGTCGGTCCTGCTGCGCACGATCATCGGCCTGAAGCGGCCCGAAGGCGGCAGCATCGAGATCTTCGGCCAGCCCTTTCCCGAGACCCGGGCGGCGGCGCGCGCGGTCCAGTCCCGCTGGGGCGTGCTGTTCCAGAACGGGGCGCTGTTCTCGGCCCTGACGGTGGCGCAGAACGTGCGCGTTCCGTTCCTCGAGCATACGCGGCTCGATCACAAGCTGGTCGGCGAGTTGATCCGGGTGAAGATCGAACTCGCCGGCCTGCCGCCCGAGGCCGGGGCGAAATACCCATCCGAACTGTCGGGCGGCATGCGCAAGCGCGCCGCGCTCGCCCGCGCGCTCGCCCTGGATCCGGACATCCTGTTCCTGGACGAGCCCACGGCCGGGCTCGACCCGATCTCCGCCGCCGCCTTCGACGGCCTCATCCGCGACCTGCAGCGCGCGCTGGGCCTGACGGTGGTCATCGTCACCCACGACCTCGACACGCTGGTGACGATCACCGACCGGATTGCGGTACTGGTCGACAAACGTATTATCGTGGCGCCTCTGGGGGATCATCTCGAAAACCCGCACCCCTGGATCCGCTCCTACTTCCACGGTCCGCGCGGACGCGCCGCGCGCCACGAGCCCTGAAAGCCACGCGAAGACCATGGAAAATCGCGCCAACTACACGCTCGTCGGGGGCTTCGTGCTCGGGGTCATGCTCGTCGGCCTCGCCTTCGTGGTGTGGCTGGCCCGGTTCGAGCTGAAGGAAGACCGGACGCTCTACTACATCTATTTCCGTGGCTCCGTGGCGGGCCTCGCCGAAGGTTCCACGGTGCGGTTGCGCGGCGTGCCGGTGGGCACCGTCTCCGCGATCGCGATCGACGCCAAGAACGTCGAACTGATCGAGGTGACGGTGGCGATCAAGCCAGGCACGCCGATCAAGACCGACACCATCGCCTCGCTCGCCGCGCAAGGGATCACCGGCCTCGCCTACATCAACCTGATGGGCGGCAGCAACGCCGCGCCGCCGCTGGTGCCGCGCGAGGGCAAGCGACGCGCCACGATACCATCCGTGCCGTCGCCGCTCGAGAAGCTGTTCGACGAGGCGCCGAACGTGATCGCGAACGCGAGCGCCGTCGCCGCCCAGACCGCCCAACTGCTCAGCGAAGAGAACATCGCGCGGATAAGCCGGATCCTCGGCCATGTCGAAACCCTGTCGGGCAGCCTCGCCGCGCAGCGCGACCAGATCGCCCCGCTCGCAGGCGAGGCGCGGGTCGCGATCGAGACGGTGCAATGGCTGGCGCTCGACGCACGCGACGCGCTGGGCCGGCTGGAGCGCGAACTCGCCGGCACGCTGGGCGACACCCGCACCCTGGTGCGCGACACCGACCGCCTCGTCACCGGGCTGCAGCCCGCCGCGGGGGATGTCCGCCAGGGCGCCCAGAACGTCGCCCGCATGACCACCGAACTCGAGACCGCGCTGCGCGGCAGCGGCGGACCGTTGCGCGGTTTCATCGATGGCGGGCTCTACGAGTTTTCCCAGTTCGTCACCGAGGCCCGCCAGCTCGTGGCGTCCCTGCAGCGGCTCTCGTTGCAGATGGAGCGCGACCCGGCGCGGTTCCTGTTCGGCGACCAGACCCGCGGCTTCGAGCCGTCGCACCAGGAGCAGCGCCCCTGATGATCTCCCGCCGTCGCATCCTCGCCCTTTTCCCCGCCGCCGCCAGCCTCGGCGCGTGCGCCAGCCTTCTGCCGGGTCAGGGCGATCCCGCCCAACTCTACACGCTGACCCCGAAGAGCAGCTTCGCGCCGGATCTGCCGCGCGTGACCTGGCAGTTGGTCGTCGAACAGCCGGTCGCGGCGGCCGGCCTCAACACCTCGCGCATCGCGCTGCAACGCTCGCCGGTCAGCCTCGACTATTTCGCGCGCGCGAACTGGAGCGACACGGCGCCCGCGCTGGTCCAGACGCTGCTTGTGGAGTCCTTCGAGAACACCGGCCGCATCGTCGCGATCGCCCGCGAATCCGTCCGCCTGCGCCCGGATTATCTGCTGCAGACGGAGCTGCGCGAATTCGCGGCCGAGTATTTTCCCGATCCGGCGCAGCCACCGCTGGTGCGGGTCAGGCTGATCGCCCGGCTGGTCCGCGTCACGGATCGCACGATCATCGCCACGACCCAGGCCGAGCGAACCCAGCGCGCCGCGGGCCGCGACATGGAGCCGATCGCGCTGGCCTTCGACGAGGCCCTCGGCGCGGTCATCCGGCGTGTGGTCGAATGGACGCTGCGCGCGCCGGGCGGTATCGCCCGGCCGGCCGGCTGACCCGGAACGCGGAGGCGCGGCATGACCACGATCGCGGCGCGGATGCGCGCGAAGCTGGAGGCGGCCCTCGCCCCGACGCGCCTGGAGGTCCGCGACGACTCGCATCTCCATGCCGGGCATTCGGGCGCCCGTCCGGAGGGCGAGACGCATTTCTCGGTGACGATCGTCGCGGCGGCCTTCGCCGGCCAGGGGCGGGTCGCGCGCCAGCGCCGTGTCAACGAGATCCTTGCCGAGGAACTGCGCACGCGCGTGCATGCGCTGCAACTGCGCACCCTCGCGCCGGACGAGGATCGCGCGCCCTGAGGCGGCGATGATCCCGTCCCTCGCGCGCGCCGCGACCTGGGCCGCAATCGTCCTTCTGGCCGTGCTGTCGCTACTGCCCCGCGACCAGATGCCGCGCACCGGCGCGTCGGGATGGAGCGAACACGCGGTCGCCTATGCGGGCACCATGGCCCTGGCGGCGCTCGGCTACGGCCATCGGCACGGGTTCGTGCGGCCATGCGCCGCGCTGATCGCCTATGCGGGGCTGCTGGAACTGGCCCAGGCCCTGTCGCCGGGGCGTTCGCCGGGCGTGGTCGATTTTCTCGCCGGAGCCGCGGGGGCCGCCCTCGCCGCCGTGGTCGCCGCCCGGGTTCAGCGGGTCGCGGCCGCCCGCAGGACGCGCAGCAACGCGACCTGATTGCGCTTGCGCCGCAGCACCTCGAAGCGCAGCCCGTGGAAGACGAAGACCTGGCCGACGTCCGGGATCGCCCGCGATTCATGCATCACGAGCCCGGCGATCGTCGCCGCCGGACCATCCGGCAGCCGCCAGCCGAATTCGCGGTTGAGGTCGCGGATGGTGACCGTGCCATCGACGAGCCACGCCCCATCCGGCTGCGGCCTGACGCCGGGCACCTGGAATTCGTGCCGCTCCGCGATGTCGCCGACGATCTCCTCGAGGATGTCCTCCAGCGTCACGATCCCCATCAGCACGCCGTATTCGTCGACCACCACCGCGAAATGCTCGCGCCGCCGGCGAAAGGCATGCAACTGGTCGAGCAGCGTCGTCGTGTCCGGGATGAACCAGGGACGAGCCGCGATCTGCGCCATCGCGAGGTTCTCGGCACGGCCGCCGGCGCGCCGCAACGCCTGCAGCAGCGCCTTGGCATGAAGGATCCCGACGATGTTCTCGCGGCTGCCGCGATAGACGGGGATCCGCGTATGGGCGCTCGACAGCGCCTGCTCCAGCAACGTCGCCGGAGGCTGGTCGAGGTCCAGCGCCACGACGCGGTTGCGATGCACCATGATCTTGCCGACGGTGACATCGGCAAGGTCGAGCACCGAGCGCAGCATCGCGCGTTCCTCGCGCTCCGAGCCATCCGGCGCCGCGTGGCCTTCGATCGCCCCGCGCAGCACCTCCTCGGCGCGCTCGAGCCGCACGCGCCGCGCCGCCGCGCCGCCGCGCCCCAACCCGGCCTGCAGCCGCGCGAGCAGCGCCTCGATGCGGACCACGACCGGCAGCAAAGCGGGCAGCCCCAGGGCGAGCGCCGGTGCGATGGCGAGCAGAACACGCTCCGGATGGGCGCGCGCCGCGGTCCGCGGCAGCGCCTCGGCGACGATGGCCTGCAGCGCCAGCGCCGCGAGCACGCCCACCGCCGCACCGGCCGGACCGAAGGCGACCGCGCCGGACACGCTGGCGAGGCTCGCCGTCAGGATCAGCAGCAACCGCCGCGCGAGGCGCAGGGCAAGAACGGACTCGGCCTGGCGGTCGAGCACGGCGCGGGCGTGGAGGGCGCGGCGGTCGCCACGCTCCGCCAGCGCGGCGACGCGGTTGCGTGGCGCCTCCGACAGGGCCGCGATCCCGGACGATGTCAGGGCCATCGCCGCGAGCAGCGCGAGACCGAGGACCCCGGACGCGACGGCGAGCGTTTCCACGCCGGTCACGGCGCCGCGCGGATCAGGACGCGCCGATGGCGGCGAGCAGGCGGCGGACCGGCTCGGCGGGCACGTCATGCGCGACGAAGGCGTCGCCGATACCACGCGCCAGGATGAAGGTCAGGCCGCCGCGGGCCTTCTTGTCCTGGGCCATGAGCGCGAGCAGGCGGTCGATCCGCCACTCGCCCTGCGGCAGCCCGGTCGGCAATCCGACCGCGGCGACGTGCCGACGCACCCGCGCCGCGTCCTCCGGCGGACAGAGACCGAGTTCCACCGAGAGGTCGAAGGCAAGGCACATCCCGAAACCCACCGCCTCCCCATGCAGCAGCGCGTCGCCATAGCCGGCCGCGGTCTCGAAGGCATGGGCGAAGGTATGACCGAGATTGAGCAGGGCGCGCTGGCCGGCCTCGCGCTCGTCCGCGCCCACGATGCGCGCCTTGGCGCGGCAGCTTTCGGCCACGGCATGCGCGCGCGCACCGTCGTCACCCGCCAGCAACGCCGCGGCATGGGCCTCGCACCACTCGAAAAACGCCGCGTCGCCGAGCAGGCCATATTTCACGACCTCGGCGTAACCGGCCGCGAGTTCGCGATGCGGCAGCGTCGCCAGGGCGTCGAGGTCGCAGAGCACCAGCCGCGGCTGGTGGAAGCTGCCGATCAGGTTCTTGCCCTGCGGCGCATCGACTGCGGTCTTGCCGCCCACCGCGCTGTCGACCTGGGCCAGGAGCGTCGTGGGCGCCTGGATGAAGTCGACGCCGCGCAGCAACAGGCTGGCCGCGAGGCCCGTGATGTCTCCAACCACGCCGCCGCCGAGCGCAACCAGGACCGAGCGCCGCTCGGGCCGCAGGTCCAGAAGGCGGTCGAGCAGCCGGCCGAGTTCCGACCAGGTCTTGGTCTGCTCGCCGGCCGGCAGGACGATGCGGTTCACCGCGATCCCGGCCGCCGCGAATCCGGCCTCCAGCCGCGCGGCATGGAGCGGCGCCACGACCTCGTCCGTCACCAGGAAGACCCGCTTCTCGCCGAGCAGCGGCGCCGCGAGCGCACCGCCGCGCTCCAGCAGACCGCGTCCGACATGGATGTCGTAGCTCCGCGCGCCAAGATCGACCCCGACCGTGATGCTCATGCGCAGCCCCCTGGCGCGGCGATATGGGCGCGCAAGGCGCCAAGGACCCGGTCCACGGTCGTCTCGGCCGGCGAATCGTCGCTGTCGACGACGAGATCGGCCTCGGCGTAGACGGGGTGACGAAGCGCCATCAGCCGCTCGAGCACATCGCGCGGATCGCCCTGCTTGAGGAGCGGCCGGTTGCTGCGTCGCCCGACCCGCCGCAGCAGCACGTCGAGATCGGCGCGCAGCCAGACGGAGATACCGAAGCGACGGATGGCCTCGCGCGTCTCCGGGTCCATGAAGGCGCCGCCGCCTGTCGCCAGGACGATCGGCGCGCGATCCTCGAGCAGGCGCGAGATGACGCGGCGCTCGCCGTCGCGGAAGGCCGGCTCGCCGAAACGCGCGAAGATCTCCTCGATCGTGCAGCCCGCCGCGCGCTCGATCTCGGTATCGGCA
>CAIOSQ010000208.1 GCA_903860935.1 uncultured Rhodospirillales bacterium | reverse complement strand
CTGGAGCGCCTTCTGGACGGCGAGGTGTTCCCGCATCCGCGTGTCCTCATGCGGAACATCTTTCCGGCGCGCGAGGCCTTCACGACCAAGGCGCATCAGGACTATCCCAACATCCAGGGCACGACCGAGGTCTACACCGCCTGGATCCCGCTGATCGACGTGCCGATGGAGGCGGGGCCGCTGCAGATCGCCGCCGGCTCGCATCGCGGCGGCGTCTACGATTTCCATATCGGCGCGGGCGCCGGCGGGATCGAGATCCGCGATCCGCTGGAGGGCAGCTGGGTGTCCGGCGGCTTCGCCGTGGGCGACGTGCTGCTGTTCCATTCGATGACGGTGCATAAGGGCGTGCCCAACCGCAGCGACCGGCTGCGCATGTCGATGGACGTGCGGTTCCAGCGCGCCGACCATCCGTTCAATCCGGACAACGCGAATCTCGACGGTCAGCCGCTCTCCTGGGACGATGTCCATGACGGCTGGACGTCGGACGAGTTCAAGTTCTACTGGCGACGCCTCGGCCTCACGGAATCGACCTTCGACAGGCAGTGGTTCGACAAGCGCGATGCGCTCGCCTTCGAACTCGGCGAGGCCGGCGATCCGCGGGCGCGCTCGGTGCTGCAGCGCATCGTTGCGCGCGACGCGGACGCCACGAAGCGCGCCCGCGCCCAGGGGCTGCTCGACGCCCTGCCGGCGGAGTGAGAGCCTCCCCGCGCATGACGCTGCTGCATCCGCGCCAATACTGGATCGTCGCCGGGGTCGCCCTGGTGGGCGCAGCCATCGGTGTCGGCTATGTGCTGGTGCGTTTCCAGTTCGCCTGGGACACCATCGCGCGCGGCGTGATCATCGGCGCCCTGATCTCCGGGACGATGGTGTTCGCCGAACTGGCCGAGCGGGTGAACCCGTTCCTGGCCGCGCTGCGGCGCCTGCCCTTCGCCCTGTTCCTGCTCGTGCGCATGGCGCTGCGGCTGCTGGTCATCGTCGGCATCATGCTGGCTATCCGGCTGCTGATCCCGCTGGACGACGCGCCTTTCGCGGAGGGGCTCGTCTTCGATGCGATCTTCGCGCTGGGTGTCTCGATCCTGATCAGTCTCGTCTTCGAGATCGACAGGCTGCTCGGCCCCGGCACGCTCTGGCGGCTCCTGACCGGCGGCTATCACACGCCGCGGATCGAACATCGCGCCTTCTTGTTTCTCGATCTCGAAGGGTCGACGGCGATCGCGGCGCGCATCGGGCCCGAGCGGTTCCTCGCGCTGCTCGACCACCTCACCCGGATCGTCTCTCCGGCTTTTCTCGCCCATCGCGGCGAGATCTATCGCTATGTCGGCGACGCGATCATCGTCAGCTGGCCCGTCGAGGCGGCGGTGCGCGACGCGCGGATCCTGCGCTGCCTTGGCGATGCGGTCGGCCGCCTGCTCGCGGCGCGCGAGGACTGCCAGGCGCGGTTCGGGGTCGCGCCCTTCGGCCGCGCGGCGTTGCACGCTGGGCCGGTCGCGGTCGGCGAGGTGGGCGAGGTGAAGCGCGAGATCACCTTCCTCGGCGACACGCTCAACGCGGTCGCCAAGATGGAGAAATTCGCCGGCGAGCGGCAGCTGCGGACCGTCCTGTCGGAAGATCTCCTGGCGCGCCTCGACCTGCCGCCGGGCTTCGCGGTGACGCCCGTGGGGGCGCTGGAACTGCCTGGCCGCGAGCGTCCGCTCGGCCTCTACGCCCTCGATTTCCGGCCGGTCGTTCCTGCGGCGCGGCGCCGCGTGCGGTTCACACGATCTGGTTGAACAACCCGGTCTCGCCGCGCCAGAGGCGCTCGATGTTCTCCATCATCATGTCGAGGACGTTGTCCTCGTAGCTGTGCGTCTCTCCTGCCGTGTGCGGCGTGATCAGCACCTGCGGCATGTCCCAGAGCGGGCTGTCCTGCGGCAGCGGCTCGTCCGCGGTGACGTCGAGCGCGGCGCCGCCGATGCGCCCTTCGCGCAGCGCCGCGACCAGGGCCGGTTCGTCGACGACGCGGCCACGCGCGACGTTGACGACCCGCGCCGTCGGCTTCATCGCCGCCAGCACCGCGGCATCGACGAGGTTGCGGGTCTCGTCGGTCAGCGGGCAGGCGAGCACCAGGAAATCGGCGCGCGGCGCGAGCCGCGGCAGGTCGCGAAAGCCGTGCACCTCGTCGGCGCCGTCGACACCCTGCGTCGGATCGCGGCGCACGCCGATCACACGCATGCCAAGCGCCTTGCACAGCCGCGCGATGCGGCCGCCGATGCGACCGGTGCCGACGACGATGGCGGTCTTGCCGCCGGCCTCGTCCTCGCGGCGCGCGAAATCCCCCATCATGCCCCGCCAATGGCGCTTTGCCTGATTGTCGCGTGCCTCGGGCAGGCGGCGCAGCAGGGCGAGGATCTGGGCGATGGCATGCTCGCTGACCGCGTTGGCGTTGCAACCCTGGCCGCTGGCGAGGCGGATACCCGCCTGGCGCAGCACGTCGCGGTCGTACTGGTCGGTGCCGGCGCTGCAGGACTGGACCAGCCGCAGCCGCGGCGCGATGGCGGGCAGGTCGTTGCGCCACAGGCCCGAACAGACGAGCACGTCGGCGCCGGCGATCGCCGCGTCGAGTTCGGCGCGGCTGCGCGCCTCGACATGGACGATGCCGGTGCCGCGCAGCGCGAAGCGCTCGGCGAAGCGATAGGCGACATGGGCGAAGCAGATGGTCAGGCGATCGCGCGGCGGCAGCATGGCTTCTCTCCGTGATGACCGCCCGACCGTGGCTGGGCCGCGCGCGCCGCGCAAGAGGGATGCGCCGCGGCTTGTGTCGTGCGGCCGTCGAGACCAGAGTGCGGCTTCCCATGCTCGCGCTCGGCCTTGATACCGGCGGCACGTTTACCGATGCCGTCCTCCTCGATGCGGCCGGCGCTGTGCGCGCCGCGGTCAAGGCGCCGACCACACGCCATGACCTCGCGGAGGGGATCGGTGCCGCGCTGGTCGAGGTGCTGCGGCTGTCGGGCTGCGCCCCCGCGGCGATCACGCTCGTCGGTCTGTCGACCACGCTCGCGACCAACGCCATCGTCGAGGGGCAAGGCGGTGCGGCCGGCCTCGTCCTGATCGGCTTCGAGCCGGCCCAGCTGGAGCGCGCGGGACTTGGCCGCGCGCTCGGCGCCGACCCGGTCGCGTTCGTCGGTGGCGGGCACGACGCGCATGGCGATGCGCGTGCCCCGCTCGACGTGGCAGCGCTCGAGGCGTTTCTCGACCGGACCGCGGCGCAGGTCGACGCCTACGCGGTCGCGTCCATGTTCTCGGTCCGCAACCCCGACCACGAGCGCGCGGCCATGGAGATCATCGCCGCGCGCTGCGGCAGGCCGGTGTCGGCCAGCCACCATCTGGCCTCGGCGCTGGACGGTCCGCGCCGCGCGCTGACCGCGCTGCTCAACGCGCGGCTGGTGCCGATCGTGAGCGACCTGATCGACCGCTGCACCGCCGGCCTCGCCGCGGCGGGCATCCGCGCGCCCTTGATGGTGGTGCGCGGCAACGGCGCCTTGATGGCCGCGGCAGAGGCGCGCCGCCGTCCGGTCGAGACCGTCCTGTCCGGTCCCGCCGCGAGCGCCGTCGGGGCGACCTTCCTGACCGGCCTCGCCGATGCCGTGGTCGCCGATATCGGCGGGACGACGACCGATGTCGGGATCGTCGCCGGCGGCCTGCCGGCGATCGACCCGCTCGGTGCCAGCGTCGGCGGCCATCGCACCATGGTCGAGGCGATCCGCATGGCGACCATCGGTCTGGGCGGCGACAGCGAGGTCCGGATCGACGACGAAAGCGGCGCGGCGGACGGGCTCGCGCTCGGCCCGCGCCGGCTGGTGCCGCTCGCCGTCCTCGCGCATCACCACCCTGGGCCCGTCCACGCGGCGCTGGATCGCCAGTCGCGCCGCGCTGCGCCCGGCACTTGGGATGCACGTTTCGCGTTGTCCTATCGCTGCGATCCCGGTCGGATCCGCGACGATGCCGAGCACGCGCTGGCCGCGGTGCTG
>CAIOSQ010000207.1 GCA_903860935.1 uncultured Rhodospirillales bacterium | reverse complement strand
TCAAGGAAGAGACCACCCAGGGCATCGCCGACGTGCGCGCCCAGGTCGCCTCCGGCAAGCCGACCTGGGACCTGACCACCCAGGGCTTCTACACCTGCGCGCTGCTCGAGCGCGAAGGCCGCCTGGAAAAACTCGATGCGGCGCTCCTCGCCGATCCCGGCGTTCCGGCCGATCTCAAATCCGACTCCTGCATGTCGCAGATCGTCTATTCGGTCGCGATCGGCTGGCGCAAGAAGCCGTTCGGCGACAAGCAGCCCAAGGGCTGGGACGCGTTCTGGAACGTCAAGGACTTCCCGGGCGGCCGCTCGATGCGTCGTCACCCGATCTACAGCCTCGAGGCCGCGCTGATCGCCGATGGCGTGCCGATGGACAAGCTCTACCCGCTCGACGTCGATCGCGCCTTCCGCAAGCTCGAGAGCCTCAAGCCGCATGTCGTCGTATGGTGGAACTCGGGCGCGCAGTCGGTGCAGGTCCTGCAGGACGGCGAGGTCGAGATGGTCGGCGCCTGGAACGGCCGCATCCAGGCCGCGATGGCGGAAAAGGAGGGCCGCGGCGGCCCGCTCGCGATCTCCTTCGAGCAGCAGATGCTGGTCTCCGACGCGTGGATGATCCCGAAGGGCGCGCCCAACAAGGATCTCGCGATGAAGGCCCTGGCGATCATGATGCGCCCCGACGCGCAGGCCTCGATCTCCAAATACATCAACTACGCGCCGGCGAATTCGAAGGGCTACGACACGGGCATCATCACGCCCGAGATGGCCGCCGGCCTCCCCAACTCGCCGCAGAATATCGGCAAGGGCTTCACCCTGTCGGTGGACTGGTGGGTGAAGAACAACGACGAAATGGTCAAGCGCTTCGACGCCTTCCTGCAGCGCTGAGGCCTGTCCACCCATCCGCCCCGGTACCGCGCGCGGTGCCGGGGCGGTGGTCTTCCTTCGAGCCGTCGCGCGGGAGCCGTCCATGCGGGATCACGATCCTTCCAGCCAGCCGGCGCACGGGACAGCGGCCGGCGCGGGCGCGCTGCCCATCGCCATTTCCCGGGTCAGCAAGGCCTATGGCGCGTTCAAGGCCCTGGACGACGTCAGCCTCGACGTCGCGCGCGGCGAGTTCCTGACGCTGCTCGGCCCCTCGGGGTCCGGCAAGACGACGCTGCTGATGGTTCTGGCCGGGTTCCAGCGACCCGATTCCGGCCGCATCGCCTTCGGCAGCGACGACATCACACTCGCGCCGCCGCACAAGCGCGGCGTCGGCATGGTGTTTCAGAACTACGCGCTCTTCCCGCACATGACCGTCGCGGGCAACCTCGCCTATCCGCTCAAGCTGCGCGGCGTCGGCCGCGGCGAGATCGAGACGCGCGTCGCCCGCGCCCTCGACATGGTCCAGCTCCAGGGTCTCGGCGAACGCCAGGTCGACCAGCTCTCGGGCGGCCAGCGCCAGCGCGTCGCGCTCGCCCGCGCCATCATCTTCGAGCCGCGCATCCTGCTGATGGACGAGCCGCTCTCCGCGCTCGACAAGAAGCTGCGCGAGGAGATGCAGATCGAGGTCCGCCATCTCCATCAGCGGCTCGGCATGACGACCGTCTACGTGACCCACGACCAGCGCGAGGCGTTGACCATGTCGGACCGCATCGCGGTGATCGACAAGGGACGCTTCCGCCAGATCGGCGCGCCGCGCGAGATCTACGAGCGGCCCGTCGACCGCTTCATCGCCGCCTTCATTGGCGAGTCCAGCTTCCTGCCGGCGACGCTGCGCGACGGCGAGGCCGCACTCGGCGGGCAGCCGCTCAAGCTCGCCACGCGGCCCGCGCCGATGGAGGCCCCATTGCTCGTGCTGCGGCCGGAAAAGCTGCGCATCCTGGCGCCCGGCGAGGACGGCACGGCGCTCAACCTGCTGCGCGGCCGGGTCGCGGAGCTCGTCTACCAGGGCGAGAGCACGCTGCTCCATGTCGATCTCGATGGCGGGACGCGCATCGCGGTCCGCCAGGCGGCGAGCGCCGCGGCGCCGCCGCTGCCGACACCGGGCGGCGCGGTCATCCTTGGCCTCGCGCCCGCCGACACGATCCTGGTGTCCGACACGCCATGACCGCCGCGACCTCGCCGGCGCCCAACGAGGCGGCCCTGCGCGCGGCCGGGCGCCGCGAGAGCCTCACGCTCGGCGCGCTCGCGGCACCGGGCCTCGCGCTGATCGGGATCGTCGCACTCGCGCCGATCGCCTGGCTGTTCTGGCTCTCGGTGCGCAAGGGCGACGCCTACACGCTCGAGCACTACGTACGGCTGCTGCATCCGAACTACATGCTCTCGCTGCAGACCACCTTCGAGCTCAGCGTCCTCGTCACCGTGATCTGCGTGCTGCTCGGCTATCCGCTCGCCTATCTGATCGCCCAGGCACGCGAGCGCACCGCGTCGATCCTGCTGCTCTTCGTCCTTTTCCCCGTATGGACGTCGCTGCTCGTGCGCTGCTACGCGTGGCTCGTGCTGCTGCAGCGGCGCGGCCTCATCAACACCTGGCTGACCGATATCGGGCTGATCGACGCGCCGCTGCGCCTCGTCCACAACTTCACGGGCACGACGATCGGCATGGTCCACATCATGCTGCCCTTCATGGTCCTGCCGCTCTACGCCACGATGCGCGCGATCCCGCGCGACTATCTGCGCGCGGCCGCCAATCTCGGCGCGACGCCGAGCCAGGCCTTTCGCGACGTCTATGTGCCGCTTTCCATGCCCGGCCTCGCCGCGGGGATCATCATCGTCTTCATCCTCTGCCTCGGCTTCTACGTCACCCCGGCCCTGCTCGGTGGTGGCCGCGTGATGATGTGGTCGATGCAGATCGAGCGGCATGTCACCTATCACGCCGACTGGGGCGCCGCCTCGGCGCTCGGCGTCGTGCTGCTCGCGATGGCGCTTGCGATCTTCTGGGCCGTGGGACGCGTCATCGGCTTCGACCGCATCCTGGGAGGACGCTGATGCTCGACCGCGCGGCGACGGAAACCCAGATCACCCACCGGCAACGCCTGTGGCTCTATGTCCTTGGCGGCGCGATCCTGGTCTTTCTCGCGCTGCCGAGCCTGCTGGTGATCCCGCTCAGCTTCTCCGACACGCGCTTCCTCCAGTTCCCGCCCCCCGCCTATTCGACCCGCTGGTATGAGGCCTATTTCGGCTCGCGCGAATGGCGGCAGGCCACCTGGGTGTCGTTCGCCGCCGCGATCGTCACCACTGGCGTCTCGACGATCCTCGGCACGCTCGCGGCCTACGCGCTCCATTCGATGTACGGGCGCGCGGCACGCATCATCTATGCCTGTTTCATGCTGCCGCTGATCGTGCCCGCGATACTCGTCGCGATCGGCATGTTCCTGTTCTACGCGCAGCTCGGCCTCAACAACACGATGACGGGCATCGTGCTCGCCCATTCGGTGATGGCCACGCCGCTGGTCGTGATCACCGTCGCCTCCGGCCTCAAATCCTACGACATGAACCAGGAGATGGTGGCGCGCAGCCTGGGTGCCAGCCGGCCCTGGGCGTTCCTCACCGTCACGCTGCCGCAGATCAAGCTGCCGGTGATCACGGCGGCGCTGCTCGCCTTCATCACCTCGCTCGACGAGGTCACCATCTCGCTCTTCGTCGCCGGCGGCGACTACGCCACCATGACGAAGCGCATGTTCAACGCGCTGCGCGACGAGATCGACCCGACCATCGCCGCCATCTCGACGCTGCTGATCGTCTTCTCGGTGGCGCTGCTGGCGGCCAATCAGCTCGCCAGCGCGCCGCGGCGGCGCTGAACCGCGGCGTCAGACGCCGTCGCGCAGCGCCTCGGCGATCCTCAGCCGCAGATCCGAACCCAGGCGGCGATAGCCGAGCAGCCGCGCCACCGCGCCCGGCATGTCGTCCGGCGCGACCACGCCGCACTCGGCGACGAGCAGGCGCGCCGCGGCGCGGATCTCCAGCGCGCAGAGCAGGCTCGCCCGGGTCGTGGGCGCCTCCTCCGCAAGACGGCTGCGTACCGGCGGCGCCGCTTCCTGGGCCGGTGTCATCCAGAACGCGTCGTGCCGGACGACGCGCCCGGCGCGCCGCGCCGCATCGAGCGCCTCCGACGCCGCAAGCTGGATGCGCGCGCCCGCCCGCCCCTTGCCGAAGGCGGCGGCGAGACGGCGTGCGATCTCCTCGACATGCAGCGGCCCTTCGATGTCCACGATCCGCGCCACGAGATCTGCGCGCACGCCGGGCGACGCCTCGTGCGGCTCGCCGCCGGTGGAGGCCAGGACCTCCGCGCGCTGGTAGGGCGGCACCGCGAGCGCCGCACCGATGGCGGCGTCACCGCCACCCCCGGCATCGCCAGCGTCGTCGGTGTCGTCCGCGCCGTCATCAGGCTCGCGCGCCGTCGTCTCGTCGTCGGACCCGCTCGGCATGGCGGGTCCGGCATCGGCCCGCGCCTCGGCGGCGGCGAGCGCATCGCGCAGACGTTCGACCTCCTGGTCGCGGCGATGGAACCAGTCAGTGCTCCAGATGCGGTGGAAGACCCAGCCCATGCCCTCGAGCACGTCCTGGCGCAGGCGGTCGCGCTCGCGCGCCCAGAGGGCGCCATGCCATGTCGCGCCATCGCATTCGACCGCCAGCATGTAGCGCCCCTCGCGGCGCGGATGGAGGACGCCGATATCGATGCGGAACCCGGCGCTGCCGACCTGCGGGTCGGCGCGATAGCCAAGCCCGGCGATCACGCGCGCCACCTCCGCCTCGAACGGGCTGGCGGCGCCCTCGCCGGTGGCGAGCGGCTGGTCGAGGGTCCGGCTGCGCGCGAATTCGAGGAAACGCTTGAGCACGCGGGGCCCCTCGCGCGCGGTACGACCCAGATCGATGTCGCCCGGATCGAAGGACGCCACCGCGACGCAGCGCACGCGTGCGCGGCTGAACAGCACGTTGAGACGCCGCTCGCCGCCCTCGCCGTTGACCGGCCCGAAATTCATCGACGCGAGCCGTCCGTCCGCCTCGTGCGGTCCGTAACCGACGCTGATCACGATCACGTCGCGTTCGTCGCCCTGGACGTTCTCGATGTTCTTGACGAAGACGGACTCCGGTCCCTCCTTGCGCAGGAAGGCGTCGAGCACGGAGTCCCGACGCCGCGCGGCTTCGAGCACCTCGGACAGCATGTCGCTCTGCGCCTTCGAGAACGCGACGATCCCGAGCGAGAGTTCGGGGCAGCCGCGCGCATGCCGCGCCACCAGATCGGCGATGCGCTCGGCCTCGATGCGGTTGGTCCCGGCGCGTCCGCCGCCGCGGCTCTTCGAACTGTAGACGCCGGGCACGCGCAGGAAGGACAGGCCATGGCCGGGATCGCGCTGCAGCGGCGACGGCGGCAGGATCAGGCGATCGTCGTAGAACTCCGCGTTGGACACGCGGATCAGCGACGGATCGCGCGAGCGGTAATGCCATTCCAGCATCCGCGCCGCGAGACCGCGCGCCTCGCACAGCGTCAGCACGCTCTCCAGCTCGGTCGCCTTCGCCGGCACGGGCACGTCGCCTTCCTCGACGGTCTCCTCGGGATCGTCGGGCAGGTCGTCGGTCAGACGGTCGAAGAAGCTGGTCGGCGGCAATTGCTTGCGATCGCCCACGACGACGATCTGCGCCGCGCGCGCCACCGCGCCCAGCGCATCCTCCGGGCGCACCTGGCTCGCCTCGTCGACGACCAGGAGGTCGAAGGCGATACGCCCGGGCGGCAGGAATTGCGCGATCGAGATCGGGCTCATCAAGAACACGGGCTTGATCCGCCGCAGCATCCCGCCGGCCGACTCGACCAGCCTGCGGATCGGTTTCTGCCCGCGCTTCTTCGCGATCTCGCCGCGCAGCACCGCCATCTCGCCGGCGGCGCCCTTGGGCAGCTGGGCGAGATGCCGGGCACGGATCGACGTCTGCACGTCGCGCATGCGGCGGCGTTCGAGATCACGGAACGCGGCCACCAGCGCATGGCGATCGACCTGCGCCAGCTCGTCCAGGGCGGGAGAGGCGGCGCGCGCCGCCTGCCATCGCGCCTCGGCCACGGCATAGAGGAACGCATCCACGGCCGCATCGGGTGCCAGACGCCCCTCCTCCAGCGCGTCCTCGATGTCGCCGAGCCCTGCCGCCGCGAGACGCCGCGCCGCGTCGCAGAGCGCGACCCACTCGCCATAGCGACCGATCCCGTCGCGCAACCGCGTCATGCGCGTGGCCAGCGCGGCAAGCTCCGTTCCCGGCTCATCAGCCGCGAGACCGATTGCCAGCCGCTCGGACACCGCGACGACACCGGCGACGACCCGCGCGCGTGCCGCGACGAGCGCGTCGCGCAGCGCCGTCGCCCGCGGCGCCGCATCGATCATCGCTGCAAGCCCGGCGGGCGAGGACAGCAGGCCGGTCGCCGTCACCGTCTCCAGCCAGCCACGCGCGGCCTCCAGCGCCGCGAAGGGCGTGTCCTCCGCCTGCCACAGCGATCCGAGCGTCGCCGCGAGCGCCGTCTCATGCCCGTGCAGCGCCGCCCGGCGCGCCGCGACCGCCGCGAGATCCTGCGCGAGAGCAAGACGCGCGTCCGGTGCCTTTGGCAGCGACCCGCGGAGCAACCCCGCCAGACGCGCGCTGGCCGCGCGATAGCCGCCGAACAGGCGGCTCATGAACGACGTCGCGCCCGCGGCGATCGCCGCGCGGATCTCGTCCGCCGGCGCCGTCCAGGCCGCCTCGGCGAAGACCGGATCCGCCTTGTCGCGCGCCGCGCGCCAGGCCGCACCCGCCTGCAGCCCCGCGCACAGCCGCGCATCGGAGATGGCGGCACCGGCTGTGGCGAATAGCGGCACGACGCCGTGCGGAACCGCGGCCAGCGAACCGAGCAGCGCAATCAGACGATCGAGCGCGCCGAGGGTCGTGGGTGGCGGCGTCGCGAGGGCGGCGACGACCGGCGCCAGCGCCGCCGCGAGGGCGGCGAAGGCGGCCTCCACGGCGTCCAGCTCCTGCGCCAGACGTTGCAGATCCGTCGGTTGAAGGGCCAGCGCCGTCGTGCCCGCGAAGGGGTGCAGCCGCCGCGGCCCCGACACCGCACGCCGCGCCGCGTGATCGCGCAGCGTGGCGGCGAGGGCATCGCGCTGCGCATCGTCGAAGGCCGCGAAGGACGCCGGCGCGGTGGCCGGTGGCGGCACGCCGCGGCCGATGAAGCCCACGATCTCCGCCAGCGCGTCGAAGGCGCTGTAACCGCGATCCGGCAGGTCGCGATGCAGCAGGTCGGCCTGCGCGTTGAGCCGCGCACGCACCTCGCGCAGGGCGACGGGATCGCCCGGCATCTCCGGCACCGCGGCTCCGGCGCCCAGCGTGCGCCCCAGCTCCTGCAGCACGGCCTTCTTGTTGGCGCCGCGCGAGTGCAGCTCGAGGCAGGAATCGCGCAGCCCCGACGCAACGAGACGGCGATGCACGACCTCCAGCGCCGCCATCTTCTCGGCCATGAACAGGACCGATTTCCCGTCATGCACGGCGGCCGCAACGATGTTGGTGATGGTCTGCGACTTGCCCGTTCCGGGCGGTCCCTGGACGACGAGGTTGCGGCCCGCGCGGACCTCCTCGATGACCTTTGCCTGCGAGGCATCGGCATCGACGACGTGGAGGATGTCGGCGGGATCGAGCCGCTCGTCCAGCCTGTCGCCGGGTGCGAAGAGCGGCGCCTGCGCCTCGAAACCCGTCGCCAGCAGACGACGCACCAGATCGAGCCGCAGCAGCGCGCCATCGGGCCAGTTGTCGGGATCGAGATCGCGCAGCATCAGCAGCTTCGCGAAGGAGAAAAAGCCGAGCTGCATCGCGTCCGGGGAAACGGACCAGCGCGGACAGGTGGCGACACGCTCGGCGACCGCCGCGGCGTAGCGGCCGGGTGTCCAGCCCTCGTCCTCGGCGACATCGGGCAACGCGACGCCGAAATCGGTCTTGAGCCGCTCCTGCAGCGGCAGATTGGTCACGATGTCGTCGTCGCGCGCGCGCAGGTCGAAGGCGGAGCCGCGCTCGTTGCGGATGAGATCGACGGGCAGGAGGACGAGCGGCGCCTCGCGCGGAACCGTGGATTTCTCGTCCTCGTACCAGGTGAGGAAGCCCAGCGCGAGGAACAGGACGTTGACGCCCTGCTCTTCCTCCGCCACCCGCGCCTCGGTGGCAAGCCGCAGCAGCCGGCGCTGCAGCGCCTCGGGGCCCAGCAGCGTGTCGAGCAGCAGATCGTCGTGACGCGGCGCGGGCGCCACCTCGCCATTGTCCTCCGCGAGCGGCGGACCATCCGCCTCGTCGGGGCGATCCTTGCCGAGGGCGCGGAAGCGCATCCGCCTGCCCGCCACGCGCAGCGTCGCGAAGGCGGCGTCGGCGTTCTCGCCGGCGATGTTGAGCGCGTTGGCGCGCGCGGCGCTGCGGTTGACGTGGATCAGGCGGTTGCGCGTGCCGGTCTCGACCAGACGCCGGCGCGCATCGTCGAGCAGCGCGCGGATGCGCCGCATTTCCAGTCCCGGCTCCGACACGGATCCGGATGCGCGCGCGTTTTCCAATCCCGATCTCCAGCCGACGCGATGTCCAGTCGCGCGAGGCTAGCGCGCGATGCGCCGCGGCGCTACTCCGCCGCCTGCGCGCGCGCCGCCGCGAGCTGCGGATATTCCGCGGCCAGCGCATCGAAGAGCGCGTACAGCTGTGCGGGATCGCCGCGCCGCTGCTCGGGCGGAAGCGCCTCCACCGCAGAGAACAATTTCTGCTTCACGAAATAGCGCCAGTGCACCGGCAGGGCCCCGACCAGCCGCACGAAGGCCTCGTAGGCCGCGCGCGTCCAGACCGCCTCGTAGTCGCGGCGGGCGCGATTGAAACCGAACCCGGCTTCGCCGCTCGCGGCGCCTTCCAACGCGGTTCGACGCGCGGTCGTCGCAGGCTCATCCACCACGCCGTCCCGGATGACCACGCCATACTCCGCCTCGGCCGCCGCCTGCGAGACGAACCCGCGCCGCACGTCGGCGAGCACGCGATCGGCCGCGCGCGTCCACGGCCGGCCCCAGCCGCCGGCGCCCGCGCTGCGCAGATAGACGCGATCGCCCGGATCGATCGACACGATGTCCGTGTTGCCGAGATCGACCTCGCGGTTGGAGCCGCGGTTGAGCAGGAAGGCGGAGGTCTTGCCCGCCTCGCCGCCCTCCAGCCCCCAGGGCGCGAAGCGCGAGCGGTCGCGGTTGCGCGCGGTGACGAAGCTGTGCGGCGCGTGGACCTCGAACTCCATCTCGGTGCCGAGCCCGCCGCGGTTCTGACCCGCGCCGCCGGAATCGCGCGCGAGGCCGTAGCCGAGGATGGTGACCGGAACCTCGGCCTCGCTGATCTCGATCGGCGTGTTCTTGAGGAATCCGAAATTCGCGCCGGAGCCCTCGGCGCCGCCGCGCCGCGCGGTGCCGCCCGCGCCGCCCGAGATCGGGTTCAGGTTCGCCATCAGCTTGCGGCCGGTGCGGTTGTCGGTCGTGCGCACGTTGAGCAGCGGCCCGCCATCGCCGCAGGCCGCGGGCAGGCGCCCGGGCAGCGCTTGCGCGAAGGCGCCGAGCAGCACCGATTGCAGCCGCAGCGTCGTCAGCGTACGCATGCCGACGGCGGCCGGGAATTCCGGGTTCACCACCGAGCCCTTCGGCAGGATCGAATCGATCGGCCGCAGGATGCCGGAATTGAGGAAGATCTCCGGATCGAGCAGCCGCATCACGTACATGTACGAGACCATGATGATGGCGTGGCGGCCATTGCCACCGGTCGGGATGTTCAGAGACGAGTTGAGCTGCGGATCCGACTCCGAGAAGTCGAACAGGATCTCGTCGCCCTTGACGATCATCCGCACGGCGATGCGGCAGGGATGGCCGCCGACCGCGTCCTCGTCGGTGTAGTCGGCGAAGAAATAGCTGCCGTCGGGAATGCCGCGGATCGCGCGCCGTGCCTGCGCCTCGGCATGGTCGAGCAGCGCCGCGCGTCCCTCGCGGAACGTGTCGATGCCGAAGCGCGCGATCATCTCGCCCACCTTGCGCGCGCCGGTGTTGACGCAGGCGACCTGGGCGTTCATGTCGCCCCAGTTCTGATCGGGCATGCGTACGTTGGCGAGCAGGATGTCGCGCACGTCGCGATTGAGCTCGCCGCGCTTGTAGAGCTTCACCGGCGGCAGCCGCACGCCTTCCTGATGCACCTCGGTCAGCGTACGCGACAGCGACGCCGGGACCGCGCCGCCGACATCGGTGTTGTGGACATGCGTGACCGAGAAGCAGACCAGCTCGCCCTCGTGGAAGATCGGCTTCCACACATGCATGTCGGGCGAATGCGTGCACACGAACCCGGAATACGGGTCGTTGGTGACCGCGATGTCGCCATCCTCGTAGCGGTCGATGCAGCGCAGGGCGCGGCCGTAATCCAGGCCGACGAACCACGTGACGCCCAACTCGTAGGGCGAGGCGAAGGTCTTGCCGTCGGGATCGGCGAGACCGGTGGTGAAATCCTCCGTCTCCTTGACGAAGGTCGAATGCGCGGTGCGCAGCAGCGTGCTCGCCATGCTCTCGGCGGCGGCCGAGCAGTGATTGGCGAGGATCTGCAACGTCACCTTGTCGACGGCCATGGCACTCTCCTCGTCTGGGTCAGTTGCGCGCGGTCAGCGTCAGGATCAGGTGACCATACGCGTCCACCGTTCCCGTGAAGCCGTCCGGCACGCAGGTCGTCGTGTCGTCCTGCGCGATAATCGCCGGGCCGCTGAAATCATGGCCCGGCAGCAGATCGGCACGCGCGTAGAGCGGCACCGCGCGCAGCGCGCCGCCGACATGCACGTCGACATGGCGCAGCGGAGCCGCCGGCCCCGTGGCCGCCGCGAGCCGCGCCAGGGCCGGCTTCGGGCTGTCGGCGACGATGATCATGCGCAGGTTGATGACCTGCACCGCGGCGGCCCGGTCGCAATGCCCGAACATCCGCTCATGCGCGGCATGGAAAGCCTCGGCGAGCGCCGCCGTGCGGCCGGCGTCGATATCCGCGGCCGCGAGCGCCGTCTCGATCTCGTAGGACTGGCCGCGATAGCGCATATCCGCCGAGGCGACGAGGCGGAAGGCCCCGTGATGGCCCTGCTCCTCGGCAAGCCAGCGCCGCGCATCGGCGCCGAGCTGCGCGAAACCGGCCTGGATCCCGGCCATGGCCGCCGGCTCGAGGTCGAGATAGACGGTGCGGATGAAGTCGTTCTTCACGTCGGCGACCAGCCCGCCGAGCGCCGAGAGCACGCCCGGCGTGGTGGGCACGACGACATGGGTCATGCCGAGTTCGGCCGCGAGGAAGCAGGCCAGCATCGGTCCCGCTCCGCCGAAGGCCTGCAGCGCGAATTCCCGCGGATCGATGCCCGCGCGCGAGATCAGCTTCGAGACCTCGAGATACATGCCGGAGACGGCGATGCGGATGATCGCCTCCGCCGCCTGCTCGACCGGCACGCCCATCGCGTGGGCGACCGTCCCGACCGCGGCGACCGCGCGCGCGCGGTCGACCGTCACGGCGCCGTACCCCAGCTCCGCCTGGCCGATGAAGCCCAGCACCGCCATCGCGTCGGTGATCGTCGGCCGCTCGCCGCCGCGGCCGTAGCAGGCGGGCCCCGGCGTCGAGCCCGCGCTCTCCGGACCGACGCGCAGGACACCGAGTTCGTCGACCGCCGCGATCGACCCGCCGCCGGCGCCGATCGAGGTCACGGCGACCGTCGGCAGGAAGATCGGGAAATCGCCGATCACCTCGCCGACGCCGTATTGCGGCTGTCCGTCGCGGATGATCGCGATGTCGGCGCTCGTGCCGCCGATATCGAGGCTCAGCGTGTCGGGAAAGCCCGAGAGCCGTGCCACATGGGCCGCGCCGATCACGCCGGATGCCGTGCCCGAGAGAATCATCTGCGCGCAGCGCGTCTTGCCGAGCTCGGCGCTCATCACGCCGCCATTGGATTTCGTGACCTGCGCCACGGCCGGCACGCCCTCGCGCGCCAGCGCCTGCTGCAGCGAGCCCAGATAATGCGCGACACGCGCCTGGACATAGCCGTGGATCACGGCGGTGATCGTGCGCTCGTACTCGCGCACCACCGGCCAGACATCGGCCGAGCAATAGACCTGCAGATCCGGCATCTCCGCGCGCAGGATGGCCTGCACCGCGTGTTCCTGGGCGGGGTTGCGATAGGCGTTGAGCAGCGCGACGACGATCCCCTCGGCACCGCGTGCGCGGGCCTCGCGCGCGACCGCCAGCACCTCGGCGCGATCGATCGGCCGGTCCTCGCCGCCATCGGCGCGCACCCGGCCGCCGATGCCGAACACCATGTCCTTGGGGATCAGCGGCGCGGGCCGCACCGCGAGCAGGTCATAGGGATCCGGCATCTTGAGGCGCGCGAGTTCGAGCACGTCGGTGAAGCGCGCGGTGGTCAGCAAGGCGAGCTTCACGCCCTTGCGCTGGATCACCGTGTTCACGCCGACCGTGGTGCCATGCGTGAAATAGGAGATCTGTGCGGGCTCGATGCCGAACCGGCTGCGCAGCTGCCGGATGCCCTCCATCACCTCGCTGCCCGGCGCATCCGGTCGCGACAGCACCTTGAGGGTGCGCAGCGCACCCGTCGCCTCGTCGAAAGCGCAAAAATCCGCGAATGTCCCGCCGATGTCGACGCCGACCCGATACCCCATGCCCCTGCCTCCGCGCCGATGGGCGCGGGGCGGACGATACAGGGTCGCAACGACGAAGCGACAGGGTTTCGCGACGCGGCAGCTCAGCCCGCGACGCAGACCGCCTGCACGATGCGTTGACGCGCGCGCAACGCATCGGCGATGTCGGGCAGGTCGCGCGCGGAGAGCGCAAGTTCGGGACGCACGGGATCGCCGGCGGGAAGCGTCGTGCCCGCGCCGGAGGCCAGGATCTCCGGCGCGATCGTGTCGAACCGGCCGCGCCGCGGGGTCTCGGCGACGACCACGCCGACGAGATGACCGCGCGCGTCGAGGACCGGTCCTCCGCTGATCCCGCCGAGCGAGCCCGAGAACGCGGGGACCCGGCCGCTCTCGGCCCAGGCGATGGTCGGCGCGCGCCCCGTGAAACGCCCCTCGGCCTGCATCTGCGTGCGCCCGAGGACACGGCCATGCACCGCGCCGGGCTTTCCCTGCGGAAACCCGATCGCATAGCCGTCCTGTCCCGGCGCGAGCGGCGCGGGCGCCAGCGCGAAGGGCGGCGTGCCGCCCTGCGTGCGCAGCAGCGCGAGATCGGCACGCGGATGTACCCAGGCCACCGTCGCGCGCGCCGTGCCGCGGGCATGGCGCAGGCCGACGCGCTCGCACTCGTGGATCACATGCCGCGCGGTCATCCAGAGACCGGCACCGTCGACCGAGAACCCCGTCCCGGTCGCGGCGCCGCGGCGCCGGTCGATCCGGACATGGAACACGGGATCGTCGGCGGCGGGCGGCGGCAGCGGACGCACCCGCTCCGCGCGCGGCAGCGCGGGCGCCGG
>CAIOSQ010000206.1 GCA_903860935.1 uncultured Rhodospirillales bacterium | reverse complement strand
GGTCCGCCGCCAATCGAATTCCGCCATCGGCCTCGCGATGCTCGTCGATCTCGACGAGGGCGCTGACCGCATCGATCTCGGCGGCACGCTGCATATCGCGATCTCCACGCCTGCCGGCACGGTGACGCGCGAGGCGCGGATCCTCGGCGGTCGCGACTGGGTGCGCCTCGGGGCGATCGAGATGGGACTCGACTGTCTGCGACGCTTCCTCCAGGGGCTCCCGATCGATGAGCGCACCGATTTCGAGAAGCGCTGACGACGAGATCTCGGCTGGCACCCTTCAGGCCATCGCCAGTGGGCTGAACGCGCTCGGGACGGCCCTACTTCTGCCGCTGCTCTGGCGTCTGCTCATAGGGTAGGGTGCGAAGCAGTTTCGCGATGCGGCCAGGGCGGCCCGCGCATATCCAGGGACGGATCGATGCAGCACGAATCTCCCATGACCGGCTTTCCGCCGGAGCCGTCGGGCCAGGTCACGCTCGCCAATTGGCGCACGCCGCCCTTCAACCGCTGGGCCTTCCAGCATGTGCGCGAGATCGTGCCCTCGGCCGAGATCGCCAACGATCCCGATCGCGTCTGGACGCTGCCGCAATCGCCGCGCGATCTCTCCGCCCTGCGGATCGGCGAAGGCGATCTCGCGGCCTTTCTTGAAGGGACCGACACCGATGCGATGGTCGTCATCCATCGCGGCCGCATCGTGTTCGAGCACTACGCGCATGGTATGACGCCAAGCACGCCGCATATCCTGATGTCGGTCTCGAAATCCATGCTCGGCCTCGTCGCCGCGATGCTCGCGGCGCGCGGCACGCTCGACATCGAGGCGCCGGTGACCGCCTATGTGCCGGAGCTTGCGGGAACTGCGTATCGTGACGCACGGGTCGCGCATCTCCTCGACATGCGCGCCGGGATCCTCTTCGACGAGGACTATCTCGCCGCCAGCGGGCCGATCGTGCAGTACCGCAAGGCGCAGGGCTGGAACCCGCTGGATCCTGGCGAGGCGCCGTCGGATCTCCGCAGCTTCTTCTCGACCCTCGTCGGTTCCGACGGGCCGCATCGCGGCCGTTTCCATTACGTCTCGCCGAACACGGATCTTCTCGGCTGGGTGATCGAACGAGCCACCGGCCGACGCTATGCGGATGTCGTCAGCCAGTCGCTCTGGCAGGGCATCGGCGCGGAGCGTCCCGCCTATATCACCGTCGATCGCTTCGGGGCGCCCCGCTGTGCGGGCGGGTTCTGCGCGACGGCGCGCGATCTGGCCCGCGTCGGCTGGCTGCTCGCGCAGGATGGCCGGCGCGATGGCCATGTCGTCGTGGCGAAGGCGTGGATCGACGACGTCATCGGCAATGGCGACGAACAGGCTTGGGCGTCCGGTGACTTCGCGCATTATTTTCCGGGCGAGACGATGCACTACCGCGACAAATGGTATGTGCTGAAGGGCGACGGCGGGCCGCTCCTCTTCGGGCTCGGCGTCAATGGCCAGAACCTGTTCGTCGACCGCGCCAACGCCATCGCGATCGCCAAGTTCTCGTCGCAGGCCGCGGCCATGGATTCCGGACGGATCGCGCTGACGATGCGCGGGATCTCGGCGCTGCGGTCGCACCTGGCCGGGCTGTGAGCCGGGTTGCGGCGGGGCCGCGACGGCCTATCTCCTCGGCGTGACGCAAGAGACCGGGGCGATGCCCATCCCCTTCGCTTTCGAGAACAGCTACGCGCGGCTGCCTCAGCGCTTTCACGCGCGCGTCGCGCCGACGCCGGTCGCGGCGCCTCGTCTGATCCGTTTCAACACGGAGCTGGCGCACGAACTCGGTATCGATCCCGCGCTGTTCTCCGGGCCGGAGGGCGCGGCGCTGGCGGTCGGCAATCGGTTGCCCGAAGGCGCCGAGCCGATCGCCATGGCCTATGCCGGACATCAATTCGGGCATTTCGTGCCGCAACTCGGCGACGGGCGCGCGCTCCTGATCGGAGAGGTGCGTGACCGCGCCGGCCGCCTGCGCGACATCCATCTCAAGGGCTCGGGGCCGACGCCGTTCTCTCGGCGTGGCGATGGTCGTGCCGCGCTCGGCCCCGTGCTGAGGGAATATGTCGTCAGCGAGGCGATGCACGCGCTTGGCATTCCAGCCACGCGCGCCCTCGCCGCGGCCGTGACCGGCGAGCCCGTGTTCCGGGAAACGCCGCTACCCGGCGCGGTGCTCATGCGCGTCGCGTCGAGCCATGTCCGGGTCGGGACCTTTCAGTACTTCGCCGCACGCGGAGACATGGGGGCGGTCGAAACGCTGGTGGGCTATGTCGTCGCGCGCCACTATCCTGATCTTCAGGGGGCATCCGAGCCCGGCCTCGCTCTCCTGGAGGCGGTCGCGGACCGGCAAGCCGCTCTGATCGCCCGCTGGATGCTGATCGGGTTCATCCATGGCGTGATGAATACCGACAACATGTCGATCTGCGGCGAGACGATCGATTTCGGCCCCTGCGCCTTCATGGAGGCCTATGATCCGGCCACCGTGTTCAGCGCCATCGACGAGGGCGGGCGCTATGCCTACGCGAACCAGCCGCCGATCGCGCAATGGAACATCGCGCGTTTCGCGGAGACGCTTCTGCCGTTGATCGACCCCGACGAAGAGCGTGCCATCGCCAGGGCCAGCGAGGTGGTGAGCGGGTTCCGCGGGCGCTTCGAAGCGCATTGGCTCGACGGGATCCGGGCCAAGCTCGGCCTGTCGTCGGCGGAAGAAGACGACCTCGACCTCGCCACCGACTGGCTCGCGGCGTTGCATCAGGGTGGGGCGGATTTCACCCTGGCCTTCCGCGCACTTGGGTCCGCCCAGGAGGCGGCCGGCGATGGCGATGCGGCCCTGCGCGGCCTCTTCGGGGAAACAACTGCACTCGACGCGTGGCTGCCGCGCTGGCGGGCCCGGATCGCCCGGGATCCCGTGTCCGCGGCCGAGCGCGCCAATGCGATGCGTCGCGCCAACCCGCTCTTCATTCCGCGCAACCACCGGATCGAGCAGGCCATTGCCGCCGCGGTGGAAACCTCGGATTTCACGCCGTTCGACACACTGACGAACGTGCTCACGCGTCCTTACGACGAGCAGCCCGAGCATGCCGGCCACGCGGCGCCGGCGCGACCCGCGGAGCGCGTGTGCAGAACCTTCTGCGGAACCTGACCCGCCGGGCCCTCAGCCGTTGATCGAGTAGCCGCCGTCGACGGGGATGGCGGTTCCAGTGACGAAATCCGACGCCGCGCTGCACAGGAAGACTGCGATACCCGCGAGGTCGTTCGGCTCGCCCCAGCGCCCTGCCGGGGTGCGCGCGAGGATCCGTTCGTGCAACCCCTCGACATCGCGCCGCGCGCCCTGGGTCAGGGCGGTGTCGATCCAACCAGGGAGCACGGCGTTGACCTGGATGTTGTCCTTCGCCCAGGCATTGGCGCAGACCTTCGTGAACTGGACGATCCCGCCCTTGCTCGATGCATAGGCGGTCGCGAAGGGCGCGCCGAAGATCGACATCATCGAGCCGATGTTGATCACCTTGCCGCCACCGGCGCGCTTGAGATGCGGATAGGCGGCGTGGCTCGCGAGAAAGGCGCTGGTCAGGTTCGAGTCGATGACCTCGCGCCATTCCGCGAGGGTGTAGTCCTGCGGCTGCTTGCGGATGCTCATGCCCGCGTTGTTGATCAGGATATCGAGGCGTCCATGCCGGCGGATCGTCTCCGCGACCATGGCGTTCACCTGCGCCTCGTCCTTCACATCCACCGCGAAGGCGCTTGCGGTCGCGCCCTGGGCGACCAACTCGGCGACCGCAGCGGCGGATTTCTCCGCGTTGCGACCTGCGACGATGATCGCGGCGCCCTGGGCGGCGAGACCACGCGCCATGCCGAGACCGATCCCTCCATTGCCGCCGGTGACGATGGCGACCTTGCCGCCGAGGTCGAACAGGTTCTTCATGTCATGGCGCCCCTTTTCGAAGTTCAGTATCGCATTGCCCGCAGACCGACGAGGCGATCCACCAGGATCACGGCGCCCAGCGTCATCGCGATCGAGACCGTCGAGGCCGCCGCGGTCGTCGGGTCGAAATCCCAGCGCAGATAGTCGAAGACCTGCATCGGCAGCGTCGTCGTCCCCACGCCCTTGAGCAGGAGCGAGATCGACACGTTGTCGAAGGAGATGATGAATGCGAACAGCGCCCCGTTGATCACGCCCGGCTTGATCAGCGGCAGCGTCACGCGCCGGAAACTGGTCCAGGAGGTCGCGCCGAGCGAGCGTGCCGCCTCCTCCAGGGAGGGCGAGATGTTGTAGAGGGCGGAGGTCACCTGCAGGAAGAAGAAGGGGATGCAGATGACGACATGGCCGAGATAGAGGCCCAGCGCGGATTTCGTCCCAATGCCGATCTGGTAGTAGAAGAACAGCAGGGCGATCGCGGTCAGGATCTCCGGCAGCAGCAGCGGCGCCAGGGTGAGCATGCGGAACGTCTCGCGCCACCGCCCGGCGTGGCGGACATAGTAGAGCGCGGCGGGGACCGCGATCACCGTTGCCACCGCGGCGGCGACCACGGCCAGGACGAAGGACAGCAGCGTCGCGTCCATGAAGGGCTGCGAACCGAAGAAATTCGCATACCAGCGCAGCGAGAAGCCCTCCGGCGGGAATTTGAGGTACTTGCCGGAATTGAACGAGGCGATCACCACGATCGCGATGGGCAGCATCAGGAACACATAGACGGAGGTGACCGCCGCGCCGAGCAGGAGCTTGCCGCCCTTCATGCCAGCCCCCGCATCAGGCGTCCGGACAGGCGGGCGTAGATCGCGACGGCCGCCAACCCGACGACGGACAGGATCAGGGCGAGCGCGGCGCCAAAAGGCCAGAGGAACTGGTCGAGCAGCGTGATGACCTCGGTCGTCATCGTATGGACGCGCCCGGCGCCGAGCAGGGCCGGGGTCACATAGGCGCCGCAGGACAGCACGAAGACGAGGATGCAACCCGATTGCACGCCCGGCATCGAGAGTGGGAACAGCACGCGCCAGAAGACCTTCGCGGGACCTGCGCCGAGCGAGCGCGCGGCCTCCTCGAGGCGCGGGTCGATGCCCTGGATCGCGCCCATCAGCGGCAGGATCATGAAGGGCAGGAATACGTGCACCAGGGCGAGCACGACGCCGAACTCGTTGTACATCAGCGGCAGCGGCGCCATGCCCCAGGCCTTGAGGCTCTGATTGATGAGGCCGTTATTCGCGAGAAGGATGATCCAGCCGAAGGACCGGATCACGACGCCGACCAGCAACGGCGACAGGACGAGCGCATAGAGAACGCCCTTCCAGCGCGACGTCGTGCGCGCGAGGTGGAAGGCGACGGGATAGGCGACGACAAGACAGAGAAACGTGATCGTCAGCGCGAGGCGCAGGGTGTCGAACAGCAATTCGAAATAGAAGAAGTCTGGATCCGCGAGCGCCTTCGTGTAGTTGCCGAACGTGAAGCCCGGCAGATAGGGCTTCGTGGTCGACGGCACCCGGAAGCTCATCACGAGGATGTTCACATACGGCACGACGATCAGCGCCGCGACCGTGACCAGCACAGGTGCGGCGAGCAGCCAGCGCGGACGCACGCCCGGCGGGCGGGCGGTGGGCGAGGGCGCCGTCATGCCGCGTCGTCGCGCACCAGCCAAGCGCGCTCTGCCGGCAGCGTGGCGTGGACCTCGTCACCGGGCGCGAAGGCCGCAGTCGCCGGTTGCTGGACCTGAAGCAGCGTCCCGTCGGACATCGTGATCCGGTAATCCACCAGATTGCCCAGGAAGAACCGTTCGGAGACGCGGCCTGGAAATGCGCCCGCTACCGGCGCCGCCGAGAGGTCGATCGCTTCGGGGCGCACCATGGCGGTCGCCGGCGACCCTGCTCCGGGCGCGATGCCCGCGCCGCAGGAGATCGTCCCGAAACTGGTCTCGAGCCGCCACAGCGACCCGTCGCGTCCCGCGACGCGTCCCGTGACGAAATTGGACAGCCCGATGAAGCTCGCGACCTGGCGCGTCGCGGGACGATCGTAGATGTCGCGCGCGCCACCTACCTGGTGGATCAGGCCGTCGAACATCACGACGATACGGTCCGACATGACCATCGCCTCGGCCTGGTCATGGGTCACGTAGAGCGTCGTGATCCCGACCCGCTTCTGGAGGGAGCGGATGAAGAAACGCATCTCGTCGCGCAGCTTCGCGTCGAGATTGGCGAGCGGTTCGTCGAGCAGCAGAAGCTTGGGCTCGATGACCAGCGCGCGCGCGAGGGCGACGCGCTGCTGCTGGCCGCCGGACAGCTGGCGTGGGTAGCGCGTCTCCATCGACGTCAGTTGGACCATGCCGAGGACGTCGGCGACGCGACGTTCCATCGACGCCGCGTCGACCTTGCGCATCTCCAGGCCAAAGCGAAGGTTTTCCCGCACGGTCATGTGCGGGAACAGCGCGTAGTTCTGGAACACCATGCCGATATCCCGCCGCTCCGGCGGCAGCATGGTGACCTCGTTGCCGTCGAAGGTGATCCGGCCGCCCGTCGGCAGCTCGAAGCCGGCGACGCAGCGCAGCGTCGTCGTCTTGCCGCAGCCCGACGGGCCGAGGAGCGAGACGAGCTCGCCCTCGGCGACGTCGAGATCGATACCTTTGACTGCGGCGACGGTGCCGTAATGCTTCTGCAACCCGTCGAGTTTGAGCTTCGTCATGCGACCGGACCGCCAGCCATCAGCGCATCACGCGGTTCCAGCGCTCGCTGACCTGGTCGCGCACCGCATTGGCCGCCGCCCAGTCCCATTGCAGGATCTTGCCGAGATCGTTCGGGCCGATCGGCATCTTGTCCTTGAGTGCGTCGGGGATCGCGACCTTCGTGTTGACCGGCGTGATGAAGAATTCCTCGACGCTGAGCTTCTGAATGCGCTCGCTCAGCACGTAGTCGAAATACTTGCAGGCTCCGTCCTTGTTCGGGCCGTGCTTGAGCAGGTTGAAGCTCTGCTCGAACATGAACATGCCCTCGCTGGGGGCCACGAATTCGACCGGCGCGCCGGCGTTGCGCAGGCGGATGACCTCCGGCAGGTCGAGGATGCCGGCGACGACCTCTCCGCGGGTGATCAACTGGCCCATGCTCCCGGAGAAATCGACCTGCGGGAACGGCTTGAGCTTCTGGATCTCGCGGAAGCCGGCGTCGAAATCCATCGGCCCCTTGCCGAAGATCTTCGAGGTCAGCATCAGGAACATGTACCCGGCCGAATTGCCGATCTGGTACATGCCGATCTTGCCCTTGAACTCGGGATTGTCCCAGAGGTCCTTCCAGGAGGTCGGCTTCTTCTTCACCAGGTCGGTGCGGTAGCCGATTCCGATCGGCGAGATCATCCCGTAGACGCCGTTGTTGTCCTTGAGCTTTGCGTCGGGATGGACGTCCTTGAGGTTGGGGACCTTGTCCATCGGCCAGGAATCGAAGAAGCCCTCGCCGCGGAGCATCGCCGCGAAGATCTCGTTCATCATGATGAAGGAATAGGGGCTCTTTTCGGCGCCCGACGCGCGCAGATTGGCGGTCCAGGTGCGCGCGAGGCCGCTGTCGTACTTGGTCTTGACGCCGCTCGCCGCCTCGAAGCCGGGCAGCAGCGTCTCGCGCCAGAACTTCTCCCAGGAGCCGCCATAGCCGTTGACGATCAGTTCCTGCTGCTGTTGCGCCATGGCCACGGGCAGCGAGGAAATGAAGCTTCCGCCAACGGCGCCGGCGACCAGCCCGCGGCGACCCAGTGTCATCGTCATGTTGTCGTCTCCTCGAAAAGAAAACATACCGGACGCTATCAGGTGGGTCCGGGATTCGCCACAAGCGGCGGGGTTTTTCAGCCACCCCGCAAGAGAGCGCTCGCGGCGCGGTCGACGCGCCCGCCGACCACCACGACCGCGTAGTCGCGCGCGGCGCCTTCGGCCGTCACGTAGCCCTGCGCGAGATCGCGGTCGATCGCATCGAAGCTCCGCTGGCGCGGATCGCCATAGCCGGCGCCGCCCGCGAGGTGCAGCGACACCACCTCGTCGCCTCGCTTGAGCGTCACCAGTTCGCCAGTGCCGAGATCGCGTCCCGACACGTCGGCGCCGACGCTACCTCCGGCACCACCGCCGGCCAGTCCCGGATAGCTCATGAAGCGCCCCTCCGGAAACACGCCGGCGAGCGTGTCCTGGCCGTCGGTCGACAATTTGCGGAAGCGGACGACCTGCCCGAGGCCGCCGCGCTGCGTGCCAGGGCCGCCGCTGTCGGGCAGATAGGCCTTCTCCACGCAGACCGCGGGCGTGCGCGCCTCGAACAACTCGATCGGTGTGTTGGCGGCCGAGGTCGGCCACATGAGGCCGGACTTGCCGTCCGCCTGCGCCGATCCGCCCTGACCACCGCCCATGAAGAGGTGGTCGTTGTAGGTCCGGCCATTCGCGTCGCGCCCGTAGACGAAGACGGCGACCGGCAAACCGGTATTCGCCTGGACCTGGCCGGGCAGGGCGGGCGCCAGGGCCTTGAACAGGTTCGGCGCGATGTACCAGCCGACACGCGTGCGCATGTTGACTGCGGCCGGGCGGCGGCAATTGAGGACGCTGCCCTCGGGCGCCTTGACCTTGAAGGGGCGGTAGCATCCGGCATTGCCGCGGACATTGGGCGTCAGCATGCATTTCAGCGGATAGGTCGTATGCGCCGCCGTGTAGTTGAGCGTGCAGTTGTAGCCGCCCTGCGGCAGTTGCGGCGGCGCGCCCTCGAAATCGACCTCCAGGCTGTCGCCGCTGACGGTGACCTTGACCGGGAAGTCGAGGCGCTCGCCGAGAGGATTGTTGGAGATCGTGCTTTCATACACGCCGTCGGGGATCGCGCGGATCGCCGCGCGCATCGCGGCCTCGGCGCGGTCCTGGACAAGCTTCGCCAGGGCACGCAGGTCGTGGACGCCGTATTCGTCCATGAAGGCGAGCAGGCGCTGCGCCCCGACCGCGTTCGCGGAGACGAGGGCGTGCAGATCGCCCAGGACCTGCTCGTTGTTGCGGACGTTTTCCGCGATCAGCGTGAACAGGTCCTCGTTCGCCACGCCAGCCTTGAACAGCTTCATCGGCGGGATCTGCAGGCCTTCCTCGTAGATCTCGCGCGCCCGCATCGAATCCTTTGTGCCACCGATGTCGGAGACGTGGCCGACCGTGCCGACAAGGCCGACGAGCCGCCCGTCGCGGAAGACGGGCGTCACGATCGCGATGTCGAAGAGATGACCCGCGCAGAGCCAGGGATCGTTGGTGATCAGCACGTCGCCCTGGACCAGCGTATGCGGCGGGAACTTCGCCAGCAGCGACTTCACGGCGAGCGGCAGCGTGATGTTGAACACCGGCATGGCGCGCGGGCTGTGCGCCAGCGGCTCGCCCGACGGATCGAGGAGGTCGCAGGCGAAATCCTGGCTTTCCGAGATGATCAGCGAGAAGGCCGTACGGCAGACCGTCAGCCACATCTCCTCGACGACGGTGATCAGCCGGCTCCACATGATTTCGAGGCCGACCGGATCGCGTTCGAGTTGGGCGAGCGCGTCGTCGAGCGGCGTGTCGGCGGTGATGCGTGCGGGCACGGCGGCCGGCGCGGCGATCCGGATGCGCAGGCTGAGGCTGTCGTCGACCCTGACGGAGTCGCCCGGCGGAACGATGGTCGTCGCCTCCCGCTCCTCGATGATAGCGGGGCCGGCGACCGTGTCGCCGGGGCGCAGCGCATAGCGGTCGTAGACCGGGGTGTCGACGAAACGGTCCTCGAAGAACGCGGGGCGCGAGCCCTTGCCTGCCGGACGCTGGTTCGAGCCCTCGGAGGCCTCACGGATGTCAAGCTGCGGCGCCGGTCCTTCGGCTGTCACGCGCCAGGTGATCGCCTCGATCACCGCGCCCGCGTAGGTATGGGTGTAGCGCTCCTCGTAGACCTTGTCGAAGCGGCGGCTTATCTCGGCGAGCGACTCGCGCGACAATTCGCCGTCGGGAAGCGGTACGTCGATCTCGTGCATCTGGCCGAGCAGACGCATGTCCGCCGAGCGCCGGATCCGGATCTGCGCGCGCGGCACGCCCGCGGCCATCAGCGCCGCGCAGGCATCCTCCTCGAGCGAGCGGAGCGCGGCCTGCGCCTGGGAAGGATCGAAGCGCGACGGATCGAGCAGCATCGGCAGCGAGCGCATGCGCTCGGCGCTGAGCGGTGCGGCGAGGAAGCCGAGCGCCGAGGCCGCGCCGCAGGCCGCCGGCACGATGACCTCCGGCATGCCCAGGATCCGGGCGACGCGGCAAGCATGGGCCGGCCCGGCACCGCCGAAACCGACCATCGCGTACCGGCGGGGATCACGCCCCTTCTCGATCATGTGCACGCGCGCCGCGGAAGCCATGCTTTCGCTGACAACGGCGTGGACGCCCCAGGCGGCCTCGATCGCGCTCAGCCCCAGCTTCGCGCCGAGCGCCGCGAGCGACGCTTCGGACGCTGCCTTGTCGAGCGTCATCCGTCCGCCGAGGAAATACCCGGGATCGAGATAACCAAGCATCAGGTTCGCATCGGTGACCGTCGCCTGCGCCCCGCCCCGCCGGTAGCAGGCAGGACCGGGATCCGCGCCGGCGCTGTGCGGCCCGACCTTGAGCAGGCCGAGTTCGTCGACGCTGGCTATGGAGCCGCCACCGGCGCCGATCTCGATCATGTCGATGACCGGCGACTTGATCGGCAGGCCCGAGCCTTTCTTGAAGCGGTGGACGCGCGCGGCTTCCATCATCGCCGCGATGTCCGCGCGGCCGTTCTCGATCATGCACGCCTTCGCGGTCGTGCCGCCCATGTCGAAGGACAGCATGTCCTTGAGGCCGGCCTGCGCACCGAAGAGCGCCGTCGCGAGGCCACCGCCAGCCGGACCGGATTCGAGCAGCCGGATCGGAAAGGCGCGCGCCATCGCCGGCGAGGCAAGTCCGCCCGAGGATTGCATCAACATAAGGCTGCCGGCGAAGCCGCGCCGCGTCAGTTCGTCCTGCAGTCGCGCGAGGTAGCGATCCATCAGCGGCTGGACATAGGCGTTCGCGCAGGTCGTCACGGCGCGTTCGTATTCGCGGATCTCTCCGACCACGGCCGAGGAGAGAGAGATCGCGAGGTCGGGAAATTCCGCGGCGGCGAGTTCGGCGACCGCACGCTCATGGGCCGGATTGGCGTAGCTGTGCAGGAAGCAGACCGCGACCGCGCCAACGCCCTGCGCGCGCAGTTCCGCGAGACCGGCGCGCACCTGGTCGAGCGCGATCGGCGTCAGCACGCGGCCATCGGCGAGCATGCGTTCCGCGATTTCGATGCGGCGGCTACGCTCGACGAGGGGCGCCGGGAATTCGAGGAACAGGTCGTAGATGTCGTAGCGCTGCTCGCTGCCCATCTCGAGCGAGTCGCGGAAGCCGTGCGTCGTCAGCAGACCAAGCGCCGCACCGCGCCGTTCGATGATCGCGTTGGTGACCAGGGTCGTGCCATGGACGACCTCGCCGATATCCGCGAGCGCGAGCCCGGCCGCGGCCGTGAGCGCTTCCAGCCCCTCCAGCGCGCCACGCGACGGATCGTCCGGCGTGGTCAGGCATTTATGCAGCCGGATCTGGCCGCTCTGCGCGTCGTGGAGGATGAAATCGGTGAAGGTGCCGCCGATGTCGAAGCCGATGCGGTAGCGCAGGCGCGTGCCGGATGCGTCGGGCATGATGCGTGTCGTCCTTGGTGCGAGCGGAGATGTTTCGGGTCGCTTCGGTGTCGCCGTCGTGCCGCCGCTGGCGTCGACCGCGTGGCCGGTTCTATTGGCGGCGCGCCCAATCGATCAGCCGGTCCATGAAGCCCTCGCAGGCCGCGAGCTGAGACTTGGCCAGGAATTCGTTGGGCTGATGCGCCTGCGCGATGTCGCCAGGGCCGCAGATCACGGTGGGAATGCCGGCGGCGCGGAAGATGCCGGCCTCGGTGCCATAGGGGACCGCATGGGTGCGGTTGCCGCCGGACCATGCGAGGGCCAGTTGCGTCGCTTCCTCGTTCTGCTCGGGCATCAATCCGGGGATCGCGGAGCGGCTCACGGTCTCGATACGCGCGGCGGGATGCTTCGCGCGCATGCGCGGCAGCAGCACCTCGCCCAGCCAGGCGCGGGCGCGGCGCTCGAGCGCCCATTGATCCTCGCCGGGCGTGGTCCGGTAGCCCCAGAGCAGGACGCATTCACGCGCCAGGATGTTGCCGGCGGTGCCGCCGGAGATCGTGCCGACATTGATCGTGGTGTGCGGCGGCACGAGGTCGATGTCGGTGCGCGGGCGCGCCGCGAACTCGTCCTGGACGACGTTGAGCCAGTGGATGAACTCGCCGGCGAAATGGATCGCGCTGACGCCGAGATGCGTCATCGAGGAATGCGCCTCGAAGCCGGTGAAGGTCGTGAAGAACGTCGTCGCGGTGTTCTGGGCGTTGACGACGCTCATCATCGTCGGCTCGCCGACGATGCAGGCGCGCGGGCGCGGCAACTCGGCGGCGAGACGCTCGACGAGGCGCATCGCGCCGAAGCAGCCGACCTCCTCGTCGTAGCTGAGCGCGATATGCACGGGCACCTTCAGGTCCGCGGCCTTGAACCGCGGCACCAGGGCCAGCACCACGGCCGCGAAGGCCTTCATGTCGCAGGTGCCACGGCCATAGAGATTGCCGTCGGCCTTCTCGGTCAGGGTCCAGGGATCGGTGTCCCAGGGCTGCCCGTCGACCGGCACGACGTCGGTATGGCCGGAGAGCACGATGCCGCCCGGCACGCGCGGACCGATGGTGGCGATCAGATTGGCCTTCTTGCCGTCGTCATTCGGCACCAGCATGGATTCGACGCCATGCGCCGCGAGATAGGCCTGCACGTCGTCGATCAATTCGAGGTTCGAATTGCGCGACGTCGTGTCGAACGCCACCAGGCGGCGGAGCATCTCGTAGGACGTCACGGTCTCTGCAGTCATCTTGGTCCTCGTCTTGCGGCCATCTCGGAAGATCGGCGTCGGTTGCGGCGGTCAGCGCGGCGCGGGCGGATACGGGTGCTTCGCGTGGAATTCGCGCACGCCCTTCTCGTAGACCCGATGCACCATCGGCTCGAATGTCTCGATCGGCAGGTGCTCGTAGGCGCCGTCGAAGCAGTTCATGTCGTAGAACTCGCAGAACCGCAGCGCGGCCTCGAAATAGGGATGGCCACGAAAGCGCTCGCAGGCCGTCTTGTCGAATTTCGAGTGGTCGCGGAAGGAGAGCTGGAAGATCTGGTGGTTCGCGACGATCCAGTGGTTCTCGTCCGACACGTGATAGCGGAGCAGGTCCCCGGCGCTCTTGTCGTGGTTGTAGGGGTTGAGGTCCTGGGTCACGTCGTGCAACAGGCAGCAGACGATGTATTCCTCGGTCTCGCCGTTATGCAGCGCCCGGGTCGCGGCCTGCAGCGAGTGCTGGTAGTTGCTGACCTGCCAGCCATGCGCCGGAACATCCTTCTGCGAACGCAGGAGGTCCATGACCGCGCGTCCGGCCTCGCGCTCGATGACCTCGCGGCCGAGCCGCGTCACGTATTCCCAGTCCTGCTCGGTCGCGGTGCGGAAGCTGGTCGCGGCCACCGCCGCCGATGCCTGAACGACGCCCATGCGAGTTCCCCATCTCTGGATGCGCTGCCATGACCGTAGCGCGCGCGGCGTCCCGCGCAAAGCGGCCCGTGCGAAGCGAACCGTGCGAAGCGAACCGTGCGAAGCGAACCGTGCGACGCGAACCCGCGAAGCGGCATGCACGCGCGGCGGGCTTGGCATAGGATCCCGCTTCGGCGAAATCATCGCGCGGAGGAACGGACGTGATCAAGTCAGGCGATTCGACGATCTGGACTGAGATCGATTTCGATCGGCAGGGCAAGCAGGTGGGACGACTGCATCTGCCCTATTCGGTGACGCGATCCGCGTACGGCAACATCGACATCCCGCTCGCGGTGATCGCAAACGGCGCGGGTCCGACGATTCTGCTGATGGCCGGCAATCATGGCGATGAGTACGAAGGCCAGGTGACGATGGTGCGCCTGATCCGCGATCTCGAACCCGCCGACATCCAGGGGCGCGTGATCGTGATGCCGGCGGCCAATCTTCCGGCTGCCATGGCCGGGGCGCGGGTCTCGCCGCTCGATGCCGGCAACCTCAACCGCGCCTTTCCGGGCAACGGCGGCGGAACGCCGACCTGGCAGATCGCGCATTACATCGACACCGTGCTGGTCCCGAAATGCGACGCGTGGCTCGACCTGCATTCCGGCGGCAGCTCGCTGCACTACCTGCCTTTCGCCGCCTATTATCAGACCGGCGAGGATGCCGCGCTCGACGGGCAAGCCGAGGCGATCATGCGGGCCTTCGGCGCGCCGCGCAGCGTGCGCGTGACGGCGGCGCCGGACGATCGGCTTGCCGCCGCGTCGGGCCACCGGCGCAAGATTCCCTATCTCGGCGGCGAGTATGGCGGAACGGGTTCGGTCGATCTCGATGGCGTCTCGATCACGCGCGACGGGACGTTGCGCGTGCTCGCCCATCTTGGCGTGCTGACGACGACGCGCTTCGCGGTTCCGCCGCCCGTGCAGACGCGCCTCATGGAACTGGGGGGGCACGATTATTACGTGCTTGCGCCGGAGGCTGGCCTGTTCGAACCGGCCACGCGTCTGGGCGACAGCGTGCGCCGCGGGCAGCTCTGCGGGACCGTCCACTTCATTGACAATCCCGAGCGCCCGGGCGTTCCGGTGCATTTCCGGCGCGACGGCCTCGTCGTCTGCAAACGGCATTTCGGCCGCGTCGAGCCCGGCGACTGCGTCGCCCATCTCGCGACCGACGTCTGAGCTTGCCGCCGACGCCTCACCGCGCCGGCTCCCCAGCGCGTGGGCGTAATCCGGGCTCCGTCCCGGGTAGGGAATTTTTCAACAGCCTGCTCGGCTCGGAATCGGGCGCAGACGATGAGGATGGACATGGCCGAACGGGATCATGAGATCGAGGTCGAGGAACGCGGCAAGCAGACCTTCGCGATGGCCGTGATTTTTGCCGGTCAGCGCTTCGATTGTGGCGTCTATGTCAGCCGCGCCGAGGCGCTCAAGGCGGCTCGACTGTTCGTGCAGCGCAAACAGGGCGAGCAGGCGGCGCGCGGCAAGCGGCAGCGGAAATAGCGCAACCCCAAAAATAGCGGGACGGAGCCCGGATTACTTCCTTGGTCTCGGCCTAATCCAGGCTCCGTCCCGGGTACGCTGCTGAAGCTGCCGCCCGGCGTCAGGGCACGACGAACATGTCGCGCGACGCCTTGCCGAGGAGTTCTGCTCCGTCGGCCGTGACGAGGACGTTGTCGATGATGCGCGCGCCAAGCCGCTCGTCGCCCAGGAAGACCGGCGGCTCGATCGTCACGACCATGCCCGCGCGCAGGACGTAGTCGCTGCCGCCCAGCATGTGGAGCGGCTCGCCCCAGCTCGGCGGGAAGCCCGGCGCGAGGCCGTAGCCCGAGGTGTGGACGCGGCCCGCTTCCAGCCCCGCGTCGACGATCACGGCCCGTGCCGCGTCGTGCGCATCGACCGCGCGCACGCCGTCGCGGATCGCCGCGATGCAGGCGTCGGAGGCGCGTCGCACGACGTCGTGGAGCTGGCGCATCCGGGCGGTGGGCTGGCCGATGCAGAACTGGCGACCGATCGTCGCCGTGTAGCGCCGGTACGTGGCGCCGAACTCGACGCTGCCGAAGTCGCCGCGGCGGAGGACGCGCTGCGTGGGCGCGCCGTGGCTGAAGCCCGACCGCTCGCCGGAGACGATGTTGATCGGGCTGGCGGCGATGCCGCTGCCATTGGCGAGGAGATGGCCGTAGACCACGCCGGCCAGGGCAAGTTCCGTCGTCCCCTCGCGCAGCGCGGCGTCGAACGCCGCCATCGCGCCATCGGCGAGGCGCGAGGCGTGGCGGACATGGGCGAGCTCGGCCGGCGACTTCACCAGCTTGAGGTCATGGACGAGGTTCGTGGGCTCCGCGACGCAGGACGAGCCGAGCACGCGGCGCACGGCGAGGTAGTGGTGCGGGTGCAGGTAGTAGGCGGGCACCTCGATGCCGACGCGCGCGCCGAGCAGGCCGCGCCGCCGCGCGACGGCCTCGAAATGCGGGATCGGGTCCTCGAGGATGCCGCCGCCCCAGCCGACCACGTCCTCGACGAGGGAGTCGTCGCGGAACTCCGCGACCTCGCCTTCGCGGGTCAGGATCGTCATCGGCCCGTCCCCGGCGGGGACGAGGAGGCACTGGAATTCCTGGTAGCTCTTGGCGTCAGAGCCCGTCAGCCAATGGATGGAGACGGGATGGAAGGCCACCAGCCAGTCTAGGCCCGCCGCGGTGATCGCCTCGCCGACGGCCCTGCGGCGCGCGGCGAACTCCTCCGGGGCGAAGTCCGTCCTGGACATGGTGGCCTTCCCCTCGGCTCAGAGCGGAGGCAGCGGCGCCGTGATGGGGCCGCCCAGCCACTTGACGTGCAGCGCGTCCAGCTGGCCGCTGAGCGTCGCCTGGAAGACGAAGGTGTTGAGCCACTGCAGGAGGTTCTGCTCGCCCATCCGGATCGTGACATGGGCCGGCGCGCGACGGAGCGCGAACTTGAAGTCGAACTCCTTCGCCGGCTGGCGCTTCGCCAGCTCGACGACGACGACGCTGTTCGCCGCCAGGAGCTGCGCCTGGCCGGAAAGATAGGCCTGCACGGCGGTCGCGTTGTCCTCGGTGCGCATGATGTCGGCCCCGGGCGCGACCGCGGAGAGGACGATGTCCTCGGTGGTGCCCTTGGCGACCGCGACCTTGTTGCGGCCGAGGTCCGCCGCCGACCTGATCGCCAGCCCCTTGGGGCCGAAGACGGCGAGCGACGTGTCGGCGTAGGGCGCGCTGAACATGACCTGGCGCGCGCGCTCCGCCGTCACGGACATCGCGGCGATGTTCATGTCGGCGCGATCGGTCAGCAGGTAGGGAATGCGGTTCGCGGCGGTCGCCTGGACGAGCTCGAGCTTCACGCCGAGCGAATCGGCCACCATCCTGGCGAGGTCGATGTCGAAGCCCTCGAGCTGGCGCTGCGCGTTCACCGCGCCGAAGGGCGGGACGTCGCCGAACACGATGATCCGGACGACGCCCTTCTGGAGGATGTCGGCCAGCTTGTCGGCGCGCGCCTCCGCGGTCGCCAGGGCGGTGGAGGCGACGACGGCGAGGATGGCCGCGGCGCGCGAGAGGAGTCGCTTCATCTGGTTTCTCCGTGTCTTCCGGTTTCCTGTTGCGTCGTGCGCGACGTGGCCGCCGCCGTTCGCCGGCGGCGGCCACGCGCCTCGTCGGT
>CAIOSQ010000205.1 GCA_903860935.1 uncultured Rhodospirillales bacterium | reverse complement strand
CGAGAGCGGTGCCGGCGGCGAGGCCGCGCGCGAAGCCGCGCCGGCCGGTCGTGGTCGTGGTCATGTCGGTTCTCCTGTGCGGTGCGGGTCAGAGCGAAAAGACGCGGTCGAAGCGCTCGACAAGACCGCCGCGCTGCGGCGCGATCGCCGGCCAGTCGATGGTCTGCAGCGCCAGCACCTCGGCCGGCGTCGACGGCGTATAGGGCTTGGCGGCGTCAGGCACGGCGACGCCGCGCACCGTCGGTCCGAAGAAGAACGGCGAGGCCGCGGCGCGGGCCTGATACTCGGCCGACAGGATGCCGTCGAGCCACTCGTTCACGAGGTCGGGATGACGCGAATTGGCGATCCCCGACATGAAGGAGATGATCGCGATCGCGCCGGGCTTGGGCATGACGAAGCGGATCGGCAGGCCCTTCTCCGCGGCCGATGCCGTGTTGTTGTTCCACAGCGGCGCGATCGCGATCTCCTCGCGCTCGAGCATCTGGGTCAGGATCGCAGGCGAGCGCGCGGCCTTGGCGTCGAGTTCGCGCAGCTTGGCCCAGCCGGGCTCCAGCGCGGTCTCGGAACCGCCGAAGGTCTTGGCCGCGATCGCCAGCGTGGCGAGGCCGAGATTGGACGAGGTCCGCGCGATGCCGATCTTGCCGCGGAACTCGGGCTTCCAGAGATCCGCCCAGGATTCCGGCGGATTGCGCACCATCTGCGCGTTATAGGCGATGCCGACCAGCGAATAGGTCGCCGGCACGCCGAAGCCCTGGCTCTTCGCGAGCAGGTCCGGGAAGACCGAGCCGAGATTGCGCAGCGCGCCGTCGTTGCGCTTGGCGATGTAGCCTTCCGCCATCGCGGTGATGTGCGGCGGCTCGTCGTTGGGCATCGCGTCGAAGGCGGAGTGCCCCTGCGCCGCCTTGATCTGGGCGACGATGTCCTGGCTGTCGGACGGCACGAGACGCACGCGCAGGCCGGGATGACGGCGCTCCATCTGGTCGCCGAGCCAGCGATGCGGCTCTGACAGACGGCCGGGATAGGTCACGATCACAAGCTCGCGCGCGGTCTGCGCGCGCAGAATGCCGGGTGCGGCGATGGCGCCGGCGGCGAGGCCGGCAAGGGTCGAGCGTCGCGAGAGTCGGGTCATCGATGTCTCCAGTGCGGGTCGGTGGGCCAAGGACGCAGGCGCGTCCGCGAAGCATGCGTAGCGATGGGAGAACGCGTGGCCGCGGGCGCGAGCGCCGGCGCGGAGACGCGCGACAGGACCGGCGCAAGCGGCCGGTCGAGAGCTCAGAAGCGGGAACTTCGTCCAGCGGCCAGCATCGCGACGAAGGCGCGCGACGAGCGCGAGCGACGACGCCAGGCGGCACGGCCACGCAGCCGCCGCCCGGAGGCGGGGCTCAGCTTTCGGCTCGACTTGAGGGTCGCGCAGGCCATAAGGACTCTTCCCATGACCACCGGGCGATCCGCAAGACCGCAGCGCGTCCGTTTGTGCCTTGAAATCAGGCAGCGGAGACTCACATGGCCGTGCTTTCCCGTATCGTCGAGGCCGACTGGATCCTCGAGGGCTTCGACGACGACGACGCGCCGATCCTTCATCGCGATGCCGCCCTGCTGATCGACGCGGGCCGCGTCGCCGCCATCCTGCCGCGCGATGCGGCCCGCCGCGCGGCGCCCGCGGCCACGACGCTCGGCGGACGCGGACGGATGGTCATACCGGGCCTGATCAACGCGCATCACCATGTCGGCGCGACGCCGCTGCAGCTGGGCTCGCCCGACCATCCGCTGGAGCTCTGGTTCGCGAGCAGGCTGGGGCTGCGCGACGTCGATCTGCGCCTCGACACGCTCTATTCCGCGTTCGAGATGATCGCGAGCGGCGTGACCACGGTGCAGCATCTGCACAGCCGCGCGCCGGGCGATGCGGAGCAGGTCGTGGCCGCCGGCCGAACCGTTCTCGGCGCCTATCGCGACATCGGCATGCGCGCTTCCTATTCGATGGCCCTGCGCGACCAGAACCGTCTGGTCTACATGGACGACGACGCCTTCGTCGCCGGACTGCCCGAGGCGCTGCGCGCGCCGACGAAGGCCTATCTCGCACGCTTCACCCTGCCGCTCGCGGAGCAGCGCGCAATCTACGACGCGCTGCGCGCGGCCGTCGCGGGGGAACGACGCCTCGCCGTGCAGCTCGCACCGGCCAATCTGCACTGGCTCTCCGACACGGCGCTGGAGCTCGCCGCCGAGCTGTCCGCGCGGGACGATGCCGGAATGCACATGCATGTCGTCGAGACGCCTTACCAGAAGGTCTATGCGCGCCGTCGGACAGGTGGCACGGCCGTCGCGCATCTCGACCGGTTCGGGCTGCTGTCGCCGCGCCTGACGATCGGGCACGCGACCTGGCTGACCGGATCCGACATCGAGCGCTGCGCCGATGCCGGCGTGCATGTCTGCCACAATTGCAGCTCGAACCTCCGCCTCAAGAGCGGCACGGCGCCGGTCAACCGGTTCCTTGCCCGCGGCATCCCGGTGGCGCTGGGCATCGACGAGGCCGGCATCAACGACGACCGCGACATGCTGCAGGAGATGCGTCTCGCGCTGCGCATCCATCGCGAGCCCGGGATCGACGCGCCGCATCCGAGCCCCGCCCAGATCCTGCGCATGGCCACCGAGCGCGGCGCCGCGACGACGCCGTTCGGAACGCGGATCGGCCGCCTGTCGCCCGGCTGCGAAGCCGACATCGTCCTGTTCGATTGGGACGCCGTCACCTTCCCGTACCAGAACGCGGACGTGCCGCCGGTCGATGTCCTCGTGCAGCGCGCGAAGAGTTCGTCCGTGCGCAGCGTGCTGGTGGCGGGCGAGGAGATCTACCGCGACGGGAGGTTCCTGCGCGTGGATCGCGACGCGACGATGGCGGAGATCGCGGCGCGCTTCGCCCAGCCGCTTTCCGCCGCGGAGACCGAGCGCCGCCAGTTGGGGCGCGACATCTTTCCCCATGTCCGGGCGTTCTATGACGGGTGGCTCGCGGAGCTGGGCGACGATCCTTTCTATCGCGGCTCGGGACGGTTCTGAGCGCCGGGAACGGCGCGGGGAACGTTCAGGTGCCGCCGCGCCGCGCCACCCAGAACGTCGCGCCCGCCGCGCCATAGCGCTCGACATGCGGGGTGCCGCGCACGACAGCGAAACGATCGCCGGCCTGGAGATGACGGGTCACTCCGTCGACCGTGAGCCAGAACTCGCCGCGCACCAGCAGCGCCTCGGCATCGAACGGATGGGTATGGACCGGCGTCTCGTGCCCGGCCTCCCACTCCCTCACCAGGGCTTCGTCGAAGCCGCGCGCCCGCGCCGCCGCGGCGAAGGCCTCGAAATCGTCCATCGTCCGAGCGTCCATGCTGCACCGTCCGGCATCAAATGCGACGGCCCGATCGCCGCCCACGCGGACAGTCTAGCGCGGCGCATGGCGGCGCCAAAGCAGCCCTGGCGCTAGTCGGACGCGCCGCCGGGGCCCGGCACGCGGGCGGCGAAGGTGGCGGCGATCTCCGCGCGCGTCGCGATCCAGATTTCGTCCCGGCGCGCGGCCAGCATGTCGAGGATCCCGGCGAAGGCAGGAAAGCGCGCCGGCCGTCCGGCGATCCGCAGATGGAAGCCCAGATTGAGCAGTCGCGGCTTGCCGGCCCGCGCCTCGTCCAGCAACGTCGACAAGGCGTCGGCCGCATAGTCGACCATCTCCCGCGCACGCACGAATCCGTTCGGGTGGAAGAATTTCATGTCGTTGCTGTCGAGCGCGTAGGGCACCACCAGAAGCCGCCCGCCGGTGACCGGATCCCAATAGGGCAGATCGTCGTCGAAGCCGTTCGATGTGTAGGCAAAGCCGCGCCCGGCCAGCAGGTCGCGCGTCCAGGCGCTTTCGCTGCCGCGGCAGAAGAAACCCACCGGCCGAATTCCCGTGGCGGCGGAGATCGCCTCGATGCAGCGGTCGAGATCGGCCGCCTCGCTCGCGCGATCGGCATAGTCGGCATGCGGTCGCCAGCGCCAGCCATGGACCGCCATCTCATGCCCGGCGCGCGCGACGGCGGCGGCCAGGGCCGGCACGCGCGCGACGGCCTGACCACAGGCGAAGAACGTCGCGGGTATGCGTCGACGATCCAGGGCCTCCAGCATCCGCCACAATCCGGCGCGCATGCCGTAGGCGAAGATCTGCTCCTGGCCGATATCGCGCGTCCCCGGCGCGACGACGCTGATCACCTCGCCGATCCGCTCGCTCTCGAGATCGCCGTCGCCGACCTGGCGTTCGGCGCCCTCCTCGAAATTCACGACGACGGAGACCGCGAGGCGGCTGCCATTGGGCCAGGTCAGGTCGGGCCAGACGCCCCCATATCCAAGGAGATCGCGCTGCATCTGGTCCCTCTCCAGCTTTGGCGGCATGCTTGCCTGCTTCTAGCACAGCGCCGCCGGAGATCCGCATGCCCCCGCCCGACACGTTTCCGATCGATCGCGACTTCGTCGGCTACGCCCACGACGCGCCGGATTTCCGCTGGCCCGGCGGCCATCGCCTCGCGGTCTCCGTCGTCGTCAACGTCGAGGAAGGCGCCGAGTTGTCCCTCGCGGCCGGCGACGAGGCCAACGAGCACATCTACGAGGCCGTCGAGCGCGTGGAGGGCGTGCGCGACCTGTGCATGGAAAGCCACTACGAATACGGCACGCGCGTCGGCTGGGGCCGCATCCGTACCGCGCTGCGCCGCTTCGGCGTGACGGCGACGCTCAACGCCTGCGGCCGCGCCATCGCGCTGTCGCCATGGATCGCGCGCGAGGCCGTGGCCGACGGCCACGAGGTGTCCGCGCATGGCTGGCGCTGGGAGCGGCACGTCTACATGGACGAGGCGACGGAGCGCGCCGCGATCGCGCGCACGGTCGAGGCCATCGCCGCCGCTGCGGGCACCCCGCCGGTGGGATGGCACACGCGCTCGGCGACGTCGCCGAACACGCGCCGCCTGCTCCTCGAGCAGGGCGGGTTCCTCTACGATTCGAACGCGTACAACGACGACATGCCGATCACGATGCGGGTCGGCGACGACCCGCATGTCGTCCTGCCCTATGCCTTCGACACCAACGACATGCGCTTCGCCAATGGCGGCGGCTTCGTGTTGGGCTCGGATTTCGCGCGCTACTGCACGGATGCCTTCGACCGGCTCTACGCCGAAGGTGCAAGCCTGCCCCGCATGATGTCGATCGGGCTGCATCTGCGGATCATCGGCAAGGCCGGGCGCATCGCCGGGCTGGAGGCTCTGCTGGCCCATATCGCCCGGCACCCGGGCGTCTGGTTCGCGCGACGCGACGAGATCGCGCGGGCCTGGCGTCGCGGCACCGGCCTGCCGGACTGGGCGCCACGACGTGCTAGAAACGAGACAACGGAGGCCTGACCATGATCGAGACACTTGCCGTCCGCGCATTCGCCCTCGCCGCCGGGTTGCTCGCCGCCGCCCCCGCCGCAGCCAAGGACGAGCTCACGATCGGCTTCACCCAGTACCCCGCGACGCTCCACCCGATCATCGATTCGATGGCGGCAAAATCCTATGTGCTGGGGATGACGCGCCGGCCGTTCACGGCCTACGACAAGGACTGGGTCCTGCGCTGCATGCTCTGCGTCGATCTGCCGACGGTGGAGAACGGGCTCGCCCGTCCGGTCGATCGACCGGATGGCACCAAGGGCGTCGCCATCACCCTGGCAATCCATCCCGGCGCCACCTGGGGCGACGGCGTGCCGGTCTCGACCCAGGACGTCGCCTTCACGATCGAGGTCGGCCGCGACGACAAGAGCGGCGTCGCCGCCCAGGAATTCTACAAGCGCGTCGAGCGCGTCGAGATCCACGACGCCAAGCGCTTCACCCTGCACATGGAGAAGCTGACCTACCAGTACAACGATTTCGGCGATTTCCAGCTGCTGCCCGCGCATCTCGAGAGGCCCGTCTTCGCCGCCGGCGCCGAAGGCTACAAGCAGCGCACGCTGTTCGACGCCGAGCCGACGCGGGCAGGCTTGCATTTCGGGCCCTATCGCATCGAGCAGGTCGTGGCGGGATCGCATCTCGTACTCGCGCCCAATCCGACCTGGTACGGCGACAAGCCGCATTTTCGGAAGATCACCATCCGCGCCATCGAGAACACGGCGGCGCTCGAGGCCAATCTTCTGTCGGGCTCGATCGACTACATCGCGGGCGAGTTGGGCCTGACGCTCGACCAGGCGCTGGCCTTCGAGAAGCGTCACGGCGCGCGCTTCGACATCGTCTACAAGCCCGGGCTGGTCTACGAGCATATCGACCTCAATCTCGACAACCCGCTGCTCAAGGATCGGCGCGTGCGCCAGGCGCTGCTGATGGCGCTCGACCGCGAGGCGCTCAACCGCCAGCTCTTCGAGGGCAAGCAGCCGGTCGCCGCCAGCTTCGTCAACCCGCTCGATCGCGTCGCCGCGACCGACACGCCGCGCTACGGCTTCGAGCCGGCGCGCGCCCAGGCGCTGCTCGACGAGGCCGGCTTCCGACCCGGCCCGGACGGGATCCGGGTCAACGCCGCCGGCCAGCGCCTGTCGCTGGAGCTTGGCACCACGGCCGGCAACCGTACGCGCGAATCCGTGCAGCAGGTCCTGCAGAACCAGTGGAAGCGGGTCGGCGTCGAGGTGCGGATCAAGAACGACCCGGCGCGCGTCTTCTTCGGCGAGATCACGCGCAAGCGCGCCTTTCCGGCGATGGCGATGTACGCGTGGATCTCCAGCCCCGAGAGCGGCCCGCGCAACCAGCTGCATTCGAAGAGCATCCCCACCGAGGCCAACAACTTCGCGGGCCAGAACTATCCGGGCTTCGCCAACGCCGAGATCGACGGGCTGATCGACCGGCTGGAGGTCGAACTCGATTTCGACCGCCGCAAGGCGATCTGGACGCGGGTGCAGGCGATCTACGCCACCGAGCTGCCGGTCCTGCCGCTCTATTTCCGGGCCGAATCCTTCATCGTCCCGAAATGGCTGGCGGGGATTGAGCCGACCGGGCATCTCCACTACTCGTCGTTGCGCGTCGAGCACTGGAAGCCGCGCTGAGCCGGGACGGCGAAGCCGACGATGCTGGGATATCTCGTCCGGCGCCTGATCCAGGCGATCGCCGTGCTCGCCGCGATGTCGCTGGTCGTCTACGTGCTGCTGGGACTGATGCCGGGCGATCCGGTCGACCTGATGGCCTCGGGCGATCCGAAGATGACACCGGCGGACATGCAGCGCCTGCGTGCGCTGCATGGCGTCGACCGGCCGATCCTCGAGCGCTACGCCAGCTGGGCGACGGCGGCCCTGCAGGGCGATCTCGGGTGGTCGCGCAGCTTCCGACGTCCGGTCCTGGAGATCATGGCGCCACGCCTCGCCAACACCCTCCTGCTCATGGGCAGCGCGCTGGCCGTGGCGCTGGGGATCGGCCTGCCGCTCGGCATCTGGGCCGCGGCGCGGCGCGGGCGCCTCGCCGACCAGGCCATCAACCTCGCCTGCTTCGCCGGCGCCGCGACGCCGACCTTCTGGCTCGCCTTGCTGCTGATGATGGTGTTCGCCGTGCATCTGGGCTGGCTGCCCGCGGGCAGCCTGCCACCCGATGGCGCGGGACCGCTGGAGGTGCTGCGCCACATGGCGTTGCCGGTTGCGACGCTGGCGCTGGTCGAGGCCGGCATCTACGCGCGACACATGCGCGCGGCGATGATCGACGCGCTGGCGCAGGACTACGTCCGCACGGCGCGCGCCAAGGGCGCGAGCGAACTGCGCATCCTGCTGGTTCATGCGCTGCGCAACGCGGCATTGCCGGTGACGACCGTCGCGGCCCTCGGGTTCGGCGGGTTGTTCTCGGGCGCGCTGGTCACCGAGACGATGTTCGCGTGGCCCGGCATGGGCAAGCTCATCTACGACTCGATCCTGACCAGCGACTTCAACATGGCTCTCGTGACGCTGCTCTTCGCGACGCTGGTCACGCTGCTTGCCAATCTCCTCGCCGATCTCGGTTATGCGGCGCTCGATCCGCGGATCGCGCTCGACGGCAGCGACGGACGGGACGGATGAGCATCGCGCGCCCTGCCCTCGCCGCCATCGCGGCCCTCGGGACGTCGCTGGCGCTCGCCTGCCTCGCCGCACCCTGGATCCTGACGCTCGCCGGGATCGATCCGACCGAGACCGATCTCCTGAACCGGCTCGCCGGCCCCTCGGCCGCGCATCCGCTCGGGACCGACGATCTCGGCCGCGATCTCCTGGCACGGTTGCTCGACGGCGGGCGCGTGTCGATCGTCGTCGGGCTGACCGCGGCCGTCATTGCGGCGACGATCGGCAGCGTGCTCGGTGTCGTAGCCGGCTATTTCGGCGGCCGTTTCGATGCCGTTCTGATGCGTTTCACCGACGGGGTGATCGCGCTCCCGCTGCTCGCCGTCCTGATCGTTCTGGCCGCCATCGACCTCGGCAAGCTGGGCATTCCGGAGGAGATCGCACGCTCTCCCGAGGCCGGTCTCGCGCGCATCGTCGTGATCACCGCGGCCTTCGGGTGGACCACCGTCGCGCGGTTGGTGCGCGCGGCGACGCTGTCGCTCAAGACCCGCGACTTCGTGCGCGCGGCGATCGCGCTGGGCGCCTCGCCCTGGCGCGTCATGCTGGTCCATATCCTGCCCAACGCGCTGTCGCCGATCCTGGTCGCCACGGCGCTTGCCTTGGGCGAGGTGATCAAGTTCGAGAGCGTCCTGAGCTTTCTCGGGCTGGGCATCCAGCCGCCGACCCCGAGCTGGGGCAACATGCTGACCAACGCCCAGGAGCTGATCTGGACCGCACCGCATCTCGCGCTCTGGCCGGGCCTGCTGATCCTGGCGACAGTGGCGTCGTGCAACATCCTCGCCGACGCGCTCGCCGACCGGTTGAGCCCACGAGGCGGCGCACGGCCGTCATCCTGAGACGACCCACGGCGCGACCTGCGGCGGATCATTTGGCGGGTCTCGCCCGTTTGCTGTAGTGACTCCCCGCATCCTTCCTCCAGGCGATCGATCCATGCAGTCCCAGCAGATGATCCATCCGGTGATCCTGTCCGGCGGCGCCGGCACGCGGCTCTGGCCGCTGTCGCGCGAGCTTTTCCCCAAGCAGTTGCTGCCCCTCGCCGGCGAACGAAGCCTGATCCAGGACACGGCGCTGCGGGTCGGCGGGCGCGGCTTCGCGGCACCGCTGGTGGTCTGCAACGTCGAACATCGCTTCGCGATCGCGGAGCAGTTGCGCCAGAGCGGGATCGAGGGGGCCGCGCTGCTGCTGGAGCCGGTGGCGCGCAACACCGCGGCCGCAGTCGCCGCAGCGGCCGCGTATCTCGCCGCGTCAGGCGCAGGCGAACACGACTGCCTCCTGGTCCTGCCGTCAGACCACGTGATCCTGGACGGCGCCGCCTTCCTCGACGCGGTCGCCAAGGCAGCAACTGCCGCGCAGTACGGCCATCTCGTCACCTTCGGAATCACGCCGACCGGGCCGGAGACCGGCTATGGCTATATCCGCCAGGGCGACGCCCTGGACGCGGCACCGGGCGCCCATGCCGTGGCGCGCTTCGTCGAGAAGCCGGATCTCGCGACCGCGCAGGCCTATCTGCGTGACGGCGGGTGGTCCTGGAACAGCGGTATGTTCCTGTTCCCGCTCGGCGCGCTGCGCACCGAACTCGCGACCCATGCGCCCGGCGTCGTCGCGGCCGCGGACGAGGCCGTGGCGCGCGCGACGCGCGATCTCGACTTCGTGCGGCTCGACCGGGACGCCTTCGCTGCCGCGCCCTCGATCTCGGTCGACTACGCGGTCATGGAAAAGACGAGCCACGCGGCCGTGGTGCCCGCGGCGCTGGGATGGTCGGATGTCGGCTCGTGGTCCGCGCTCTGGGAGATCGGGCGGCGTGACGGCGACGGCAATGTGGCGCAGGGCGACGTGATCGCGGAGCGCACCCGCAATTCCTATCTGCGCAGCGAGCACAGGCTGCTCGCGACCGTCGGCGTCGAGGACATGATCGTCGTCGCGCTCAAGGACGCTGTCCTGGTGGCCGCGCGCGACGAGGCGCAGCACGTCAAGGCCATCGTCGACCGGCTCAGGAAGGCCGGGCGCAGCGAGGCGAGCGCGCATCCCCGCGTCTACCGGCCCTGGGGCAGCTACGAAACGATCGATCTCGGCCCGCGCTTCCAGGTCAAGCGCATCATCGTCAATCCCGGCCAGCGCATCTCGCTGCAGAAGCACGCGCGGCGCGCCGAACACTGGGTCTGCGTCCAGGGCGTCGCCCGCGTCACGCGCGGCGAGGACATCCTGACGCTGCGCGAAAACATGTCGACGTATATCCCCGTCGGCTGCATCCACCGGCTGGAGAACCCGGGCGCCGAGCCGGCGCATATCATCGAGGTGCAGTCCGGCGACTATCTCGGCGAGGACGATATCGTCCGCATCGAGGACAGCTCCGGGCGCAGCTGAGACGCGCGGCTCAGACCCGCGGCGCCGCGGCCAGTCGGCCTTCTTCGACGGCGTGGCACGCCGCCACGCCACCATTCGCCGTCGCCTTGAGCTCCGGGCGCTCCGACTTGCAGCGGTCGTTGGCGAACGGGCAGCGCGGGTGGAAGGCGCAGCCCTTCGGCGGATCGAGCGGGTTCGGCACCTCGCCCGCCACCGGCGTGCGCGCACGGCCGGTCATGTCGAGGTCGGGGATCGCGTCGAGCAGCATGCGCGTATAGGGGTGCTGCGGGTTCTCGAACAGCGCGCGGGCGTCCGCGAGTTCGACCAGACGGCCCAGATACATGACGCCGACGCGGTCCGAGATGTGGAAGACCACGGCGAGGTTGTGGCTGATGAACAGATAGGTCAGGCCAAGTTCGCGCTGCAGATCCTTCATCAGGTTCAGGATCTGCGCCTGGACCGAGACGTCCAGCGCCGAGGTCGGCTCGTCGCAGACCAGGAACTCCGGGTTCGACGAGAGCGCGCGGGCGATCGAGATGCGCTGGCGCTGGCCGCCCGAGAATTCATGCGGGAATTTCTCGCCATCGGCGGGAGACAGGCCGACCTGGCGCAGCAATTCGTCGACGCGCTTGCGGATCGCCGTCGCGTCATCGGACAGGCGATGGGCGCGGATCGGTTCGGCGATGATATCGGCGACGCGCCAGCGCGGATTGAGGCTGGCATAGGGATCCTGGAAGATCATCTGGAAGCGCTTGCGCAGCGCGCGCTCCTCGGCGCGCGTCGCGAGGCTTCCCATGTCCGTGCCCTCGAACAGGATCTGGCCACGGGTGGGGCGATAGAGCCCCACGATCAGCCGCGCCACGGTCGACTTGCCGCAGCCGGACTCGCCGACGAGGCTGAGCGTCTCGCCCTTGCGGATCGCGAAGTCGATGCCGTCGACCGCCTTCAGCATCAACCGCGGCTGGCCCTCGATGAGACGG
>CAIOSQ010000204.1 GCA_903860935.1 uncultured Rhodospirillales bacterium | reverse complement strand
CGCAGTTCGTCGCCGCGAAGCCCGCCGACATCCCGATGACGGTGATCGGCGTCGGCTCGAACCTGCTCGTACGCGATGGCGGCGTCGCCGGCGTCGTGGTGCGCCTTGGTCGCGGTTTCGCGGACGTCGCGCGCGCCGATGGCGCGCTGCTCTGCGGCGCGGCGGCGCTCGACCTCAACGTCGCGCTGTTCGCGCGCGACGCCGGCATCGCCGGTCTGGAATTCCGGTCCGGCATCCCGGGCACGATCGGCGGTGCCGTGCGCATGAACGCCGGCGCCTATGGCCGCGAGATGACCGACGTGCTGCTGCGGGCCGAGGCGATCGACGCGCACGGGAAGCGGCGCTGGCTTTCCCATGACGAACTCGGCCTCGGCTACCGCCATTGCGGCGTGCCCGAGGACTGGATCTTCGTCGCCGCCGCGCTGCGGGCGGTCGCCGGAGACCCGGCGGCGATCCAGGCGCGCATCGCCGAGATCCAGGCGGCGCGCGAGGCCGCGCAGCCGATCCGCGCCCGCACCGGCGGTTCGACCTTCGCCAATCCCACGGATCCGCACGCCGAGGGTCGCAAGGCCTGGCAGTTGATCGACCTCGCCGGGTGCCGCGGCCTGCGCCGCGGCGGTGCCCAGGTCTCCGAGAAGCACTGCAACTTCCTGATCAACACCGGCGACGCGACCGCCGACGACATCGAACGTCTCGGCGAGGATGTCCGCGCGCGCGTCGCGGAACGATTCGGGGTCACTTTGCGCTGGGAGATCAGACGAATCGGTTTAGCCTCGATTCCCGTTTCCGGTTCCGGGTCATGAAACGGCGAATCCTTGTCCTCATGGGTGGCATCTCGCGCGAACGCGAGGTCAGCCTCGTGTCCGGCGCAGCCGTGGCCGAAGCGCTGCGCGCAGCCGGCCACGACGTGCGCGTCCACGACCTGTCGCGCGATGTCGGCGCGCTCGTGCGCGTCCTGGAACAGGATCGCCCGGACGCGGTCTTCAACGCCCTGCACGGGCGCTATGGCGAGGATGGCTGCGTGCAGGGGCTGCTCGAATTGATGGGCATCCCCTACACCCATTCCGGACTGCGCGCCTCGGCGATCGCGATGGACAAGCCATCCGCGAAGCGCGCGGTCGAACAGGTCGGGCTGCGCACGCCGCGCGGCCGGATCGTGCGGCGCGCGGAGTTCGCCGCGGGCGATCCGATGCCGCGCCCGTACATCGTCAAGCCGGTCGCCGAGGGCTCGACCATCGGCGTCGAGGTCGTCGCGGAAGGCGCCAATCTCGACTGGGCGACGGCATGGTCATTCGGCGACGACGCGCTGGTCGAGGAATACATTCCAGGCCGCGAACTGACCGTCGGCGTCATGGGCGATCGCGCCCTCGCCGTGACGGAAATCCGGTTCGAGGGCAGCGCCTTCGGCTACGCCGCGAAATACACCGCCGGCCATGCCGAACATGTGCTGCCCGCGCCGCTGCCGGCGGATGTCCACGCCGCGGCGATGCAGGCGGCGCTCCTCGCCCACCGGACGATCGGCTGCGCGGGCATCTCGCGCAGCGATTTCCGCTACGACCCGCGCCAGCCCGGAACGGCGGGGCTGTATTTCCTGGAGATCAACACGCAACCCGGCTTCACCCCGCTGTCGCTGGTGCCCGAACAGGCGCGCCATCTCGGGATCGCGTTCGGGGAATTGTGCGACTGGCTGATCGGGGAGGCCCGATGCCACGCCTGACCACGCCCCGTCGCCCCGCGCGACGCACGCCCTGGCGATTCGCCTGGATCAAGCCGCGCCATGCCGCGATGGCGGCGATCGGCGCCGCGATGGTCGGCGCGCTGGCCGTGGGCGGGATCTGGGTGGAACGCGCCGGGATCGGCGAGCGCATCGCGGACTGGACCTCCGAGCGCGCATCGGATGCGCTGCGCGTCACCGCGCGCGCCGGCCTCGGGGTGCGCGAGATCGTCGTCACCGGACGCGTCCATACCAGCGCCGCGGAGATCCTCGCGGCACTCGATCTGCATGACGGCGAAGCGTTGCTCGGCTTCGACGGCGCCGCGGCGCGCGGCGCGCTCGAGCGGCTGCCATGGGTCCGGGAAGCCCAGGTGGAGCGCCGCTTCCCGAGCACCGTGCGCGTCCAGATCGTCGAACGCGTGCCGCTCGCGCTGTGGCAGACGCAGGGGCGCCATGTCGTCCTGGACGCCGACGGCAAGGAAATCCGCAGGGCCGATCCGGGCACCTTCGCCAATCTGATGATCGTCGTGGGCTCTGACGCGCCCGCGCATGCCCGCGAGCTCCTGGCCCTGCTCGCGACCGAGCCGGACCTCAAGGACCGCGTCAGCGCGGCGGTGCGCGTCGGTGGCCGGCGCTGGGATCTCGTCCTCGACGGCGAGACGCGCGTGCAACTGCCCGAGCAGCAGATCGCTGCCGCCTGGACGCGCCTCGCCGACGCCCAGCGCCGCGAGGCCATCCTGGGGCGGGCTGTGGCGCGGATCGACCTCCGCCTCGCCGACCGGATCACGATCCAGCCGGTCGTAGCCACGGCCGCGACGAACGCGTCCGGGGCCGCTGGTCAGCAAGCCGCATCCCGGCCGCGTCCGGCCATCCGCAGCAACTGACCCAGGGACGCCAGGACATGACCCTCCGCAAGCCGCGCCCCCGTACCGGACCGATCGCCGCGCTCGATATCGGGTCGACGAAGATCGCGTGCTTCGTCGCGCGCAGCGAGGGCCAGGCGACACGGATCGTCGGCGTCGGCCACCAGATCTCCCAGGGCGTGCGCGCCGGGGCGATCATCGACATGGAAGGCGCGGCGGCGGCCATCACCAACGCCGTCTACGCGGCCGAGCAGATCGCGGGCGAGACGCTGAAAAGCGTCATCGTCGGAACCAGCTGCGGTCAGCCGGTCTCGCATGGCGTCAGCGTCGACGTGGCGATCGCCGGGCACGAGGTGACCGAGGCCGATCTGCGGCGCGTCACCGGACTCGGCCGTGGCCAGGAGACGGATCCCGCGCGCAAGCTGCTGCATGCGATCCCGGTGAGCTATGCGATCGACGGCAGCCGCGGCATCCGCGACCCCCGCGGCATGTGCGGCGAACGGCTCGGCGTCAGAATGCATCTGGTCAGCGCCGAGGCCAGCGCGCTGCGCAACCTCGAGGCCGTGATCGGGCGCTGCCATCTCGACGTCGAGAATTTCGTCGTCGCGCCCTACGCCGCCGGGCTAGCCAGCCTCGTCGAGGACGAGATGGATCTCGGCGTCACCGTGATCGACATGGGCGGCGGCGTCACGTCCATGGCCGTCTTCGTCGACGGCCATGCGGTCTGGACGGATTCGGTGCCGCTCGGCGGCGGCCACGTCACCAGCGACATCGCGCGCGGATTGTCGACGCCGCTGACCCATGCCGAACGCATGAAGACCCTCTACGGCAGTTGCATCACCGCCGGCGCCGACGAGCGCGAGGTGATCGACGTCCCGCTGGTCGGCGAGGAAGAGCACGACCATGCCAACCATGTCTCGAAGTCGATCCTCACCGGCATCATCCGGCCGCGGATCGAGGAGACGTTCGAATACGTGCGCGCGCGGCTCGAGGCCAGCGGCTACCACAAGACCGCCGGGCGGCGCGTGGTCCTCACCGGCGGCGCGTCGCAGCTCAACGGCGTGCGCGAGCTCGCCGCCACGATCCTGGACAAGCAGGTCCGCGCCGGTCGCCCGATCGGCATCCAGGGCCTGTCGGACCAGACCGGCGGACCGGCCTTCGCCGTCTGCGCCGGACTGATCGCCCATGCCCTCGCCCCGCAGGAGGCGTTGCGGACCGCAGCCGCCCCGGCCCGGCCGGCGAATGGCTGGATGGGCCGCTTCGGTCTCTGGCTCCGCGAAAACCTCTAACCCCGATCCGCCACTTCCAACCGGCGCATTGCCGCCGCATCCATCCCGACGAGGAGACGACCATGGCCCTTAATCTCTCGATGCCGCCCTCCCAGATCGAACTCAGGCCCCGGATCACCGTGATCGGGGTCGGCGGCGCCGGCGGCAACGCCGTCAACAACATGATCCGCTCTAATCTCGAAGGCGTCGATTTCGTCGTCGCCAACACCGACGCGCAGGCGCTGTCGCAAAGCTTGGCCGACACGCGCATCCAGCTCGGCGTCGGCACGACGCAGGGCCTGGGCGCCGGCTCGCGGCCGGATATCGGCCGCGCCGCCGCCGAGGAGGCGATCGAACAGGTCGTCGCGGCGATCGAGGGTTCGCACATGGTCTTCATCGCGGCGGGCATGGGCGGCGGGACCGGAACCGGCGCCGCGCCGGTGATCGCCCGCGCCGCGCGCGAGCAGAACATCCTGACGGTCGGCGTGGTGACCAAGCCCTTCACCTTCGAGGGCCAGCACCGCATGCGCCTCGCCGATGCCGGGATCGCCGACCTGCAGCAGCATGTCGACACCCTGATCATCATCCCGAACCAGAACCTCTTCCGCATCGCCAACGAGCGCACGACCTTCGCCGACGCGTTCAAGATGGCGGACGACGTCCTCTACTCCGGCGTCCGCGGCGTCACCGACCTGATGCTCATGCCGGGCATGATCAACCTCGACTTCGCCGACATCCGCTCGGTGATGGGCGAAATGGGCAAGGCGATGATGGGCACCGGCGAGGCCGAGGGCGAGAACCGCGCCCTCGAGGCCGCGCAGAAGGCGATCTCGAACCCGCTGCTCGACGACGTCTCGATGAAGGGCGCACGCGGCGTGCTCATCAACATCACCGGCGGCCCCGACATGACCCTGTTCGAGGTCGACGAAGCGGCGAACCGGATCCGCGAGGAGGTCGACCAGGAGGCCAACATCATCTTCGGATCGACCTTCGACGAGAGCATGAATGGCCGGATGCGCGTGTCGGTCGTCTCCACGGGCATCGATGCCGGGGCGCGCGAACAGGACAAGCCCACGGTGATCAACTTCTCGAACAAGCGCGCCGCCGCGACGCAGCGCGGCGCTCCCGCCGCGAGCGCCCCGCGCGCCGAGGCCACGGCGCCTGCACCCACGCCGCGCGCCGAGGCACCTGCCCCGCTGCTGCAGCGCCAGG
>CAIOSQ010000203.1 GCA_903860935.1 uncultured Rhodospirillales bacterium | reverse complement strand
GACCTGATCTTCACCGCGCCCTCCACTCGATGCGACGCGCATGAGCCTAAGGCCGGAAACCGATGGGATCCAACACTGCCTGCCGCCTGTCCGCGCCGGACAACCATATCGGCCTCGGCCGCCCGAGCAAGGCCAGCAGGGAGTTTGTCTGGATCCGGTCGTCCAGCCATGTCATCGGATCGTCTTGCGGCCTTCACGCCAACCGCACATCGGGTTGGCACTTTCATTGGTGATGACGACCATCACCGATCCGATGCTTCGATTGAAGGGCCTGACAAAGGCGTTTGGCGCGGTGACGGCTGTCGACGGCGTCACGCTCGACATTCCACGTGGGCAGATGGTGGGGATCCTGGGCCCATCGGGGGCCGGAAAGTCGACCCTGCTGCGTCTGGTGAACCGGCTGATCGAGCCGACCAGCGGGACCATCGCGTTCGGCGGAACAGATGTCACCCGACTGCGCCGACAGGCCTTGCGCGACTGGCGACAGAGCGCGGCAATGATCTTCCAGCAGTTCAACCTCGTGCCGCGGCTGGACGTCCTCACCAACGTTCTGCTTGGCAGCCTGAACACCCACGCCACGCTCGCCACGCTGCTGATGCGCTTTCGCGACGCCGAGCGGATCGGCGCGATCCGCGCGCTCCACCGACTCGGCCTGATCGGTCAAGCCCTGCAGCGCGTCGAGACGCTCTCCGGCGGCCAGATGCAGAGGGTCGCCATTGCACGCGCGCTCTTGCAGCGACCCAAGCTGGTGCTGGCCGACGAGCCCATCGCTTCCCTCGACCCCCTGAATGCCGATCTCGTGATGGACGCTCTGCGGACGATCAACCGCGAGGACGGGATCACGGTCCTGTGCAACCTGCATGCGCTCGAGATCGCCGGACGCTACTGCGACCGGATCATCGGGATGCATGCCGGCCGCGTGGTATTCGACGGTCCGCCCGGGCGGCTCACGGAGGACGCACGCGACGCGATCTACGGACGCAGCGCCCGCACGGTCCCCTCTTCATTCGCCAGAGACGCCGCGTCGCCCCCGCCCGTTCGCGTCGCGGCGATCGGTTGACGTCGCTGCACCAAGCCGGAAAGGACATTCGCATGATCGCAATTGCACGGCGCACACTTCTCGCCGCCGGCGCCGCCAGCCTCGTGCCCGCCACGGGGCGCTCTCAGGACTGGCGTACCCGCTATCCGACGCTGGCGATGGGCGTGATCACGTCCGAAAACGAAGCCGATCGGATCGTCCGCTATCGGCCCGTGGTCTCCTATCTCGAGCGTGTGCTCGGGGTGCGGATCGAGTTCCGGAACGCCACCGACTATGCCGGCGTGGTCGAGGCGCTCAACGCCAATAAGCTCCAGATCGCGCATCTCGGTCCGGCGGCCTACGCGCAGGCCTGGATCGTCTCCGGCGGAAAGGTTCTTCCGATCGCCGCCACCGTCGATGCCGCCGGCGACTTCGGATATTTCTCCGTCGTCGTCGTGCGCTCCGACTCGCCCTATCGCAGCATCGACGATCTGCGCGGAAAGAAGCTTGCCTTCGCCGATCCGAATTCCGCCTCCGGCTTCCAGGCGCCCGCGTTCTTCATGCGCGAGGCCGGTTACGATCCGACGAAATTCTTTGCGTCCACCGCATTCTCCGGCAGCCACGAGAACAGCGTCATCGCGTTGCTCAACGGCACGTTCGACGCCGCGGCGACATGGTGGAACAACGACGAGCGCTCCAATTACGCACGTATGTGGGACAAGGGAATGATCCCGCGGAACTCCGTGCGCGTTGTTTGGAAGTCGCCGCAGCTTCCGTCGAGCCCGCTCACCGTGCGCACCGACATGCCGGAGGACCTCCGCATCGCCGTGAAACAGGCCTTCATCCGCATGAAGGACCTCGACAAGGAGGCCTGGCAAGCGCTCGGAGACGGCAAGCTCGGCGGATATCGCGAGGTGTCGCACGCCGATTACGAGGCGATGGTCCGTCTCGTGCGCGACAACCAGCGCGCGCGCCGCGCCTCTTGAACGCCACCGGCGACGCCATAGCCGCCGTCGTCGCGGCGCACGGCGCGCTGCGGCGGCAGCGTCTGCTTCGATCCGGCATCGGCGGCGCAGCGCTTCTCGTCGCGCTCGCCGCGTCGAGCTGGATCAGCGAGGTTCGCCCCGATCGCCTCGTCGAGGGGATCGGCGGCGCGCTCGACTATCTCGACCGGACGATGCCACGCGCGACCGGCGAAGGGGTCGTCGCCGATCTTCGGGAGTGGTACTGGGGCCTCGGCCGCTGGGTCGTTTTGCTGCTCGACACCGTCGTCATCGGCGCGCTGGCGACCCTGATGGGCGCGACGGCGGCCTTCGCGCTCTCCTTCCCGGCGGCGCGCAACCTCGTCCAGAGCGCGTCGCTGTGCTTCGGGACCCGACGCGTCCTGGAGTTCGCGCGCGCCGTGCCCGAGCTCGTCTTCGCGCTGATCTTCGTGTTTGCCTTCGGCATCGGGCCGCTGGCGGGCGTTCTCGCGATCGCGATCCACACCACCGGATCCCTGGGCAAGCTGTTCTCCGAGGTCAACGAGAACGCCGATCACGGCCCGATCGAGGGACTGCGGGCAACCGGAGCCGGCTGGCTGCAATCGATGGGGTTCGGCGTCGTGCCGCAGGTCCTGCCGGTGTTCCTCAGCTACACGTTGCTGCGGTTCGAGATCAATGTGAGAGGTGCCGCCATCGTCGGCTTCGTCGGCGCGGGCGGCATCGGTCAGGAACTCTATCTCGTGATCCGCCAGTTCATCTATCCGGACATCAGCGCGATCGTTCTGCTGATCATCGCCACCGTCACGGCGATCGATCTGGTCAGCGAGCGGCTCCGCCATGCCGTCATCGGCCGCGAGAATCTGTCATGACTGCGACCGAGTCCGCGGATGCGGCCCTGCGGATCGCCCATCCCGCATTGTTCGGCCCATCCCCTGCGACGCGCAGGCTCCGCGCCGTCTTCGGCGCGCTGGCCGTGCTCGCCGTCCTCGGCGCCTTCTGGCGCACCGGCTTTCTCGATGCGACCCGGCTCTGGCAGGGACTAGGCAAGCTTGGCTGGCTGCTACAGTTCATGTTGCCGCCAGCCCATAACGGCTGGCTGCTGGACTTCCTCCATGCGCTCGCCGAGACGCTGGGCATGGCCTTGTTCGGGACCGCCCTCGCCTTCGTCATCGCGGTCCCGCTGGGTTTTCTGGCCGCACGCAACATCCTACCGTTGAACCTGCTGCGATTCCCGCTCCGGCGCGGCCTCGATGGGTTGCGGGGGATCGACACGCTGATCTGGGCGCTGATCTTCGTCAACGTCGTCGGCCTCGGTCCGTTCGCCGGCGTCCTGGCGATCGCGGCCGCGGATATCGGTGTGCTCGCGAAGATCATCGGCGAGGCCGTCGAGAACGCCGATCGCCGGCAGATCGAAGGCGTAAGATCGACCGGCGCTGGCAGGCTTCAGACGCTGCGTTTCGGCATCGTCCCGCAAGTGTCTCCGGTCATCCTGTCGAATGGTCTCTATTTCCTCGAATCGAACGTCCGCTCCGCGTCGATCCTGGGGGTCGTCGGCGCCGGGGGGATCGGGCAGGAACTCTCCGACCGTATCCGGATCAACAACTGGGACGAGGCGATGTTCCTGATCCTGCTGATCCTCGTCGCGGTGTGGGCGATCGACACGATGTCTGCGTCGCTGCGCATGCGCCTGATCGGCCGCGCTTCGACGAGGCACATCGGAGATAAACGGCCGTCACCGTGAGCGGTCCATCGGACCGCCAAGCCGGTCGCCAGCGGCGCGCGAAAATCGAATCCAGACAACCGTTGCGCCACTGGTCGCCTGCGCAAGATCGGCGGGAATAGACGTCTGGATCGCAGTCTCCAGGAGGCGCAGCCTAGGGTCAGTACTCAATAAGGCATTGGCGGTTAGGCGGTCCTGTGATTCGCTTCTCCCCGGCGAATTGGGAGGTCGGCATGGGATCGTCGCTGTATTGGATGAGCGAGAACGAGTGGCAACGGATCGAGCCGCTGCTCCCACGGGGTCGGCGCGGCGCGCATCGTGTTGACGACCACCGGGTGATCAGCGGGATCGTTCATATGCTGCGGTCGGGAGCGCGCTGGCGCGATTGTCCCTCGGCGTATGGCCCCTATACGACGATCTACAATCGCTTCAATCGCTGGAGCCGACAGGGTATCTGGCTCGGGATCTTCGAGGCCCTGACGGGCCATAAGCCGGTGATCGGGACGGCCGCGATCGACAGTACCCACATCAAGGCCCATCGCTCAGCCGGTGGCGCAAAAGGGGGGCCTTCGCGCAAGCGATCGGCCGGTCGCGCGGCGGCCGGACAACGAAGCTCCACGGGCTGACCGACACTCAGGGGCGCCCGCGCGTGCTGTTGCTCAGCGCTGGCAACGTCAACGATATCTCCATGGCAGCCGATCTGCTCGATCATCGCCTGACGATCCGCCGCCTGGTCGCCGACCGCGGCTATGACGCCAATCACCTCCGCCAACGCCTCACCGAGCGCAAGATCCTGGCTGTCATTCCCTCGACCACGTCGCGCGCCAAGCCGATACCCCACGACGCCAAGATCTACAGATGCCGCAACCGCATCGAGCGCATGTGGGGCCGGATCAAGGACTTCCGTCGCATCGCAACACGCTACGACAAGCTTGCGCGCAACTATCTCAGCGCCGCGCTTATCGCCGCCGCCGTCATCTACTGGGTCAATTGAGTCCAGACCCTAGCGCAGATCCGATGGCGTCACGCCGAACCACCGCTCTCCAAGCCGCGACGCCACGCCGACCAGCAGGATCAGCACCGGCACCTCGACCAGCGGTCCGATCACCGTGGCGAAGGCCACCGGCGACGCCAGGCCGAAGGCGGCGATGGCGACCGCGATGGCGAGCTCGAAATTATTGGACGCCGCGGTGAAGGCGATCGCCGTCGTGCGCGGATAGTCGGCGCCGATCAGCCGCCCCATCCAGAAGCTGACCAGGAACATGACCAGGAAATAGATCGCCAGGGGCACCGCGATCCGCAGGGCGTCGAGCGGCAGACGCAGGACGTCGCCCCCCTTCAACACAAACATCGCCGCGATGGTGAAGAGCAGCGCCGCCAGCGTGACCGGCGCGATCCGCGGCAGGAAGCTCTCGCGGTACCAGGCCTCGCCGCGCCGCGCGATCAGCATCCGCCGCGTCAGGTATCCCGCCGCGAAGGGGACGCCGAGATAGAGCAGCACCGCCCCGGCGATGGTGGCGAAGGAGATGTCCACCTCGTACCCCGCAAGCCCCACCAGAGGGGGCAGGACAGCGAGGAAGAGCCACACGTAGAGACCGAAAAACAGAAGCTGGAACACGCTGTTGAACGCGACGAGCGCGGCGGCGTAGTTCGTGTCGCCACGCGCCAGCTGGTTCCAGACGATCACCATGGCGATGCACCGCGCGAGACCGATCAGGATCAGGCCGGTCATGTAGTCCGGCCGGTCGGCGAGGAAGACCACGGCCAGCGCGAACATCAGCAGCGGCCCGATCACCCAGTTCTGAACCAGCGAGAGCAGAAGGATCCGGCGATCGGCGAAGACCTCGGGCAGCGCCTCGTAGCGGACACGCGCCAAGGGCGGGTACATCATCAAGATCAGCCCAAGGGCGATCGCGATATTCGTGCCGCCGACCGACAGGCTGTCGAGCGCGGCCGGCAGCCCCGGCACAAAGGCGCCGAGCGCGCCCCCCAGAGCCATCGCCGCGAAGATCCAGAGCGTGAGCCCGCGGTCGAGGAGTGAGAGACGCCGCCGCGGCGCCGCAACCGGGGTCGGCGGGCTCATGCGGCCAGACCGTTTGGCGCCTCGCACTCGACCGAACGCGGAGCCGGTCGAAGACGAGGACAACGAAACGGTGTCGCGTGCCTCTCGACGGGGCAGGCGGAACAAGGTGCGACCATATGTCCTGATAGCCCGAACGGCGGACATGCCACAACGCCGGCCATGGTCAGCTTGACGCGGCGCAAGACATGGCGAGGGCGCAGCCCCGCCGCCGCCGCGCCCCGACACGGCGCGACCATGGAGGATCGAGCACATGATCGACGTGACCCGGCCTGACGCGGAGATCCTGACACCGCGCGCAGCGCCGATGGATGACCGCCCGGCTTTCCTGGTGGCCCCGCCGCGCTGCCTGTTCTTCACCGGCAAGGGCGGCGTGGGAAAGACGTCGATCGCCTGCGCCGCGGCGATCGCCCTGGCGGAGCGCGGCAAACGCGTCCTGCTGGTCAGCACCGATCCCGCGTCGAACCTGGACGAGATGTTGGGCGCCGAACTCTGCGACACGCCGCGCGAGATCCCCGCCGTGCCCGGGCTCTCGGCTCTGAACATCGACCCGGCCGCCGCCGCCACGGCCTACCGGGAGCGCGTCCTGGCGCGGATGGACGGCGCCACCGATGCGGAGCGCGCCAACATCCGCGAACAGCTCTCCGGCGCCTGCACGACGGAGGTCGCCGCCTTCGACGAATTCGCCGCCCTGCTCGCCGATGGGGCGCCCGGCTTCGATCATGTCCTGTTCGACACCGCGCCGACCGGGCACACGCTGCGCCTGCTCAGCCTGCCGGCCGCATGGACGGGCTTCCTTGCGGCGAACGAGGCCGGTGCGTCCTGTCTTGGGCCGCATTCGGGGCTGAAGACGCAGGAGCAGCGTTTCCGTGCGGCGATGGAGGCGCTCGGCGATCCGGAGACGACCGCGATCGTCCTTGTGACCCGCCCCGACCGCGCCGCGCTCGCCGAGGCCGCGCGCAGCGCGGGCGAACTCGCCGCGCTCGGCCTCGCCAACCAGACGCTCGTGGTCAACGGCGTCTTCCGCGCCAGCCTGACGGACGATCCGGTGGCGCGGACGATCGAACTGACCGGCGCGGCAGCGCTCGCCCAGATGCCCGAGATGCTGCGTCGCCTGCCGCGCGACGAGATTCCCTTGCGGGCCTTCGACATGGTCGGCCTCGACGCGCTGCGCGCGCTGCTGCACCGCGATGCCGAGCCCGCCCGTGCCGCGGCGGCGCCGAGCCATGCGGCGATGCCTTCGGTTCCAGGCCTGGACGCCTTGGTGGACGCGCTTGCCGCGCGCGCACATGGCCTGGTGATGGTCATGGGCAAGGGCGGCGTCGGCAAGACCACCATCGCCGCCGCCATCGCCATCGGCCTCGTCGCGCGCGGCCACGCCGTGCATCTCAGCACCACGGACCCGGCGGCGCATCTCGCGATGACGCTCGAGGGCGAGATGCCGGGCCTGCGCGTCGACCGCATCGACCCGAAGGCGGAGACCGACCGCTACGTCGCCAAGATCATGGACAGCCGTGGACGCGATCTCGATGCGGCGGGACGTGCCCTCCTGCGCGAGGATCTGCGTTCCCCCTGCACCGAGGAAGTCGCGGTCTTCCATGCCTTCTCCCGCATCGTCGCGGAGGCACGCAGCAGCTTCGTGGTGCTCGATACGGCGCCGACCGGACACACGTTGCTGCTGATGGACGCGGCTGGCGCCTATCACCGGCAGATGGCGCGTGACCTCCAGGCCGGCGACGGCAAGGGCCGCATCGTCACGCCACTGATGCGTCTACGCGATCCGGATCATACGCATGTGCTGCTGGTGACCCTGCCCGAGACGACCCCGGTGTCCGAAGCGGCGGCGCTGCAGGAAGATCTGCGTCGCGCCGGCATCGAACCCCAGGCGTGGATCGTCAATCGCGCGCTGGCGGGCAGCGGCGCCACGGATCCGCTGCTGCGCCAGCGCATGGGCGCGGAGGCCGCGCAGATCGATCGGCTGCGATCCGGGCTCGCGCAGAACCTGTTCCTTCTCCCCTGGCAGGCCCAGCCCCCCATCGGCGTCGCAGCCCTGCGCCGGCTCGCCTCGCCCCAGACCTAATCGGATCCAGACCTAATCGGATCCAGACGACTATTTCCCGAGGCACTGCCCAAGGTCAGCGCCGCAAGCCAGCCAACAATGCGCTCACCACAGCTCTGCGGCTCTCCTCGTGCGCAATTCGCATCCAGACAACCAGCGTCGCCGATGGAGCCCGACGCCGCCGGATATCGCGCCAGCGGAAATGGCTGTCTGGATGCATGTGCTGTAGATGCGATTGGCGAGGGGCGAAGGGAATTGACCGCCGGACGATCGGCCGGTATTCCAGACGGCACCGGTCAGTGTTGAGGTCAACCGTGCCGCTCGATCATGCCTCGATTCCCGAGACCCTCGTGACGGAGTACGAGCGCGATGGCGCCGTCATCCTGCGCGGGGTCGTCCCGATGCACTGGATCGAGCGTCTGCGCGCGGGCGTCGACGAGAACATGCGCGTGCCCGGCCCCTACGGAAAGCGCTACACCCCTGACGGCAAGCCGGGCATGTTCTTCGGCGACTACTGCAACTGGCGTCGCATCGATGCCTATCGCGACTTCCTGAAGGACGGTCCGATCGGCGCGCTGGCGGCACAGATGATGCGCTCGCGCCGCGTCAACCTCTTCCACGAGCACGTGCTGGTGAAGGAGCCGGGCACCGCCGAGCCGACGCCCTGGCATCATGACCAGCCGTATTGGAGCGTCGACGGCCGCCAGGTGATGAGTTTCTGGATCCCGCTGGATCCCGTCGCGCGCGAGACCTGCGTCGAATACGTCGCCGGCTCGCATCTGTCGGGGATCTGGTACTCGCCGACACGCTTCGCCGACGCGAAGACGCATCCGGCCCGCGACCCGAATTTCCGTCCTGTGCCGGACATCGACGCCAACCGGGACGCCTACAGACTGCTCGGCTGGGACCTCGAACCGGGCGATTGCATCGCCTTCCACGCGCTGACGCTGCACGGCGCGCCGGGTAATCGCGGCGGCCGGCGCCGGCGCGCCTTCGCGGCGCGCGTGACGGGCGACGACGCGCAGTTCGTCCTGCGCGACGGCTTCATGTCGCCGCCGCCGCCAGCAGACGCGCCGCCATCCGGCACGCCGATGTCGGGCCCCGCCTTCCCGGAAATCTGGCCGCGTCCGGCGGGGACCGTGTCGGCCTGACATCTCGGATCCGTCCCGCCGGATCCGCATCGAAAACCTAAAGACGACAGGAGAGAGCCATGACGCGACGCAGGAATTTCCTTCGCCACGCCGCAACCACGGCAGCCGCCGCGGGCGCCGTCGCCGCGAGCAACCTTCCCGCTCCGGCGATCAGCCAGGGCCGGATCGAATGGCGAATGGTGACGTCCTGGCCGATGAACCTGCCCGGACCCGGCATTTCCGCCAACCGCGTCGCCGAGCGCATCGGCACGCTGTCCAACGGACGCCTGACCGTGAAGGTCTTCGCCGCCGGCCAGCTCGTCCCGGCTCTCGGCGTCTTCGACGCGGTGTCGCAGGGAACGGCCGAGATCTACCACGCGGTGCCGTCCTACTGGCTCGCGAAGTCCCGCGGCATCGGCTTCTTCGGCTCGTTCCCGTTCGGCATGGTCGCGCAGGAACTGCAGGCGTGGCTCAATTTCGGCGGCGGCGGCGCGCTCTACGACGAGATGTACGCACGCTTCGGCATCAAGCCGTTCATGTGCGGCGACAGCGGCCCGCAATGGCTGGGCTGGTTCCGCAAGGAGATCAACTCGCTCGACGATTTCCGCGGCCTGCGCTTCCGCACCGCCGGGCTCGGCAGCGAGATGTTCCGTCGCGCCGGCGCCTCGGTCGTGACGCTGCCCGGCGGCGAGATCTTCGCCGCGCTGCGCGCCGGCACGATCGACGCGGCCGAGTTCATCGGACCGTGGAACGACGCCGCGCTCGGGTTCCACCAGGTCGCGAAGAACTACTACTTCCCGGGTGTCCAGGAGCCCTCCTCGGCGGAGGAGATCGGCGTCAACAAGGCGAAGTTCGACGCGCTGCCGGCCGACCTCAAGCAGGTCGTCCAGTTCGCGGCCCAGGCCTCGTACATGGAATCGCTGACCGAATACGACCAGAAGCACCCGGCCGCGGTCGCCGAACTGGTCAGCAAGCACGGCGTCGTCGTGCGCGAAGTCCCGCGCGACCTGCTGATCGCCTTCGGCAATGCCGCCGGCGAGGTGCTGGCCGAGATCCGCGGCGACGCGGATCCGCTCGTGAAGAAGATCGCCGAGTCCTACGTCGCGTTCCGCAATCTCCAGGCGGAGTACACGTCGCAGGCCTATAACGGCGTGATGAACGCCCGCCGGCTCCCGATCAAGTGGGGCTGAGCGGTTCCCTGGTCTGCGATCGCGCGAGCCGGTGCAGCCTATGACAGCGCTCACCGCGATTGCGCGCCTGTGCGACTGGATCAACGAGCAGGTCGGCCGCCGCCTGATGTGGCTGGCCACCCTGCTCGTCCTGATCCAGTTCGCAGTGGTCGTGCTGCGCTACCTGTTCGGCCAGCTTCATCGCGATGCAGGAGAGCGTGATCTACGTCCACGCGACGCTCTTCATGCTGACCATCGGCTATACGTTCCTCCACGACGGCCATGTCCGCGTCGACGTCCTCTATGCCGGCTTCGGCACGCGGGGCCGCGCGCTGGTCGACCTGCTCGGCACGCTGATCGCGGTGATCCCGTTCTGCGTGCTCGTACTCTGGTTTTCCTGGGGCTTCGTCGGGGCATCCTGGAAGATGCGCGAGGGGCCGATGTTCGTCGGCGGCCTGCCCTTCGTCTATCTCCTCAAGACGACGATTCCGCTCTTCGCCGGATTGCTGCTCCTGCAGGGCGTGGCAGTCGCGATCAAGTCGGCCATGGTGCTCGCGGGCGTCGAGACCCGGGTGTTCGAAGGCGGCCATAGCGCCGAAGGCGCGGCGACATGAGCGGGCTCGGCGGCATCCTCGATCTGCTCATGTTCGCGACGCTGTGCCTCGCGATCCTCTCAGGCTTTCCCGTCGTCTTCATCCTGACCGGCTGCGCCCTCGTCTTCGGCGGCCTCGGCTGGGCGACCGGCGTGTTCACGCCCGAGCTGCTGGGCGCGCTGCCGCCGCGCATCTACGGCACCATGACCAGCGAGGTGCTGATCGCCATCCCGCTCTTCGTGTTCATGGGCATCATGCTTGAACGCTCGAAGATCGCCGAGGAACTGCTCGAGGCGATGGGGCGTGCCTTCGGCGCGATGCCGGGTGGCCTCGCGATCTCGGTCTCGATCGTCGGCGCGCTGCTCGCCGCGTCGACGGGCATCGTCGGCGCCACCGTCGTGACGATGGGGCTGATGGCGCTGCCGAGCATGCTGCGCCGCGGCTACGATCCGGCCTTCGCCTGCGGCACGATCTGCGCCGCCGGGACGCTCGGGCAGATCATCCCGCCCTCGACCGTCATGGTCATCCTGGGCGAAGTCCTCTCCGCCGCCTACCAGCAGGCCCAGTTCGCGCAGGGCAAGTTCTCCGTCGAAACGGTCAGCGTCGGCGAGCTCTTCGCCGGCTCGATGATCCCCGGCCTCGTGCTGGTGGCGCTGTACATCGCCTATCAGGCCGCTTTCGCCGCGCTGCTGCCGCATCGCGCGCCACCGATCCCGCTCGCCGAGCGTACCGGCCGGCCGATCACCCTCGAGGAGGTCGGGCGTGCGCTGGTGCCGCCGATCGTTCTCATCGTCGCCGTGCTTGGCTCGATCATCGGCGGCGTGGCGACCCCGACCGAGGCCGCGGCCGTCGGCGCGGTCGGCGCCACGCTGCTGGCGAGCCTGCGCATGCCCGGCGTGCCGCGCTGGCCCGCCCATGTCGCGGCGATCTCGATTGTGGGCCTTGTCCTGCTCGCGTCGCAATTCGATATGCGCCTGGGACGCAGCAACGCGCCGACCGGCGACCGCATCGCGATGATGCTGGCGGCGCCCCTCGCCCTTGCCCTCGCGGCCAGCGTGCTGACCGCCTTCCATGCCATCTGGCGGCGCGGCGTGCTCCAGGGCGTGATGCGCGCGACGACCAGCATCACCGCGATGATCTTCGCGACGCTGATCGGCGCGACCCTCTTCGCCCTCGTCTTCCGCGGCCTGGGCGGCGACGACATGGTCCATGAATTCCTCAAGATGTTGCCCGGCGGGAAGTACGGCGCGCTGCTCGCGATCATGGGCGTGATCTTCCTGATGGGTTTCTTCCTCGACTTCGTCGAGATCACGATCATCGTCATCCCGATCGTCGGACCGATCATCCTCGCCATGGGGGTCGATCCGGTCTGGTTCGGCGTGATGATCGCCGTGAACCTGCAGACATCGTTCCTGACGCCGCCGTTCGGCTTCTCGCTGTTCTATCTGCGCGGAGTCGCGCCGCCGAGCGTGACCACGATGGACATCTACCGCGGGATCATTCCTTTCGTGATCCTGCAGCTGATCGGCCTCGCGACCGTGATGGCCTTCCCGTCCCTGGCGACCTGGCTGCCGGACCTGCTCTTCAAGTAAGCCCCACCCCAAAATCGGATCCAGACAACCATTACGGTCGCCCCGGCGCCGCCTGCCGACCGCGGCATGGGCGCTCCGGATCACGCCAAGGCGCCGGCTAATCCAGGGCTAGCTCACTCCGTCCCGGGTTGGTCCCATCTAGCGCCCGTATCCGGAAAACCGGGCCATTGGCAGGTCCGCATGGCCGAGGTGAACCGTCGTCCCGGACAATACGGCGAGACGCGAGCGGAGAACGACCTCGATATCCTGCGCGACCTGGTGGACGGCATGCTGATCGGCTTCGGCGAGGAACCCGCGGACAAACCGGGACGGAGCCCGGATGCGTGGAAGCGCCAGGGATCAATCCGGGGGTAGCTCACTCGGTCCCAGGTTGCAGACGCTGGATGCTCGCGATCTAGGGCCGCATCGGGGGACGTGTCTGGGGCCCGCCCGCCGACATGCCCGGTGTCGTGCCGGCCCGCGGCTTCACGGCCGCGAAGCTATGCTGTAGGCGCGAGCCGATGGCGGAGTAAGGCATGCCACCAGCCATATTGATCACCGGCGCCTCGAGTGGACTCGGAGCGGAACGCGCGCGCCTACGAACGCAAAGGTTCACATCTCCTCCTGCTGGCGCGGCGCCGCGACCGGTTGGAACTGGTCACCGCCGAGGCGCGGGCCCTGGGCGCGGCGGAGGTCGAGGTACACCAAGCCGACGTCACGCGTGACGGCGATGTCGCACACGCGGTCGCCGGCCTGCAGGTCCGCGGTATCGGTCTCGACATCGTCTATACCAATGTCGGCTTTGGCGTCGCCGGACCGATGCAGTCGCTGACGGTCGCCGACTATCAGCGCCAGTTCGACACCAATGTCGTCGGCCTGCTCCGCACCGACAACACGGGCGTCCTGCATGCCGATGCACCGGACCCGGTCCCGGCCTGGCTGCGCGTAACCACCGACAAGGCAGTGCGGGAAATCGTGGACGCGGTGGAACGCGGCCGCCCGGAGGTGGTGGTCACCGGCCACGCCATACTTCTGGTGTTCCTGTCGCGACAAGCCCCGCGCCTGCTGCGTTTCATCCTGATGCGTGCCCATCGCGGCCGCCCCGAACCAAAATCGGCATCAGGCGGCGATGCGTGACCGCGGACCGGCGTGGCTGATCTCGTAGCCGGGCCATATTCCCCAGCATGGCGCACCGACCGCACAGGCCGGGACGGAGTGGGCTAACCCCCGGATTGCTCCCAGGTTGCTTTTGTTTTTGGGCTCCGTCCCGGGTTACGCAGCTCCCACGCCACCTGCTGGGGCAAGACCTTCAGAGACCTCCGGAACGCGAGCCGCGCGGCGATGATGGTCGCCACGATGACGATCGCGCGGATCTGACGACGCGACTTTCGTTGGCCCAAGTCGATGTCCGGCAGCGTGCGAACTCGGCGCGCAAAACGCGAGTATGCCGAAACGAGCTTTTGCTCGCATCATTCCATCGTCTGCATTCGTAGCCCCAATCGCGTCAACGTAACCGTGAGGACCAGACGATGAACCCAATCGAACGACATGTCGCGCAGCGTTGGCCGCGCCGCCGATTCACCGCCGCGCTGCTGGCCACCGTCGCCGCATCGGAACTCGGCGGCCTGCTCGGGCCGCGTCCCGCCGGCGCGCTGCAGCACCTGCAGGCGACGCCCACCGACTTCGAGGGCCCGTACCGACCACTAAAGGGCACGACCTGGGGCGGCATCGACCTGATGCGTGCGCGGGATGCGGTTTCGCCCGGCACGCCACTGGTGCTTGCCGGCCGACTGCTCGACACGACCGGCCGGCCCCAGACCGGCCTGCGGTTGCAGGTCTGGCAGGCCAATTCCACCGGCCGCTATGACTACCATCCGGCCGAGACGCCCGGTCATGGCCGCCCGGATCCGGCCTTCCGCGGTTACGGGCAAGCCGATATCGATGCCGACGGCTGGTATGCAGTCCGGACAATTCGCCCGGGGGGCTACAAGCGGACACTGTTCGGGTTCCTGCCGTGGACTTTCGTGCCGCACATCCACGTTGCGGTGAGGGCGGGCGAGCGCGATGTGCTGGTCACGCAATCCGATCTCGACAAGGAGATCGCGCGGCAGGCCGCGCCGGCCCATGCCCACCATGCCGAATTGATGCGATCGCACGCGATAGGTCGGCTCGCGGAGGCCGTTGGCGGCACAGCCGTGGCGCAGGCCGAACTGCTTCGATTCGATATCGTGCTCAACCGGCCGGCCTGAACCATCGGGACGGGCGCGGCGGCGCCGCGCTCCAATGGCCGGCCGGCCAGCGCCTCCGCGCGGTCCGGCCGGCCACCGACAGCGCACCGGCAAGACCGCGCACCGGCCGTACAGCCATCGCCCGGGCAGCAGGTCGAATAACGGCCTCCGCACCGCCAGCCGCGTGCGGTGAAACAACCCCGATGGTCCGCGCACTCAAGCCGGGCGGCGCGAGAAATGGCGCAGGAGCGGCTTCCAGTTCAGTCGCAGATGCGAGACAGCGGCACCGGAAAACAGCATCGACGAGACGATGTGCGCGTGGCTCCATACCTCGTAGTCGATGCCGAGGAACGCACCGATTGCGGCCTCGACCTGGGGAACGTCATGCCAGGCGAAGAGCCCGAGGCCCGAGAGGGTCATGACCAACAACGAAAACGCGAGCACGATGTCGGTCCAGCGCCGCAGGCCCGAGGCCTCGATGCGCACGCGGGCTGCGCCTGCATGTTGCGTCATGGCTGATCCTTCCCTGCCCGATGGCCGGCCACCGGGAATTCGAGCCCCTCGCCCAGCGCCGTCCCAAGCGACTGCAGCACCGGCAGGCAAACTTCCCCTCTGCCACCGGGGAAGGGCATGTCGCTCGTTCGCTCGATGCCGCGCCGGGCCGCGCGATCCAGGTCGTGGGGCATGGCGACGATGCGTGGGGTCTTGAGGCTGTCCATGATTTTTCCCGTCGCGGTTCGGCGATGAAAACAATAATATGAGCAATTACTCTATTCAGCGAACTCGCATCCTTCCATGCCCCGCCGCCGCGCCAACGACCCAAGAAAAACGCCGCGCCAGTCGCGTTCGCGCGACACCTACGACGCGGTTCTGGAGGCGACGGCTCGCATCCTGGAGACCAAGGGCCTGGAGGCCGCCAACACCAACGCGATCGCCGAGCGCGCCGGCATCAGCGTCGGCTCGCTCTACCAGTATTTCCCCGGCAAGCAGGCGATCTTCGCCGAGCTGATCCGTCGCAGCGATGCCGCAACCGCCGAGGGGCTGGCGACGTTGGTCGCGGCAACCGCCGGACAGGATCTGGCGACGCGCCTGCGGGCGCTGGTCCACGCCGCTGTGGCGCAGCAATTCGCGCGTCCGCGGCTGGCGCGGACCCTGGAATATCTCGAGGCCGCGCTGGGCGCGGACGAGGCGCTGGTCGCGGCCGACGAGCGGATCGTCGCGAGCGTCGAGGCGCTGCTACGCGCGCATGGCCACGAACTCGCCGGGCCGCCGACGAAGGTGGTCGCGCGCGACATGCTGTGGATCGCCAAGGGCATGATCGACGGCGCCAGCTTCGTCGGCGAGACGGACCCGGCGCAGGTCGAGGCGCGCGTGGTGGGCGCGCTGCTCGGCTATCTGGGCGTCAGGGGCGCAGGATCTGGCCGCGCACCAGACGCGCGCGGCGCAAGGACAGTCCGCGCGCGCTCTGGCTGATGGTCGCCGCGGCCGGACGCCTGATCGGCTATCTCCGATCCGCAGCCGCCGGGGGGCGACCGGGCCGCGTCCTCAGGTCACGGGAAAGCGGTCGCCGTAGGGCCGGAAGTCGCCATCGCGGCGCCAGCGCGCCGACGCGTCGCGCAGTGCCGCCTCGTCGACCTCGATCCCAAGGCCGGGTCGGTCGATGACGCCCCAGTGAGCCGAGTCCACGATGGGCAGCGGCTGCGTCAGGATATCGTGGGCAAGAAGCTGGTGCGTCTGCTGACTGCCGCGGGCCAGGTTCGGCAACGTCAGCAGGATGTGATGACAGGCCGCGGCTGCGATGCCGAATTCGCCATGCGTGTGCTTGTGCACGAGGATATCGGCGCTCGCGGCCATGTGGCACAGCGTATGCCAGCGACGCAGCGAGCCCACGAAATAGGGGGAGAACCCCATATGGTCGACGGCGTGCTCGGTGATGACCCGTGCCGCGTCCGCCTCGGTCCAGAGAAACTCGTTGGCGCAGACGGGCACGCCCGTCATGCGGGTCAGCTCCCGCCAGTTTGCGTGCCGGCCGCCCTTCGTCGGCGCCTCGACGAAGTCCAGCCCGACGGCCGCATGCATCTGCGCCACGTTGCGCAGCGCCTCGGCGAAGGGCCAGGCCTGGTTCGGATCGACGCGCAGCCGCGGGCCAGAGCCGAGCGCGTCCCGCACCACCTTGAGCATGGCGAGCTCGGCGTCGAAATCCACGCCGGCCTTGAAGTAGAAGACCGAATGCCCACGCGCGAGCCCCTCGGCACACTGGGCGCGCAGACTGTCCGGGTCGCCCCAGGAGAGATAGTAGAAATACTCCACCGACTCCCGCACCGGGCCGCCGAACAGATGGCTCAGCGGCTGGCCCGCCGCCTTGCCGCAGAGATCCCAGAGCGCCATGTCGATGCCGGCGAAGGCGAAGGCCCCCGTCATCGCCTCCCACTGCCAGCCGCCATAGACGAACACGTCGCGCGCGATCGCCTCGGTCTGCCACGGCGACCGGCCGAGCACGAAGGGCCGCATCGCCTCGACCGCCGCCAGCGTCGTGGCGGTGTCGCAGTTCATGCAGGATTCGCCCCAACCGACGAGCCCGTCATCGGTGACGAGCTTCACCACCACGTCCGACACGCCCGCGCGCGAGATGAGCGCGCTCTCCTCGCCATGGCGATAGGGAATGACTGCGGGAAAAGTCTCCATCGCGACGATCTTCAAGGGGACGCTCCGGTTTCCGGGAAGTGGTCAGGGTCCGCCGAACAGGTCACTCGGCAGCCGGCGCATGATATCAGGCATCGATACCCGGGACCGAGCCCGGATCACTCCCCTGCGCCGGCAGCAATCCGGGCTCTGAGCTATCCCCGGTCACTCGGCCGGCAGCCTGTCCTTGCGCCG
>CAIOSQ010000202.1 GCA_903860935.1 uncultured Rhodospirillales bacterium | reverse complement strand
CTTCGGCTTTCCCGAACTGTCCGCGGAGCAGGCCGCGGCCGTGCGCGCCGCGCGCCGCGTCGCCAATCCCGGTTGCTATCCCACCGGGGCGATCGCGCTGTTGCGACCGCTGGTGGACGATGCACTGCTTGCCGCCGACCATCCGGTGACGATCAATGCCGTGAGCGGTTATTCGGGCGGCGGCAAGTCGATGATCGAGGCCTACGAGGCGGGCGTGGCGCCGGCCTTCGAACTCTATGGCCTCGGCTTCGAGCACAAGCATCTGCCCGAGATGCAACTCCATGCGCGGTTGTCGCGGCGGCCGATCTTCGTGCCGTCGGTCGCGAATTACCGCTGCGGCATGCTGGTCAGCGTTCCGTTGCATCTCGATACGCTGCCGGGGGCGGTCAAGCTGGCCGATCTCCACGACTCGCTCGCGCGGCGCTATGCCGGAAGCCCCTGGGTGTCCGTGGTTCCGGTCGATCCGTCCGTGAAGGGCTATGATCGGCTCGAACCGGAGGCGCTGAACGACACCAATCGCATGGAATTGCGGGTGTTCGGATCGGAGCGCCACCGTCAGGCGGTGCTCGTCGCCCGTCTCGACAATCTCGGCAAGGGCGCGTCGGGCGCGGCGGTCCAGTCGCTCGAGATGATGTTGGGGCTGGCGTGACCGGCGCGCTGATCCGGCCATGGCGCGGGATCGCTCCGTCCATCGATCCGGGGGCTTGGCTGGCGCCGACGGCCACGGTGATCGGCGACGTGGAGATCGGTGCCGGATCGAGCATCTGGTTCGGCGCGATCCTGCGCGGTGACGTCAACCGGATTCGCATCGGCCGCGGGACCAACATCCAGGACGGCAGCGTCGTGCACGTGACGCGCAACCGGTTCGAGACGATCGTCGGCGACGACGTACTCATCGGCCACATGGCGATGATCCACGGATGCACGATCGAGGCCGGTGCCTTCGTCGGCATGAAGGCCTGCGTGATGGACGGCGCCGTCGTCGCGGCCGGCGGCATGGTCGCTGCCGGCGCCCTGGTGACCCCCGGGAAGCGCGTCGGCAGCGGCGAACTCTGGGCCGGTACCCCGGCACGCTTCGTGCGCCGCGTCAGCGAGTCCGAGGCGGCGAACATGCGCGAGGCACCGCCGCGCTACGCGGCGCTCGCCGCGGCCTATCGCGAGGCCGGGATCGTCGGCTGAGCCGCGTTCAACCGACGCGCGGCACCAGTCGGTCGAGATCCGCCGGCGAGACCGAGGCGGGAAGCGCGATCGGCGTGGCCGGCGGCAGGGCTCCGGGTTCGCGGAGGCCGGAGCCGGTGACCAGCGCGACGACCACGTCGTCGGGCTTGATACGGCCAGCCGCCGCGAGGGCCTCGATCCCGGCAGGCGCGGCGGCGCAACTCGGCTCGGCGAATATCCCCTCCTCGGCAGGCAGGCGCAGATGCCAGGAGCGTATCGCCTGTTCGTCGACCGAGATCGCCGCGCCGTCGCTCTCGCGCAGCGCCGCCAATGCCGCCAGCGCATCCGGCGGCACGCCATGCTTGAGGTTTCGCGCGATGGTCGGATGGCTCTCGTCGGCGGCGATCTCCGCGAGTTCCGCCATCGTCGACAGACCGCGCGCGAGGCCGATCTCCAGCGCGTTGAAGGTCGTCGTCTGGACGCTGACCATGCGTGGCAGCCGGTCGATGCGACCGATCCGCTGCATATCCTGGAAGCCGCGCCAGATGCCGGCGAGCGTTCCGCCACCGCCCACGGGCACGACGAACCAGTCGGGCGCACGACCGAGTTGTGCCACCACCTCGTAGGCGATGGTCTTGGGCCCTTCCGACTGGTAGGGCGACAGGGCGGCGATGGTACTGGCCTGATACCAGCTGTCGTCGAGCGCGCGCAGCAGATGCTCGATGGTCTCGAATGTCGAGTCGACCGCGGCGACGATCGCGCCGAAGGCGAGCATCGGCTTCATGCGTTCGGCCGGCGTGTCGCGCGGCATCAGGATCATGCAGGGCAGGCCGGCGCGCGCGGCGTAGGCGGCGCAGGCGAGACCGACGCTGCCGGTCGAGGCCACGGCGACGCGACGCGCCCCGATCGCGCGGGCATGGGTGAAGGCCAGCGAGATCGCGCGATCCTTTTGGGAGCCCGTGGGATTGGCGCCCTCGCATTTCCACCAGATCCGTGCGGCATCGAAACGATGCGCGGCGACGAGCGGCGTTCCGCCCTCGCCGAGCGTGACAGGCGCGACGTCGCGCGGCACGGGAAGGAGGTCGGCATAGTCCCAGACCCGTCCAGGATGCGATGGCCAGCGCGCCGGCGTCTCGTAGGCGAAACCGAGCGTGCCGCCGCAGGCACGGCAGCGCGTATCGCGCAGGGCGGCGGCGAGGCCGCAGGCGCGGCAGGAGATCGAGACATGACTGGTCATGGGGTGGCCTGTTTCAGAGTGGTGACGGTGTCCAGGTGCCGCAGGGGATGAAGATCCCGGCCGCGGCGCCGAGCTTGAATCGTGCGAGCGTGGGCGACCGGTCGGTGTCGATCGTGCCGAGATCGCAGGTCGTGACGCCGGCGTCCTGCAAGGCGATCAGGCCGCGCCAGAGCAGCAACGTGCCCGCATGGCGCGCGCGGCCCTCGGGCTCGGCTGCGGCGGCGAGATAGGTCGCGCCTGCCCCATGGCGCAGGAACAGCGCGGCGGCGACTGTCTGGCGCCGATGTTCCGCGGTGCAGACGAAGACGTACCGGCGCGCGCTGACCGCGGCGAGATCGGCGACGAAATCCGGCGGCAGGCCGCGAAACCGTTTCGCCCGCATGAGCCGCCCATGCGCAGCGCAAAGCCAGGTCATCGCGGCGCCGCCGCGGGCGATGTCGACGCGCAGCCCTGCGGCCTCCGCCTTGACGAGACGGTTGCGCCACTTGCCGTCGAGCCGACGCCGCAGCCCCGCCTTGTCGCCGTGCAGATCGACCTGCGCCAGCGCCTGCGGCGTCATCACGCGTCTCAGCCGCGCGTCGCGCAGCGCCTGCGTCGCGGCGGGGCCGTCGTCGAGTTCGGGGGCGCAGATCAGCGCATGCGGCCAGTGCCTGGACATCGCGCCGATCGCCGCCGCGAGCGGCGCGCTGCCCGCCGCCAGCGCATCGGTGCGGAAGGGAAAAGGACCGCGCAGCGCGGTCGTCAGCGCGGAGAATCCGGCGATCCGTCGTGTCGCCGCCTGCATGCCGTAGAGGGTGTGCCCATCGGTCCCCTCGATCAGCCAGCGCCGCACGATCCGTCCGCGGCGGGCGAGGGCGGCTGCATAGGCGGCGGATTGCTGCAGCGGAACGAAGGCGGCGGCCACGCAGGCCGCTTCCCAGAGATCCGGAGCGACCTCGCGGCAACGGGTCATGCGGCACGAAGCAGAACGAGGAGGATGTCGATCGCCGCGCCGAACGCGATCACAGGAATGCCATAGCGCAGAACGAAGACGATCCCCGCCCAGGCCGTCGGCCGCGGGGCGGGGATGCTTCGGCCGCGGATCCTCACGCGGCGCTTGGACTGGCCAGCAGGCACTCGGCGATCTGCACGGCGTTGAGCGCCGCGCCCTTGAGCAATTGGTCGCCCGCAAGGAACAGGTCGAGGCCGTTGGCGCCGAACACGAGGCTCTGGCGGATGCGGCCGACCTCGACATCGTAGGCGCCCGTCGCCGTCAGGGGCAGCGGGTAGCGACGGTTGGCGGGGTCGTCGACCAGCTTGACCCCGGGCGCGCTGGCAAGCAGGGCCCGCGCGGCCTCGGGCGTCGCCGGGCGCTCGAACTCGATGGTCACGGATTCCGCATGGACGCGCATCGTCGGGATGCGTACCGCCGTACAACTCGCGACGAGGTCGGGAAGGCCCATGATCTTGCGGCTCTCCCAGACCACCTTCATTTCCTCCTTCGTGTATCCATTGTCCTGGAAGACGTCGATATGGGGGATGACGTTGAAGGGGATCGGGTACTGGAACACCTTGTTCACCGGGGTCTGTCCGGCGAGCACGGCCTTCGTACCCTCGATCAGTTCCTCCATGCCCTCGGCGCCCGCGCCGGATGTGGCCTGATAGGTGGACACGATGACACGCTTGAGACCGAAGGCCTTGTGCAGGGGCCACAGCGCGACGACGAGGACCGCCGTCGTGCAGTTCGGGTTGGCGATCAGGCGGTGGCCGCGGGCGGCGGCCGCATTGATCTCCGGCACGACCAGAGGGATGGCGGGGTCATAGCGCCATGCGCTCGAGTTATCGATGACGACCGCGCCCTGCGCCGCGATCTTCGGCGCCCATTCCTTTGAGAAATCGCCGGACACCGCCATCAGCACGACATCGCAGCCCGCCGTGGCCTCGAGGCTGAAGGGCTGTGCGGCGATGTCGCCATAGGGGGTCGCGATCCGGCGATCGGCGCTGCGCGCCGAGGCCAGGAGGCGCAGTTCCTTGACGGGATAGCGCCTGTCATGGAGCACGTTGACCATCTCGGTGCCGACGGCGCCGGTCGCGCCGATCACGGCCACGCGCTGGCCGTCTGGATTGAAACTCGTCATGAAGGTCGTCCTCGGATGTCTGGCGGCTCGTGGCCGCAATCGTTACCTGCTCGCTGCGACGTCCCGCAACCCGCAAGGCGGGCCGCTGGTTCGGGGCGAGGATGCGTCAGGCGCGCGTCGCGACGTAACTGCCTGGCGCATCCTCGATCGGTTTGAGTTTGCCCGTGGCGGGGTCGCGCGCGGCGACCTGGCCGTTGGCGAAGTCGCCGACCCAGCGCTGCCATTCGGGCCACCATGACCCGTCATGCTGGCGCGCACCCTCGAGCCAGGCCGCGGGAGAGCGCGCCTTCTTCTCGTTGGTCCAGAAACTGTATTTGTTCGCGGCTGGCGGATTGACGACGCCCGCGATGTGACCCGATGCCGCCAGAACGAAACGCACGGGGCCGCGATAAAGGTGGGTCGCCGCGCAGGTCGATTTCCAGGGCGCGATATGGTCTTCGCGCGTTGACCGGAGGAAGCTCGGCGTGCGGATCCGCGTCAGGTCGATCCGCGTGCCGAGCAGGTCGATCTCGCCCGTCGCCAACCGGTTCTCCTGATACATCGACCGCAGATAGAAGGAATGCATCGCTGCGGGCATGCGCGTCGAATCGG
>CAIOSQ010000201.1 GCA_903860935.1 uncultured Rhodospirillales bacterium | reverse complement strand
TCAGCTCTGGCCACTCGCGGCGATGACGCTCGCGCGGCTGGAGACGGCGCTGGCGCAATGGCCGGAGATCTTCGCGCGGCTGGCGCGGTTCCGTGCGGCGCTGGCGATGGATGCGCGCTTCGTGCTGTCGACGATCGGGACAGAGCCGACCAACACGCTGTGGCTCGAGGCGCCCGGCGCCGATCCCGCCGCGCTGCGCGCCGCCGCGCGCGCGAACGGTCTCGCGCTGCCTGAGCCGCATGGGCGCGTCTTCGCGATCCGCGCCAATGCGAGCTGGCTCGGCGCCGCGCCGGAGGACATCGCGGTCCGCCTGGGCGCGGCGCTGGGGTAAGACGGGAACCCCGTCTCGACCGGAGGAGCCGCGGCGGCGATTGACTTGGTTTGATGTCTAACTATAATGGTTTGGTATCAAACTGAGGGAGATCGTCCCATGGTCAAACGTCGTGACGTCCTGAGGCTCGTCGGTGGCGGCAGCGTCGTCGCCGCCACCGGCGGCTGTGCCGTGCTGTCCGGACCGTCGGAGGCGGCGCGCGCCCCGTGGCGACGCGCGGGCGACTACGCGGAGTTCCGCCGCCGCGCCTTGTCCTACGCCATCCTGGCGCCCAACCCGCATAATCGACAGCCCTGGCTGGTACGGCTGGACGGGACCCATGCGCTGACCCTGCATGTGGACCTGGACAGGCGCCTGCCGGTGACCGACCCGCTCGACCGGCAGATCACGATCGGCTGCGGCGCCTTCCTCGAGCTTCTCGCGCTCGCCGCGGCGCGCGACGGCTATCGTGCCGAGATCGCGGCGTTCCCCGAAGGCGATGATCAGCGTACGCTGGACCGTCGGCCGATCGCGCATGTGCGCTTCGTGGACGGCGGCGCGACGCCCGACCCGCTCTTCGATCACGTGCGCGCGCGACGCACGACCAAGGAGGCCTTCGAGCCGCGCGACGTCGCCGCGGACGATCTTGCGCGGCTTGCGGCGACGGGGCAGGTTCATGGCGTCTCGGCGACGGCCATCGGCAACACGGGCCTCGCGGAGACGCTGCGCGACCTGACCTGGCGCGCGCATGTCCGGGAGGCGACTACGCCCAAGGCGCTGCAGGAGTCGATCGACCTGATGCGGATCGGCGCAGCCGAGGTCGAGGCCAATCCCGACGGGATCCGGCTGGAGGGGGCGATGATCGAATTCGGACGCATCTTTGGCCTGATCGACCGCAAATCCCTCGCGGACCCGAGCTCCTCCGCGTTCAAGCAGGGGATGGACAAGTATCGCGGCATGGCGATGTCGGCGCGCGCCTTCGGCTGGCTGACCAATGGCAACCGCACGCGAAAGGACCAGCTCGATGCCGGTCGCGCCTATCTGCGGCTCAATCTGGAGGCGACCCGGCTCGGGCTTGCGATCCATCCCTGGAGCCAGGCCCTGCAGGAATATCCGGAGATGGCCGACATCGCGCGCGAGGCGCAGGGTCTGATCGGGGCACCGGGACGGCTGCAGATGCTGTTCCGCATCGGCCATGCCAAGCCGGTCATGGCGGCACCGCGGCGCGGGCTGGAGGCGCATCTTGCCTGAACCCGAGAGCGGCGGAGCGGCGGCGGCGACCGGCGACGAGGCGCTGCTGTTCCGCCTGTTCAACGAGATCGGCATCATCAACCAACTGGCGACCACCGCCTTCGAGCGCGTGATGCCGCATGACCTGACGATCGCGCAGTTCACGATCCTCAACCATTGCGTGCGCCTGGGCGACAACAAGACCCCGGCGCAACTCGCCGACATCCTGCAGGTGACCCGCGGCACGCTGACCAGCACGCTCGGTCGCCTGGCGGAGAAGCGCTTCATCAGCCTCGTGCCCGACGCCGCGGACGGACGCTCCAAACGCGTCGTCCTGACCGCCGCGGGGCGCGAGGCGCGCGACGCGGCGATCGCCGCCGCCCAGCCCCTGCTGGAAACCGCACGCCTAGCCATGCCGCGCGCGACGGTCGTGCGCATGCTGCCGGCCCTCGAAGATCTCCGCCGCTGGCTCGACGCCAACCGTCAAAAACCTCCCCAGCTTTGATTTCGCCTTGCCCCGCCGTCTCGATTGAAGCGGGGCGCCCGGAGCGAAATCAAAGCTGGGGAGGTTTTTGATGGCTCAGGGCGCGATGCCCGCCTCCTGCAGCATCGCGTGCAGCAGGACATTGGCGCCGGCCTCGATGTCGGAGGGTTTGGCGTCCTCGACCTCGTTGTGGCTGATGCCGCCGATGCAGGGGACGAAGATCATCGCGGCGGGCGCGACCTTGGCCATGTAGACCGCGTCGTGTCCGGCGCCGGAGACGATGTCGCGGTGGCTATAGCCATGGCGCGCGGTGCCGGCGCGCACCGCCTCGACCAGACGCGGCTCGAAGGGCGTGGGCGGCGCGTACCAGAAATCCACGATCGAGACCTCGAGCCCGCCCTCGGCGGCGATGGCGGCGCAGCCGGTCTTGAGGAGCGCATCCATGGTCGAGAGCACGTCATCGTCGGGATGACGGAAATCGACGGTGAAGAAGACCTCTCCGGGGATCGTGTTGCGCGAATTGGGCTTCGACTGGATGACGCCGACAGTGGCGCAGGCGTAGGGCGGGCGCTCGCGGCCGATGCGGTTGACGAGGTCGATCATGCGCGCCGCGCCGACCAGCGCGTCGCGGCGGCGCGACATCGGCGTCGGGCCGGCATGCGCCTCCTGCCCCTTGACCGTGACCTCGTACCAGCGCTGCCCCTGCGAACCGGTGACGACGCCGATCGTCCGCTCCTCGGCCTCGAGGATGGGGCCCTGCTCGATATGCGCCTCGAAATAGGCGCCGACCGCGCGGCGGCCGGGCTCCTCCGGGCCAGCGAAGCCGATGCGCGCCAGTTCGTCGCCGAAGCGCCGGCCGTCCATGTCGCGCTTCTCCAGGATCTCGGCGAGCGGGAAGATCCCGGCATGCACGCCGGACCCCATCATCGCGGGGGAAAAGCGCGCGCCCTCCTCGTTCGTCCACACCGCGACCTCGATCGGCGCCTCGGTGGCGATGCCGCGATCGTTGAGGGTACGCACGACCTCGAGCCCGGCGAGCACGCCGAAGATGCCGTCGAACCGGCCCCCCGTCGGCTGGGTGTCGAGATGGCTGCCGGTCATCACCGCCGGGCGCGCGGGATCGCGGCCGGGCCGGCGCGCGAACACGTTGCCGACCTTGTCGACGGCGATGGTGCAGCCCGCGGCCACGCACCAGTCGATGAAGAGCTGGCGGCCGGCGCGGTCGAGATCCGTGAGCGCGAGACGGCACACGCCGCCCTTGGGCGTTGCGCCGATCTTCGCCATCTCCATCAGGCTATCCCAGAGCCGCGCGCCGTCGATCGTCAGGTTGCGCATTGCCGGTCCTCTCGTTGGCTGTGTCGCCGCGGCGGCGATGATGCATGAAACCCGCGCTTACGGAAGGGCGTCAGCCCCAGGCCGGGCGGGGAAACGGTACGCTGCGCCGTGCGATCAGCTCGGCGCCGCCCTTGACCCACGAGATCGTGTTGACCTGACCGCCCAGGACCTCGCGCGGCGCGAGGGCGGCGAGCTCGGGCGCCTGGAGCGCCAGGGTCGCGGCGCCGTGCCACGCCTCGCCCGGCGTCACCTCGCGCATGCGAGCGAGGAAGAGCTCGCGGGATACCGTCTCGGTGGCGGGATCGGGCAGGGCGCGCTCGACGAAGAAGCCGACGAAGGGCGGCTGCGGCACGGCCAGGGGGCCTGACGCGGCGAGGCGAAGGCCGACCTCCAGCACCGGACGCCCGAGGCGCGAGACGAGACCGGTGCAGCGATCGCCGGCGCGCCAGCCGCGCTGCGGATGCGGCGCGGTGAGCGCGAAGCTGCCGAGCCGCTGCGGCCAGCCATACATTTCGCGGCCGACCGCGAGCTCGGCATCGCCGTCGGTCCACAAGAACGGATCCCAGTAGCCGATCGTGCCGTCATGCTCGGCGGCGATGCCGATGACGCTTTCGTGGAACTGGCTTGCCTCCGGATGCGCCTGGGCCCAGTCCCAGCCATGGCCGAGATCGCAGATCAGGGCGTGCACCGAGACGCGCAGCAGCGGCTCGCCCCACAGCCGCAGCGGCGACGGCAGCAGCGCCGCGAGCGCGGCGGCCTCGCAGCGCGCGATGACGGTCAGCGAGCGGCCGGCGAAACGCCAGGGCGGCGGGCCATAGAGCGCGCCCTGGCCGGTGGGGTCGATGGCGGCGACGAAACCGAGTGCGGCGGCGACAGGATCCTGTGTCATGACCGGCAGGATCGCCCATGGCGCGCAGCCGAGGAAACCGGATTCGACGAGGCCCGAGCGGCCGGGGGCTTGCTAGGAAACGCGCGGCCGTGTTCGATGACTGCACAAGAAAACCGATCAGGGAGCTTCCGATGAACCCAGTTGCGATTCTTGCCGCGGCCCTGGCCGCGTTCGCGCTGCCGGCGACGGCGCAACAACCCAAGACGATCAAGGCGACGATGCATGCCGATGTGCGCACGCTCGATCCCTTCTGGACGACCCAGACCATCGCCGGCATCCACGGCATGATGGTCTACGACACGCTGTTCGCCAGCGACGACAAGCTTGAGCCCCAGCCGCAGATGGTCGACAGCTGGACCGTCTCGGAGGATCGCAAGACCTACCGCTTCACGCTGCGCGAAGGGCTGCGGTTCCATGACGGCACCGGGGTGACCACGCGCGACGTCATCGCCTCGCTGCAGCGCTGGGGCAAGCGCGACGGCGCGGGAAAGGAGTTGTTCGGACAGACGGCCGGCCTCGAGGCGGTCGACGCCAGGACCTTCGTCTGGAGATTGTCGGCGCCCTATGGGCTGCTGATCGACACCCTCGCCAAAAGCGGCACGAGCGTGCCGTTCATCATGCGCGAGAAGGAGGCACTGGTCGATCCGTTCCAGCAGATCCAGGAGGTCGTGGGATCCGGCCCCTTCGCCTTCAAGCGCGACGAATGGGTGCCGGGCAGCAAGACGGTCTACGTCAAGTTCCAGGACTACGTGCCGCGCAAGGAGCCGCCCTCGGGCCATGCCGGGGGCAAGGTCGTAAAGGTCGATCGCGTCGAGTTCCAGTGGCTGCCCGATCCGCAGACGGCGCAGGCGGCGCTGATGGCGGGCGAGATCGACTTCCTGGAAAATCCGCAGCCCGATTTCCTGCCGATGCTGGCGCGCGCGCCGGGCGTGAAGCTCGAGACCCATCCGGCGATGGGTACGGCCGGGATCATCCAGCTGAACCACCTGCACCCGCCCTTCAACGACGTGCGCGCGCGTCAGGCGATGCTGCATATCGTCCATATGCCCGACTTCCTCAACACGATCGCGGCGGATCCGAAGCTGCAGACGGTCTGCTACTCGTTCTTCGGCTGCGGCGTGGCGATGGAAACCGACGCCGGAAGCGAAGCGTTCCGCGCGCCGAAGGATTTCCGCAAGGCCGAGGCGCTGTTCCGCGCCGCCGGATACAAGGGCGAGCCGATCACGATCCTGCACGCGACCGACCACCAGTACATCAACCCCGCAAATCTCGTCCTGATCCAGCAGATGCGCGACGCCAAGTTCCTCAACCTCGATGTCCAATCGATGGATTGGGGATCGGTGGTGGCGCGGCGCGCGCGCAAGGAACCGCCGGCGCAAGGCGGCTGGAACATCTTCATCACCGGCACCACCGTGCTCAACTCCGCGACACCGGTCACCCATACGGCGATGTCGATGGGGTGCGAAAAGGCGTGGTTCGGCTGGCCTTGCGACAAGGACTACGAGGCGCTGCGGACGAGCTGGGCCTTCGCGCCGGACCTCGCCGCGCGCAAGCGCATCGCGACCGAGATCTCGCGCAAGGCCTACGAGCTGGTGCCCTACATTCATTTCAGCCAGTGGCGCAACCCGATCGCCTATCGCGCCGACACGCTGTCGGGGGTGATCGTCACGCCGTCCCTGCCGCCGATGTGGAACATCGAGAAGAAATGAGCGCGCGACCCGCCGGCCGGGCCGCGGGCGCGGCTCAGCCGGCGGGCAGGCGGGCGTTCGAGTCCTCGAACAGACGCAAGTTCTTCTCGACGTCGTAGGGCTTCTCGCGCAGCGTCTCCGCATCCCATTCGCTGCGCCCGTCGGCGAAGAAATCCCCGCCATAGACATGCAGCGCCGCCGTCAGGCGCGGGATCGGGTTGGTGACCGAGTGGACGATGTCGCGCCCCAGCGGCACGCAGTCGCCCACCGAGAGCGCATGGGCGCCCGCGGCCTCGATCCTGCCGTGCGGGTCGCCGTCGATGCGGCGCCAGAAGATGTTGTCCTCGCGCCCCGTGTAGATGCCGATCACCGCCCACATGCGGTGGTTGTGCGGCATCAGCGTCATCATCGGACCCCAGACGAGGTTGAGGATGGTCAGCGTCGAAGAGCGATAGATGCGCTGCACACCGGCGCGGGCCGGTTCGCCGATACCGGCGAGCACGGCGCCCGGATCCGAGACGGCGCGCGCCACGACCTCGCGCGCGGCCTTGTGGGTCGGGTCCTGCGCGATCGCCTGCCTGCAATCCTCGACGAAGCGATCGATGTCGAATGCCGCCATAGCCTCCACCCTCCGGGGTCGTGCGCGGCGACGATGGACCGCGCGCGTCCCCGGATCAAGCGGCGGCGTTCAGCGCATCGCGGCGTCGTAGCGGCGATTGACCTCGTTCCAGTTCACGACGTTCCACCAGGTCGTGACGTAGTCGGCGCGGCGGTTCTGGTATTTCAGGTAATAGGCGTGCTCCCAGACATCCAGGCCGAGCACCGGGGTGCCGCGCTCGATCCCGGGCGCATCCATCAGCGGATTGTCCTGGTTGGCGGTCGAGGTGATCGCGAGCTTGCGATCGCCGGTCACCATCAGCCAGGCCCAGCCCGACCCGAAGCGGGTGACGGCCGCCTGGTCGAAGCGCTTCTTCATCTCGTCCATCGAGCCGAAGGCGGCGTTGATCGCAGCCGAGAGGGCGGCCGAGGGCGCCCCGGTCGCGTTCGCCGGTGCCATCACGGTCCAGAAGAGCGTGTGGTTGTAATGACCGCCGAGCGCGTTGCGCGTCGGCACGGGATGCTTCGAGATCTCGCGCAGGACGCTCTCGACGGCGTCAGGCTTCAGGGCCGGATTGTCCTTGGCCTGGGCGTTGAGCGCGGTGATGAAGGCCTGATGATGCCGCCCATGATGGATTTCCATCGTCATGGTGTCGATATGCGGCTCCAGGGCGTTGGCGGCATAAGGCAGCGGTGGCAGCGCGAATTGCGCGAGGGCCGCGCCGGGCGCGGCGGCGAGGGCGAGGACGAGCGCCGCCCCAAGCGCGCGAAGACTGGACAGCATGGCGATTCTCCTTGTCGGCGGATGGGCCGGATTATGGACCGGCTGGGCGCAAGCTACACCCGCGTCGCGCCGGGGCAAGCGGCGCGACGCTTGATCATCCGGACGAAGGAGCCTAGATGCTCGGCTTCGCAATCAGGGGTTTCAGACATGCGCGACGAGACCGGCCCGCAGCTCTGGCACGGCACGACGATCCTGTCCGTGCGCCGTGCCGGCCAGGTGGTGATCGCCGGTGACGGTCAGGTCAGCCTCGGCCCGACGGTGATCAAGTCCAACGCGCGCAAGGTGCGGCGCCTCGGCGACGGCATGATCCTCGCGGGTTTCGCGGGTGCCACAGCCGACGCCTTCACGCTGTTCGAGCGGCTGGAGGCCAAGCTGGAAAAGCATCCGGGTCAGCTCGCCCGGGCCTGCGTCGAGCTCGCCAAGGACTGGCGCACCGACCGCTATCTGCGCCGCCTCGAGGCGATGATGGCGGTCGCCGATCGCAGCGTGTCTCTGGTGCTGACCGGAACCGGCGACGTGCTCGAGCCCGAGGACGGGCTGATCGGCATCGGCTCCGGCGGCAGCTACGCCCTCGCCGCAGCGCGGGCGCTTGCGACGGTCGACGAGCTGGATGCGCGGACGATCGCCACGCGCGCGATGAAGATCGCGGCCGATATCTGCGTCTACACGAACACCAACGTCACCATCGAGGCGCTCGACTGACCGCGCCGGCGCCGACGGATCACCGACGGCGTTCGAAACGCTGCAACCCGACCGTACCCGACCAGGGATCCGCTTTCTCCTCCGCAACCAGCGCATAGCCATGGCGGTCGTAGAGCGCGCGGGCCGCGTCGAGCCCGGCGAAGGTGGTGAGATAGGCGCGCGCATAGCCGCGATCGTCGAGAAAGGCATCGACGCGGCGCATCAGGGCCCCGCCCAACCCGCGGCCCCGCGCGCGCGTCGCGGCGACGAACCAGCGCAGATGCGCGCCCTCGCCCCGGGCATCGATGCCGTCGACAGAGATGGTCGCGCACAGGACGCCATCGGGGTCCCAGGCGCCGAGGTAAAGGTCGCGGGCCGGATCGAAGCGGCCGTGGAACTCCCCCATCTCCGCCGCGAGCTTGCTCTCGAAACGCAGCCCGAAACCCCAGGCAGGCGCGTAATAGTCCATATGCAGCGCCAGGGACTGGGCGATCGCGCCCGGGCGCCAGCCGTCGAAAACGATGTCCGTCACGCGCATCCCCTTGCCGTGTCGTGCATCTTGCCGCGCGGGCCGGGCGAAGCGGAAGGGGCTTCACGCTTGATCGCCTCACGCGCGGGGCCTACATGCGGGGGCCGTATCGGGCGTGCGCCCCTTCCATCCAGGACCCAGCGATGACCAGCTTCTCCCCGCGCGAGATCGTCTCGGAGCTCGACCGCTTCATCGTCGGCCAGAACGCCGCCAAGCGCGCGGTCGCGATCGCGCTGCGCAATCGCTGGCGGCGGCTGCAGCTGCCGCCGGAGCTGCGCGAGGAGGTGCTGCCCAAGAACATCCTGATGATCGGGCCGACGGGATGCGGAAAGACCGAGATCGCGCGTCGCCTCGCCAAGCTCGCCCAGGCACCGTTCCTGAAGGTCGAGGCGACGAAGTTCACCGAGGTCGGCTATGTCGGGCGCGACGTCGACTCCATCGCGCGCGACCTGCTCGAGGTCGCGATCGGCATGACACGCGAGCGGCTACGCAAGGAGGTCCAGGCGCGCGCCGAGCTCGCGGCCGAGGAGCGCGTGCTCGACGCCCTGGTCGGCGAGAACGCCTCGGCGGAGACGCGACAGAAATTCCGCAAGATGCTACGCGAGGGCGCGCTGGATGGGCGCGAGATCGAAATCCAGGTCCAGGACGGCGCCGGCGCGCAGATGCCGGCCTTCGACCTGCCGGGCATGCCCGGTGCGCAGATGGGCGTGCTCAACATCGGCGAGATGCTCGGCAAGGCCTTCGGCGGGCGGGCGCGGCCGCGCAAGACGACGGTGCGCGAGAGCTACGAAATCCTGATCGCCGAGGAATCCGACAAGCTGCTCGACCAGGACCGCGTGCTGCGCGAGGCGAAGCTTGCGACAGAGCAGAACGGGATCGTCTTCATCGACGAGATCGACAAGATCAGCGCCCGCGACGGCCGGGCGGGCGCCGATGTGAGCCGCGAGGGCGTCCAGCGCGACCTGCTGCCGCTGATCGAAGGCACGACGGTGGCGACAAAGCATGGCCCCGTGAAGACCGACCACGTCCTGTTCATCGCCTCGGGGGCCTTCCATGTCGCGAAGCCATCGGACCTGCTGCCGGAACTCCAGGGGCGGTTACCGATCCGCGTCGAACTCGCCGGGCTGGAGCGGGACGATTTCGTGCGGATCCTGACCGAGACCGAAAACAGCCTGCCCAGGCAATACCAGGCGCTGCTCAAGACCGAGGACGTGACGCTCGACTTCGCGGCGGACGGGATCGCCGAGATCGCGAGCCTCGCCGCCGAGGTCAATCGCAGCGTCGAGAATATCGGGGCGCGGCGGCTGCACACGATTCTCGAGCGCCTGCTGGAGGAGATCAGCTTCGTCGCCACCGACCAGCCCGGCACGGTGCTGCGCATCGATGCCGGCTATGTGCGCGACAAGGTCGGCGGTCTCGCGAAGAACGCCGATCTGAGCAAGTTCATCCTGTAGCGTCGCCAGGGCCCCGGCCGACGGGCCGGGGAGCAGGGGTCCTCAGACCAGCGTCACGCCGGCACGCCTGAGACGGTCCAGCAACGCTGTCTGGCCCCGCAGATGGGCCTTCGCGCGGACGGAGATCCGCGGGGTCATCCGACCGGCATCCGTCAATTCCTCGACGAAACCGAGGCTGGACGCCGCCGTCATGCGCGTCGGGTAGAGGACGCCGTCGAGATGATCGCATTCATGCTGCACCGTGCGCGCATGCGCCCCGCCGACGATGCGTTCGCTGCGCGCGCCATCCAGGTCCCATGCGACCAGCCGGATGCGCTCCCAGCGTGTGGTGCGGCCACGCAGGCCGGGAAACGACAGGCAGCCATCCCAATCCTCGTAGCGCGCGTCGCCGACCGGCGTGATCTGCGGGTTGACCAGGACGGTGAGGTCGAGCGGATCGTCGCCGGGCCGCGCGGTGCAGCGCTGCGATGGCGCGAAATAAACCACAAGCCTTAGCGACACCCCGATCTGCGGCGCGGCGATGCCCGATGCGCCCGCGGCATCGAGCGTGTCGATCATGTCGCCGACGATCCGCGCGATCGCGTCGGTGGTCGGATCGACGACCGGTTCGGCGACCTGCTCGAGCACCGGATGGCCGGCACGAAGGATCTGCCTGATGGCCATGGAACCAGGATCTCCGCCCCGGCGGCCTAGAGCGCGTCGAGCGCGTCGGCGAGGCCGGCCTCGTCGACATGGCCCACGACCCGGTCCGCGGCCGCGCGCACATGGCCGGGCGCATTGCCCATGGCGATGCCGAGCCCGGCGGCGCGGATGAGGTCGAGATCGTTGTCGCCGTCGCCCGCCATCGCCACGCGCGAGAGATCGAGAAGCCCGTAATGGCCCGCGACCTGATGCGCGGCGGTCAGCTTCGAAACGCCGCGCGCGGTCACGGATGCGAAGACGAGACCCGGCATCGTCGGTGCCCCGGCCTCGTGCAGGTCGACGCCGTCAAGCGCCAGCGTCGCGGCGCGCGCACGCGCCCAGGCGGCGCCTTCGCGCGCGACGAACTGGACGCGGACCGGCGTGCCCGGCGGCCTCGCGAGATCGGCCACCTCGACGGTCCGGCGGAGCATGCGCGCGTGCTGGAGGATGTCGGGCGTTTCGCGCCGGACGTAATAGCCACCCTCGGCGGTGTAGAGCTCGAGTTCGAGATCCTCGGCCAGGGCAAGGGACAGGACCTGCGCACAGAGCGGCTGCGGCAGTGACGCGGCGCGATGCACGGCCCCGTCGCCGCCAAGGATCACCGCACCTGAATCGAAGATATGGAGGCCGCCGGGATCAAGGCGCTTCGCGTAGTCGAGCGCGGCACCGACGCCGGACCGGCCGGTGCAGATGCCGAGATGGAGGCCGCGGGCGCGCGCCCGGTCGGCGGCGTCCCAGACGCGGGGGTGAACGCCGCCGGCACCGTGCAGCGTGCCGTCGACATCGATGAGAGCGAGCTTGATCATGCGACGCGCAAGCTAGCGCCACCGCAATCACGGACGAAGAGGGAATTCGTCCTTTGAAAGCGCGGCCCGCATGGGCATAGTCGATGCGGGGGATGACGGATTGCGGCGACGCCGTCCGTGGACCCGTTTCATTCAGGGGGATCCGATCATGCCGGCGAACAGCCTCTCTCGCAGCTTCAGCTTCCTGCGTCGCGCCCTTCTGGGCGCCGCGCTCGCCGTCACCGCCGTCGCGGCGCCGGCAGCCGCGCAGACTTGGCGCTTGTCGACCAAGCAGCCCGCGGACAGCCCGGAAGGCAAGGTCTTCCAGCGCTTCGCCGACCTCGTCGACCAGCACTCGCGCGGCAAGTTCAAGATCCAGGTCTATCCGTCGGAGCAGCTCGGCAAGGACGACGCGGTGCTCGAGCAGCTGAAGATGGGCACGATCCACATCTATGCCGAGGGCGCGTCCTATCTGCAGAAATGGGTGCCGGACGCGAAATGGATCAGCGCCCCGTTCCTGTTCGACGATCGCGAGCACTGGGTGCGCTTCACCAACGGCCCACTGGTCCAGGGCTGGATCGGCGACGCGCGCAAGGTCGCGGGGATCACGGTCATCGGCGATCTGGGCGCGATGGTGCGCGGTCCCTATCGCGTGCTCGTCACCAAGAAGCCGATCGCAAGCCTCGCCGAGATGAAGGGCCTGAAGCTGCGCCTGCATCCGGACAAGCTGGCTGCCGACGTGTGGAACCATCTGGGCGCCGAGACCCGCGTCCTGCCCTGGACCGAGGTCTACCAGTCCATGAACAGCGGCATCGTCCAAGCGGTGAACAGCCCGATCGCGCTGGTCGAGTCCATGCGCTTCTACGAGGTCGCGCCGCACATCGTGCGCCACAACGAGTATTATCAGGAGATCGCGTTCATGACGAACGCGCGCGCGCTGGACCGGCTGTCGCCGGAGGCGAAGCAGGCGCTGCTGCGCGCCTATGCCGAGGCGGGCGCCTACAGCCAGAACCTGATGGGCCGCGAAGCCGACGAGTCGATCGCGCGCATGAAGGCGCGCGGCGTCACCTACAGCGACGTCGACATCGCGCCCTTCGTCGCGCGCATGAAGGAGTTCTACGACGCGGCGGAGAAGTCCGGCACGCTCCCGAAGGGCTACATGGCGGCGGTCGCGACGGCGCGGAGCAAGTGAGCGCGACGAGACGAGCTGAACGCGGGACTGGCGCGCCATGAGCGCGGCGATCGACCGTATCGAAACCTGGCTGGCGGCGCTCGAGACGCTGTTCTTGCGCGCCGCCAATGCCTGCCTCGCGATCATGCTCGTCTCGAACATGGTCAACATCCTGGTCCGCGGCGTCTCCGATCGCGGCATCCTGCTGGTCTTCCCTTGGACCACGGTGCTCTTCGTCTGGTGCACCTTTCTCGGCATGTATGTCGTCTACCGCCGGGGCACCGACATCACCGTGGATTTCATCCATGACCGGCTGGGTGGCGGCGGAAAGGCCGTGCTCCGGATCTTCGCCGACCTCGTGGTGCTGGGCGTGCTCGGCACCATCCTGCTGGTCGCGCCCGAGATCCTCGCGACGCAGGAGGGCGAGATCGAACTCACCGGGCTGCCGCGCTGGGCGCTCTCGCTCCCGCTCTTCGTTTCCTCTTTCCTCGTGGCGCTCGACGTCGCGCTCGATCTGGCCCGCGCCGCGCTCGGGTTGCCGTCGCGCGCCAAGGGCCATGGCGCGGTGCTCTGACATGACCTGGATTCTGTTCGGCCTCTTCATCGCCCTCATGATGCTGCGCGTGCCGATCGGCATGTCGATCGGCGGCGCGGTCGTTGTGACGCTGCTCTATGCCGGCTTCGGCGACGAACTCTACATCGTCCCGACCCAGATCCTGGAGGGCGTGGACAGCCCCGCCCTGCTGGCGGTGCCCTTCTTCATCATGGCCGGCATGCTGATGAACGAGATCGGCCTAACCGACCGCATCTTCAATTTCGCCAACGCGCTGGTCGGCCATTTCCGCGCCGGCCTCGCCCAGGTCAACGTCCTCGCCTCCATGATCTTCGCGGGATCTTCGGGGACCGCCGTCGCCGACATCGCCGGACTCGGGTCGATGGAAGTGAAGGCGATGCGCCAGCATGGCTACCCGGCGGATTTCGCGGCGGCGCTGTCGATCTGCTCGGCGCTGGTCGGGCCGCTGATCCCGCCGTCGGTGCCGCTGGTCGTCTACGGCTTCATCTCCGGCACGTCGGTCGCGCGGCTCTTCCTGGGCGGCATCCTGCCCGGCGTGCTGCTCGGCGTGTCGCTGATGGTCTTCAACTACGTGATTGCCCGCAAGCGCGGCTTCCCGCGCGGCGAGCGCGCGACCATGGGCGAGGTCGTGTCCTCGGCCTGGCACGGGCTTGCGGCACTCGTCTCGCCGATCATCATCCTCGGCTCGATCACCTGGGGCATGACGACGCCGACCGAGGGCGGCGTGCTCGCCTGCTTCTACGCCGTCGCCCTTGGCGCGTTCTACCGGACGCTGAGCTGGCGCAAGATCTGGAACGCCCTGACCCAGACCATGCTGATCACCTCGGTGATCATGGTCATCATCGGCTTTTCCACGGTCATGGGCTGGCTGCTCGCGATCGAGCGCGTGCCGCAGATGATGGGCGATGCGGTGCTGTTCGTCACGACCGACAAGCACGTCTTCCTGTTCCTGCTCATCGTCTTCCTGCTGATCATCGGCTGCCTGATCGAGCCCGTGCCCGCAAAGCTGATCCTGGTCCCCGTGCTGCTGCCGGTGATCGACCAGTTCGGCATCGACCGCGTGCATTTCGGGCTGATCATCACGCTCGCGCTGCTGATCGGGCTCGCGACACCACCGATGGGGCTTGGCCTCTACATCATGACCGAGATCAGCGGCGAGTCCTTCGAGAAGGTGACCAAGGCGACGCTGCCGCTGCTCGTGCCGCTGGTCATCACCCTGATCCTCGTCACCTTCATCCCGGGTATCACGCTGTGGATCCCCGATCTCGTCATGGGACCGGAGATCGCGTCACCACCCCGAAACTGAGGCTTCGACGGGGTTTGGCCGCGCCAGCCTGACCCCACGCGGCGGCATCACGGCGGCGGCATCACGGCGACGGGATCGCGG
>CAIOSQ010000200.1 GCA_903860935.1 uncultured Rhodospirillales bacterium | reverse complement strand
GCGCGCGCTGCTGCTGCTCGCGCTGCTCCGCGCGGGGCCGGCGGCGGCGCTCCTCGGCGCGGGCGGCGCGGCCGCGGATTGGCGCACGGCCAGCCGCGAGCCCGTGGGCCTCGCGCCCGATCCGGCGACTGCGCGCCAGGCGCTGGTCCAGGTCTATGGCGCGCGTGCCGTCGGCTGGCGCGGCGCCTTCGGGGTCCATACCTGGATCGCGGTAAAGCCGCGCGACGCCGCCGACTGGACCAGCTACCAGATCATCGGCTGGCGCGCGCTGCGCGGCGGCGACGCGCTCGCGATCTCCGGCGGCCAGCCCGACCGGCGCTGGTTCGGCGCCATGCCCGAACTCTATGCCCAGTTGGAGGGCGAGGCGGCGGAGCGTGCGATCCCGCGCATCGTCGCCGCCGCACAGGACTATCCCCACCGGCGCGACTACACGCTCTGGCCGGGACCGAACTCGAACACCTTCACCGCGACCATCGCGCGCGCGGTGCCCGAATTGCGGCTCGACCTGCCGCCCACGGCGATCGGCAAGGATTATCTCGGCGCCGCACGCTTCGCTGGCGCTGCGCCGAGCGGCACGGGTCTGCAAGTCTCGCTCTGGGGGCTGTTCGGCCTGACCCTCGCGGCGGAGGAAGGCGTCGAGGTCAATATCGCCGGGCTGAGTTTCGGCCTCGATCCGCTGGGCCTCGCGCTACGCCTGCCCGGCCTCGGCCGGGTGGGCATGCCGGAAGATCCGCGCCGCGACTAAGGGCCGACCCACCGGTCCCCGAAGCGAGGACCGGCCCAAGGACACGCATGACGCGAGGAGCGGGTTGGTGGAGCTGAACGGGATCGAACCGTCGACCTCCTCATTGCGAACGAGGCGCTCTCCCAGCTGAGCTACAGCCCCACCGGTCCGGAAGAGGCGCGGATCATAGGCGTGGAGCGCGACCTGTCAAGTTTTCCGCTCGGGGTCGCGACGGCGGCGTCACGCCGCAAAAAACGACGCAGTGCCAATATGTTGCCGCGATGCGTGGCGGTCGTGTACGGTCAGCCGCGATCGTTTTCCGAAGCTCCCAGACCTGCCGAGACGCGCCCCATGGTCGCCATAGCCCGCCTGATCGACACCGTCGTGACGCTCTACATCTGGGTCCTGATCGCGCAGGCGATCCTCTCCTGGCTGATCGCGTTCAACGTCGTCAACGGCTACAACACGGTCGTGCGCGGGCTGGGCGAGTTCCTGTGGCGCGTTACCGAGCCGGTCCTGCGACCGCTGCGCCGATTTGTTCCGGCCATCGGCGGTGTCGACATCTCGCCGATCGTGCTCATCCTGGTTCTCTATTTCCTGCGCGACCTGGTCCTCTACGACCTCGTGCCGGCGTTGCAGTGACGCGTGCCTCGCCGCTTGCGCCCGCCCCGTCAGGGACTGGAGCATTGCTGACGGTACGACTGACGCCGCGGGGCGGACGCGATGCCCTGGATGGCGTCGAGACGGACGCAGCGGGACGCGCGATGCTGCGTGCCCGGGTTTCGGCGCCGCCCGAGGACGGCGCAGCCAACGAGGCGCTGTTGCGCCTGCTCGCGAAAGCCTTCGGCCTGCCGCGCCGCGCGCTGATGCTGGAGGCCGGCGCCACGCAGCGCGTCAAGCGCGTGCGCATCGACGGCGACGCGGCTGGACTTGCCGCGCGCCTGGCACCTGCCCTCTCAGGAAGGACATCCGCATGAGCGCCAGGGTCCTCGACGGGAAATCCATCGCGGCGTCCCTGCGTGCCCGCCTCGCGCGCGAGGTCGCGGCGCTGCCCGCACCGCCCGGCCTCGCCGTGGTGCTCGTCGGCGAGGATCCGGCCAGCGCGGTCTATGTCCGCAACAAGGGGATCGCAACCCGCGAGGCCGGCATGCGCTCGATCGAGCATCGCCTGCCGGCCGAGACCAGCCAGGCGGATCTGCTTGGACTGATCGCGCGGCTGAACGCCGATCCCGAGACCGATGGCATCCTCGTCCAGCTGCCGTTGCCGCGGCATGTCGATTCCCAGGCCGTGCTTGCCGCCATCGATCCGGCCAAGGATGTCGACGGGTTCCACGTCGTCAACGCGGGGCTGCTTGCAACCGGCGGGCCGGCGCTCGTGCCGTGCACGCCGCGCGGCTGCATGATCCTGCTGCACGAGGCGGGCATCGCGCTCGCCGGTGCCGAGGCGGTCGTCGTCGGCCGCTCGAACATCGTCGGCAAGCCGGTGGCGCAGCTGCTGCTCGCCGCCGATTGCACGGTCACGATCGCGCATTCGCGCAGCCGCGACCTGCCGGCGATCTGCCGCCGCGCCGACATCGTGATCGCCGCGGTCGGACGGCCGGAGATGCTGCGTGGCGACTGGATCAGGCCGGGTGCCACGGTGATCGATGTCGGCATCAATCGCGTCGCGACCGCCGGCGGCGGATCCCGCCTCGTCGGCGACGTCGCCTATGCAGAGGTGGCCGCGGTGGCCGGCGCGATCACGCCGGTTCCCGGCGGCGTCGGGCCGATGACCATCGCCTGCCTGCTCGACAACACGCTGATCGCCGCGCGCCGCCGCCGCGGCTGGAAGGAATGACCATGGAGTTCGACGTCGATCTCGCCCGGATCGAGGCGGCCCGCGCCCGCATCGCGGGCCGCGTGCGCGCCACGCCGCTATGGCGCAGCGAGCCTCTGTCGCGGCGCCTCGACGCCGACGTGTTCCTGAAGCTGGAATGCCTGCAGCTCGGCGGCTCGTTCAAGATGCGCGGCGTCCTCAACAAGCTCGCGACCATGGACAAGGCCGCCCGCGCGCGCGGCATCGTCACGGTCTCCGGCGGCAACCACGCGATCGCGACGGCCGAGGCCGCGCGCGCCACCGGCACGCGTGCCCTCGTGACGATGCCCAGGGTGACGCCGGCCTACAACGTCGCGCGCACGCGCGGCCCCGGCGCGGAGGTCGAACTCTGCGACACCGCGGCGCTCGCCTTCGCGCGGGCGCAGGAGCTG
>CAIOSQ010000199.1 GCA_903860935.1 uncultured Rhodospirillales bacterium | reverse complement strand
GCGACATGGCCAAGGATCGCCTCGACATTCGGAACGAAGAAGGGACGTTCCCGGCTGATATGCGTGTCGGAAATCTGCAGTACCCTGAAAGCCATGCGTGTTCCCCGCCTGACGTGATTTGCGGCGGCAGGAGTGGCTGGCTTTGTTTGCGGCCAGGAGACCGTGTCGTGTCGTCCTCGTGACGACGCATCGGTCGCGGCGCGGGGTGCGTCGCGCAAACGTCATGGTCGCGACGCCGTCGCGTCTCATCGCATGCGCATGTCTCGCTCCCGACGGTCATCGGCGGAAGGAAAGCGTTTTCATGTCCATCGGACGCAGGCATCTGGTCGCGGCGGGCGCCGCGGTGATCGGGAGCGCCACGGCGGCGCACGCCCAGCAGCGCATCGCGATCACCTTCATGCACTACCAGACCGGGACATCGGGCAAGATCCTGCGCGCGTTGCTCGACGCCTTCCAGGCCGAGAACCCGGATGTCGAAGTGCGCGACGTGTTCCGGCAGTCGGAGCAGATCACCGCCGAGTTGCAGGCGGCGATCGCGGCGCGCCGTCCGGTCGATGTCTCGCAGGTCATCGGCAAGAACATCATCTTCCATCTCAATAACCTGCCAGCGGTGCAGATCAACGCCGATCCTGCCGCGGATGCATGGCTGGCGCGCTACCTGCCCACGTTCCTCGACATCGGCCGGGTGGGGACGCGGATCTACGCGATCCCGCACAGCTACGGGACGCCGCTCGTCTACATCAACCGGGATCTGTTCCGGCAGGCCGGACTGGATCCGGAGCGTAGCCCCCGGACCTGGGACGACGTCGTCGAGGCGGCGAAACAGATCGTCCAGCGCACCGGGAAAGGTGGCGTGGCGCAGCTTCACGCCGCCAACAAGGACTACGGCACGATGCTGATGGTCACGAACGCAGGCGCGACCTATCTGGCGCGCGACGGGATGCGGGCGCTGTTCGACAGCCCCGAGGGCATCGCCGCCCTGCAGCTCTGGCAGGATCTCGCGGTTCGCCACCGGGTCATGCCGATCGCCAACGATCAGCAATGGACCGCCGCGTTCCAGGCCGGTCAGCTCGGCATGTACATCACCTCCTCCGCCGCGCTGCGCAGCTTCGTGGCTGCCGCGGAGGGTCGGTTCGAACTCGGCGTCGCGAACTATCCGCGCTTCGGCGAGCGGCCGCGGCGCACGCCGAACAGTGGCGCTGCGGTCATGGTCTTCGCGCCGGAGGGGCCGCGCCGCGCGGCCTCGCTGCGGCTCCTCGAATTCCTCTCGCGCCGCGAGATCGCCAATCGCTGGTCGCGCGAGACCGGCTACATGCCGCTGTCGGTCGATCCGCTCGCCGATCCCGAGATGGCTCGCTACGCGCGCGAGTTTCCGCTCGTGCAGCCCTCGATCGCCCAGATGGCGGAGACGGTCGACACCGATCGCTGGCCGGCCTTCGGTGCGATCGAGGCCCAGACCGAGATCGCGAACATGATCGATGCCCTGTGGGCCGGGAAGGGGACGGCGGCCGACCTGGCGCCGCGCACCGTCGCGCGGGTCAACGAGATCCTCGCCCGCGCGAATGCCGGGCGCTGACGGTAGGCGCAATGCGGTCTTCCTGGGGGCAGGGGCGCGATCCCGAGCCCTACCTCTATCTGGCGCCGATGCTTGCGCTGCTGGCGGTGTTCACCTACTGGCCGCTGGTGCATACGGCCTATCTCAGCGTCGTGCGCTGGAACATGGCGCCCGGCGCGGCGATGCCGTTCGTCGGCCTGACCAATTTCGCGTCGGTCACGTCCGGTAGCCTCTTCGCGGCGGCGAGCTACAACACCGTCATCTATCTCGCCGCGTCGATCCCGCTCAAGGTCCTGTTGCCGATCCCGATCGCCGTCTTCGTCTGGTCGCTGGGTGGGCGTGGCGCGGCGTACCGGACGATCCTCTTCCTGCCGACCCTGATCAGCTTCGTCGTCGTGTCCGTCGTCGTGCTCTGGCTGCTCAATCCGATGGGTGGTCATGTGCCCGCGCTGCTCGCGATGGCGGGCGTCGCGATGGGGAACCCGCTCGCCGACGCGGAGCGCGCGATCTGGCTCGTGATCGGCCTGTCGTCCTGGAAGGTCCTGGGCTTCCACGTCCTGATCTACGTCGCCGGCCTGTCCGCCATTCCGCGCGACCTCGTCGAGGCGATGCGCATCGACGGGGCGGGGGATTGGCGGATCCTGCGCAGCCTGATCTGGCCCTTGCTCGGGCCGACCACGCTCTTCGTCCTGATCTCGACGATCCTGTTCACCCTGCAGCAATGCTTCACGCCGATCGACATCCTGACGCAGGGGGGACCGAGCAACGGCACGACCAATCTCTTCTACATGGTCTACCAGCTGGCGATGCGCAGCTTCGACATCGGCGGAGGCGCCGCGGGGACGGTAATGCTGTTCGCGCTGCTCCTGCTGCTCGTCGCGGCAAAGTTCGCCCTGCTCGACAGCCGCGTCGCGTACGAGCGATGAGCGAGGCCGCATTCCGTCCCTCGCCTGGCTGGCGCTTCGCCGGCCATGCCGTCCTCGTGGCGCTGTGCCTCAGCGTGGTCGTTCCGATGGCGATCGTTCTCGGCACCTCCTTCAAGGTGCCGAACGAGGTCTATCGCCTGCAGCCCTGGCCGGACGCGCCGACCATGGAAAACTACGCGCGGCTCTTCGGCGAGCGCGCCTTCGGTACCTATGTCTGGAACAGCGTCGCCACGACGGCGCTGCGCGTCGTCGGCGAGCTGGTGATCGCGCTGCTCGCCGCCTACGCCTTCGCGCGCTGGAGCTTCCGTGGCCGCGACGCGCTCTTCGTCCTGGTGCTGGCCGCCATGATGGTGCCGCCGCAGCTGACCATGATCCCGCTCTATCTGCTGATGGCGGAGCTCGACTGGTTCGACACCTGGACGGCGCTGATCGTTCCCCATCTCGCGATGCCCTACGCGGCCTTCCTGCTGCGTCAGCACTTCCTGTCGATCCCGCGCGAACTCTACGAGGCCGCGCGCATGGACGGTGCCGGAAGCTGGACCACCTTGTGGCATGTCGCGGTGCCGAATATCGGGCCCGCGATCGCCGCGATCGCCATCGTCCTCGCGATGGACAGCTGGAACGAATATTTCTGGCCGATGCTGATGAGCACGGAACCCTCCTCGCGGACCGTGCAGATCGGCCTGCGCGAATTCGTCGAGGAGGAATTCGGCAATTACGGCGGGCTGATGGCGGGGGCCGTCCTCGCGAGCCTGCCGATGTTGCTTCTCTTCTTCCTGTTCCAGCGTCGGATCGTCGACACCTTCGTCTCGAGCGGCGTGAAGGGCTGACGCCCTCCCCCGACAGGAGCGGCGGCACGACGACCAGCCTGCTGCCGCTGCCGTGGCGCAGGTCCCGCGCGCCCTGCGCCTGATCCTCGCGCGGGACCTGGAAGAAACCAGGCTGGCTACCCGTTCTTGACAGGTCGGGTTTGCAGCGGATAACCGGAGATCAGGGATGTCTTCACCATCGCTCGTCGCCATCGAGGCGCGGGTCCCGAGAGGCGAAATGTCAGAACAGAGGACGCCGCAGGCCCCGGAATGGGTGCATCTGCTGGCCCGAATCACCCGGCGCTTCCATCCGAAGGGCACCGACCGGGTCGTGCGCATGCTCTATCCGCCGGGCAACGCGCGACCGATCCGCTCGGTCGTCGATTACGACGACGGATTGCTGTTCCACTGCGACACCCAGTCCTTCCTCGAGTGGTACATCTTCTTCTACGGCGCCTTCCGGCCCGAGGTCTCGAAGCTGATCAACCGCATGCTGCGCCCGGGACAGGTGGCGCTCGACATCGGCGCGAATGTCGGCATGCATTCGGTGATCATGGCCAATCGCGTCGGCCCGACCGGTCATGTCGTGGTGTTCGAACCGGACCCGCATCCGATGGGACGTCTGCGGCGCAACCTCACGCTGAACGGGATCGACTGGGTCACGACGGTCGAGGCCGCGGTCTCGGCGCGCAGCGAAATGCGCAACTTCTATCTGCACGACGATTCGATCGGCAATTTCGCCAATGCGAGCCTGGTGGCGGCCAATGTCGGCAAGGACACGCCGTCGGTCCAGATGCCGGTGGTGGCGATCGACGAATGGCTGGCGCAGAACCCGCTGCCGCGCGTCGATCTCATCAAGCTGCTCGCCCAGGGCGAGGAGTACAACGCGCTGCTCGGCATGCGTGGGCTGATCGAGCGCGACCGGCCGAAGATCTTCTTCCTCTACGAGCCCAGCTACTGGCACCGCCAGGACCTGGAACTCATGGACGCCGTGAATTTCTTCAAGGCCTATGGCTATTCGGTCCAGGAGGTCGAGTTCCGCGCGCGCCGCGAGGTCGTGGGCGAGATCGACAAGGGCCAGGTCTTCCTCGCGACACCGTGACGCCGGCGCCGCGGCGCTGATGCGTCAGCGCCGGACCCGGATGTCGACGCGCCTGCCCTCGAGCGGCATGGCGCCCGCGCGATCCGCCGCGCCGCGCACGGCGATGGCCATCCGGCGCGGATCCACGCCGGCGGCCTGAAGCGCCGCCGCCACGGCGCTCGCGCGACGGGCGGCGAGCATGACATTCTCGGTGCCGTCGTCGCGGCGATTGGCGAACGCGTCGATGGCGACCGATTTCGGCCGGTCTGCGGCGATCTCTGCCGCCAACCGCAGCAGCACGTCGCGGGCCGCCACGTCGAGCGCGTCCGAATCCGGCGCGAAAAAGACGCTATGCGTGTGGTCGGGTTCGTGCGGCATCGCGCAGCCGCCCGACGCGACCGTCGCGGCGGCGAGGATGAACGCGGTGCGTCGGGAAAGGATCATCTCACGGTCTGCGTGATCGGAATGGAGCGGGAGAAGGGGTTCGAACCCTCGACCCTCACGTTGGCAACGTGATGCTCTACCACTGAGCTACTCCCGCGGGCGCCATTCCGGGGCTGCGCGCGCCGCGGCAGGACCGCGTCGGCGAAGCGGGGCGGATAATAGCCAGGACCGATTGGAATGCAAGCGCTCGCGCAGGGTGTCTCGCCATGCGTCCCCGGGACATCTCCGCGCGGGGTTGTCATGGCGCCCGGGACGGTCCATGTGTTGTCAGTGCGCGCCGGGGGGGCGAACGCGGCACCGTCGCCGCGCCCGCGGACCCGATGCCGGCGGCACGACACCGACCGCGACATAGACCGGTTTCGAGAGGCAACATGGAAACGCTGATCGGCGGCCGCGCCGCCGCCACGCCGAGCGACCTCATCAAGGACGGCACCGACGAGAGCTTCGAGCAGGATGTGCTTGTCGCGTCTCAAGCGACGCCCGTCATCGTCGATTTCTGGGCGCCCTGGTGCGGACCGTGCAAGCAGCTCGGCCCGATCATCGAGAAGGTCGTGAAGGAAGCGAACGGCGCCGTGAAGCTCGTCAAGATCAACACCGACGAGCATCCCTATTTCGCCCAGCAGCTGCGGGTCCAGTCGATTCCCGCCGTCTACGCGTTCAAGGGCGGACGCCCGGTCGACGCCTTCGTCGGCGCGCTGCCGGAAAGCCAGATCCGGCAATTCGTGAAGAAGCTCGGCGGTGCCGCGGCGCCGTCCCCGATCCAGCAGGCGCTGGATCAGGCCAAGGAAGCGGCCGAGGCCGGCGATGCCGGCACTGCCAGCGCGATCTACGGCCAGATCCTGGCGCATGAGCCCGGCAACGTCGCCGCCGCGATCGGCCTCGCGCGCTGCCATGTCGATGGCGGCGACACCGAGCGTGCGCGGCAGCTTCTCGACGCCCTGCCCGCCGATGCGCGCAAATCCGCCGAAGCGCAGCAGCTGCTGACGCAGATCGAACTCGCGTCCCAGGCCGCGCAGGCTCAAGGCGAGGTCGCGCAGCTGCTCGAGAAGATCGCCCACGACCCCAACGACCATCAGTCGCGCCTCGACCTTGCCATCGCGCTTTTCGGTGGCGGCCAGCAGGAGGCGGCGATGGACCAACTGCTCGAGAGCTTCAAGCGCGACCGCGCCTGGAACGAGGCCGCTGCGCGCAGGCAGCTGATCAAGTTCTGGGAGGCGCTCGGCCCCACCCACGCCCTGACGGTCTCCGGCCGGCGCCGGCTGTCGTCGATGATGTTCTCCTGACCATGTCCCGGGGCGCCTCGCCGATGGCGGCCGGCGGCGGGCAGGATCCGGCCTGGATCCTGCCCGAGATCATCCCGGTCTTTCCGCTGCCGGGCGTGCTGCTCCTGCCTGGCGGACGCTTGCCGCTCAACATCTTCGAGCCGCGATACGTGGCGATGATCGACGACGCGCTCGGCGCGCCGCAGCGTGCGATCGGCATGATCCAGCCGCTCGACGCGGAACGTGGCCAGACCGCGCCCGGCCTCTATCCGATCGGGTGCCTCGGGCGGATCACCTCCTTCGCCGAGCACGATTCGGGGCGCTATCGCTATCTCATCACGCTCACCGGCATGTGCCGCTTCACGATCCGCGAGGAGATGGCGGAGCAGCGCGGCTATCGGCGCATGCGCGTCGACTACGATCCCTGGCGCGGCGATCGCGACACCCAGGGCGGCGTCACGGGAGTCGATCGCGACGCGATGCTGCGCACCATCAAGCGCTACTTCAAGACCAACGACATCGCCGCCGACTGGGAAGCGATCTCCGACACGCCCGACGACCGGCTGATCACCACCCTGGCCATGGTCTGTCCCTTCTCCGCGAACGAAAAGCAGGCCTTGCTCGAGGCGCCCGATCCCGGGGCGCGCGCGCGGACGCTCATCGCCCTGATGGAGATGGCCGCGCTGCGCGGCGGCGAGAGCGACGATCGCCCCCGCCATTGACCGCGACCGGAGCCCCCCGCATGAACGAGCAATCCGTCCCCTCGGGCATCGATCCGAAGCTGCTCGAGATCCTCGTCTGCCCACTCACCAAGCAGGCGCTGCGCTACGACCGTGAGCACCAGGAACTGGTCAGCGCCGCCGCAGGTCTCGCCTTTCCGATCCGCGATGGGATCCCGATCATGCTCGTCGACGAGGCGCGCCGCCTCGACGACGCGGCCTCGACGACGCGGCCTGAGGGCGCGGCGCAATGAGCGGCTTCGCGCCGGCGCATTGGCCGGTCGAGATCCGTCTGCGCAAGGCGGAGAAGGAACTGGAGGTCGCCTTCGACGACGGCGTCCGTTTCGTCTACCCGGCGGAATTGCTGCGCGTCGAGAGCCCATCGGCCGAGGTCCAGGGTCACGGTGCCTCGCAAAAGCAGATCGTCGCGGGCCGCCTCCATGTCGGCATCATCGCGCTGGAGCAGGTCGGCAACTATGCCATCCGGATCCGCTTCGACGACCTCCACGATACCGGCATCTTCTCGTGGCAGTATCTGCGCGAACTCGGCGAGGATCGCGACCGGATCTGGGCCGAGTATCTCGCCAATCTCGAGGCGCGCGGCCTGCGACGCGAGCCGCGGGACGCGCCAGCCGGTTGAGCGGCGACCCGGGTCGCGCGATGGCCGATCCTTTCGCCGTCGCGCATGAACTGCGCCGCGTTGTCGGATGGGTCGGGGCGCGGGCGCGATCGGCACGCCGCGCCGCCGAGGCTGCGCTGGGTCGCGATCATCTGCGCATCGCAATTACCGGCCTGTCGGGCGCCGGCAAGACCGTTTTCACGACCAGCCTGATCCATGCGCTGCGCCATGGCGGGGCGCATCCCGCGGCGCTGCCGCTCTTCGCCGGGACGCTCGGCGCACCCGGGTGGACCACCCGCATCGAGACGCTGCCTGGCGTGCCGGCCTTTCCCTATGCGGAGAATCTCGCCGGGCTTGTCGCCGATCCTCCGTCCTGGCCGGCACCGACGCGCGCATCCTGCGGCGTGCGACTGATCCTCGAGACCGCGGCCCCGTCGCCGCGTCGGGTGACGCTCGACATCGTCGACTATCCCGGCGAGTGGCTTCTCGACCTCGACATGCTTGAATTCGACTATGCCGCCTGGAGCGCGCGGGTCCTCGCGCGGCTGCAGGCCCCGGGTGGCCTCGCCGCGGAAGCGACCGGCACGTGGCTGGGGCAGGCGCTGGCCGTGGCGGGCGACGCCGCCGCCGCCGAGACGGTCGTTGCCGCCTATGGCGCGATGCTGGCGCGGCTGCGCGCCGCGGGCATGCTTCATCTCGCGCCGGGCCGGCTGCTGGTTCCGCCGGGCGATGCCTCCGCTGCGCCTCCGCCGCCCGCGCCGCTGCCGGCCGCGCTCGCCGGCGCCGCGCTTCATGCCGCGATGGCCGCTCGTCATGCCGCCTATCGCGACGGCGTCGTCCTGCCCTTTCATGCACGCCACGTCGCGCCGTTCGACCGGCAGATCGTGCTGTTCGACGTCATCGGCGCGCTGGGTCGCGGTCCAGCCGCCCTCGCCGACGCGCGCGGCGCGCTGCTCGCCGCGCTGGAGGCCTTTCGCTACCGTCGCGTGCCGCTGCTCGACCGCGTGCGCGCGCGCATCGACCGCGTGCTCGTCGCGGCGACCAAGATCGACCATGTCACCACGGGCCAGTACCTCAACGCCCGCGCCCTCATCGAGGAGATCTTCGTGGGCACGGACTGGGCGGCGCCGATGGCGCGTGGTCGCCTGCGCTTCGATGTGCTGGCGGCCATTCGCGCCACCGAGGATGGCTGGATCCGCCGCGACGGGGCGCAGCGCGCGGCCCTGCGCGGCGTCCTTGCCGGCGATGCGGGCGCGCTGCGTACGCTGGTGCCGAGCGACGTTCCGCCGGCCGCACCGCGCGCGGCGGATTGGCCGGCTGGCGGGTTCGTCTACGCCGATTTCGCGCCGCCCGAGCTGTCGGGCCATCGCGAACGACCCTTTCCGGGCATCAATCTCGACAAGGCGCTCGATCATCTGGTGGGAGACCGGCTGCGATGACCACGCGCGATCCGCCGCCTATCGCGCCCGGTCTCTACGACCGTGCCGAGTTCGTGGCGCGCGCGCCGCGCGCCGTCGGCGCGGAGGCGCCGGACGCGCTCGACGCCGGCCTTCCGCCGCCGCTGCGGTCGACGCCCTGGCGTCGCCGCTTCGGCTGGCTCTGCCTCGCGCTGATCGCGTTCGTCTCGCTGCTGCAGGCGGTGCGCTTCGTGGTCGAGGCCGCCTCTCTCGCGCCCGGTCTGGGCTGGGTGGCGGCGGCGCTGCTGGTGGCGACGCTGACGGCGGGTATCTTCTGGGTCCGCCACGAGGTCGGGGAATATCGTCGTATCGCGGCGGTGGAGGCGCTCCAGGACGAGAGCGCGCGCCTGCTGTCCGAGGATCGCGCCGGTGCCGCCGACGCTTGGTTCGCCGCGATGACGACGCAGCTCGCCGGGAGCCCGGGGGCGATGCCTGGCCTCGCGCGGTTCCAGGCGATGACGGTCGAGACCTATGCCGCGCGCGACGCGCTCGGCCTGTTCGAGCGCGAGGTGCTGGCCGCGCTCGACCGCGCGGCGATGGCGGCGGTCGGCCGCGCGGCCCGCGACACGGCGCTCGGGACGGCCGCGAGCCCGCTCGCGCTGCTCGACGCGGTGCTGGTCGTCGCGCGCTCGCTGCGCATGATCCGCGAGATCGCCGCGATCTACGGCTTCAGGCCGGGCGGGCTCGCCGCGCTCGGCCTGCTGCGCCGCGTGATCGTCCAGGCGGTGGGCGTGGCCGGGGCCGATCTTGCGGGCGAGGTCACGGCCGAGATGCTGGGCGGGCTCGGCCACAAGGTGGCGGGCACGGTCTCGGCGCGGCTCGGCGTCGGTCTCTTCGCGGGCACGCGGGTCGCGCGCCTCGGCCTCGCGACGCTTCGGGCCTGCCGGCCGATGCCCTTCCTGGCCGAGCCGCCGCAACTCGCGCAGATCTTGCGCCGCGCCCTCTCCGGGTCGTGATCCGGCGGCGGCGGGTCAGAGAGGCTCGCCGCGGACCAGTCGCGGCAGATCGCCGACGACGCCCATCGCGTGGCGCATGAGCAGTCGCTTGAGCGGCGCGATGCGGTCGACCGTGGCGAGGCCGATGTCGCGAGCGAGGCGCAGCGCCGGGATGTCGTTGGAGAACAGGCGATTCAGCGCGTCGGTGACCGCCAGCAGCGACATCGTGTCGACGCGTCGCCAGCCCGCGTAGCGCGCGAGCACGTCCGGGGCGCCGATATCGAGCCCCACCCGCGCCGCGTCGACGACGCATTCGGCGAGGGCCGCGACATCGCGCAGGCCGAGGTTGAAGCCCTGGCCCGCGATCGGATGGATCGCATGCGCCGCGTCGCCCGCCAGCGCGAGGCGCGGCGCGACATAGCTGGCCGCATGGACGATCTCGAGCGGATAGGCGAAGCGCCGCCCCTCGGGCATCAGCGCGCCGAGCCAGGGGCCGAAGCGCCGCCCGGCCTCGGCGGCGAAGGCGTCGTCGTCGAGTGCCATCAAGTGTGGGATAAGCGCCTCGCGCTCCGTCCAGACGATCGAGGAGCGATGCGCGCCGGCGGCATCCGGCAGGGGCAGCATCGCGAAGGGGCCCGCGGGCAGGAAACGCTCATGGGCGATGTTGGCGTGCGGCAATTCGTGGCGCAGCGTGGCGACGATCCCGCTCTGGCCGTAGCGATGGGTGAAGGCTGAGATCCCGGCTGCGTCGCGCACGAAGGATCGCTTGCCGTCGCAGCCGACGACCAGGCGTGCGGCGATCTGGCTGCCATCGGCGAGGACGAGGCGCCGCGCGGCCGGTCCGTCCGCGATGGCGGCGACGCCCATCGGCGCCAGCCAGCGCAGCCGTGGCCGCGTCGCCGCGGCGGCCTGCAGCGCGCGGCGCGTGTGCCGGTTCTCGACGATGTAGCCGAGCGGATGGTCGGCGACGTCGGCATGGTCGTAATGGAGAAACAGGCGCGACGTGCCGTCCGACACGCGGATGTCGTCGATCGCCGCGGCATGCGGTCCAAGCGCGTCCCAGATCCCGAGCGCCGCGAGCACGCGTTGCGATCCCCAGGCGATCGCCGAAGAGCGTCCGTCCGCGGCGTCGGCGGCGGTGTTGGCCGGGGTCTCGCGGTCGATCACGATCACCTCGAGCCCGGCGCCGGCGAGGGCGAGGGCGAGGCTGAGGCCGACCAGACCACCGCCGACGATGGCGACGTCGCAGCTTCGGTCGTCGGACATGGAATGTGCTCCGGTCATCGCGCAGGAGGCATGCCGCATGGCCGTCGCGATGTCCAGCCGGGCGATCGCACGCCGCGGCACGCGTCTTGAGGGTCGCGGCACGCGTCTTGAATGGACTGGACCATCGAAGCCCGGCGCCGTCGCGCCGGCCGGACGCAAGGAAAGGGTCGTCGCATGAAAATGGTCATGGCCATCATCAAGCCGTTCAAGCTCGACGAGGTGCGCGAAGCGCTCACCGAACTCGGGGTCCAGGGGCTTACGGTCAGCGAGGTCAAGGGATTCGGCCGCCAAAAAGGCCAGACCGAGATCTATCGCGGTGCCGAATATCAGGTGAGCTTCCTGCCGAAGGTGAAGATCGAGGTCGCAGTGGCCGACGCGGTCGTGGCACGTGCGGTCGAGGCGATCCAGAAGGCGGCGGCGACCGGCAAGATCGGCGACGGGAAGATCTTCGTGTACGAGCTCACCAGCGCGGTGCGTATCCGTACCGGCGAGCGGGATGGCGATGCCCTCTGATTGGGTTGCCCGAAAATAAGGCATCACTCCGCCCCCGAACTCGCCCAATTCTTGTGCAACAGCGCCGTTCCCTTGCCTCGTCAGGGCGTGGATCGCTGGCACGAAAATTGATTGGACGGGGCGAATGCGCGAAGCCGCGCCGCCGGCCGGGGGCCGGACGGCGCCACGACACAAGGAGACTTCAGATGTTTGCGATCATGTCCCGACCGGCGCGCGCCGGTCTCGCGGCCGGCCTCGCCGCGATCCTGCCGACGCTGCCCGCGCTGGCGGCCGACGCCAAGATCGATTCCGGCGACACGGCGTGGATGCTCACCTCCACGGCCCTGGTGCTGATGATGGCG
>CAIOSQ010000198.1 GCA_903860935.1 uncultured Rhodospirillales bacterium | reverse complement strand
GGCACCGGTCGCCGCGCCGCGCCGCGACGGGCTGCGGCGGCGCCTGGGCGCGCTGCGCGCCGCGCTGCTGCATGTCCCCGACAACCGCATCGCCTGGCTGCCCGAGGCGCTGGGCCGCGCCGATACGTTCCTCGGCGCATGGCGGCCCGACGTCGTCTATGCCAGCGCACCGCCGGTGACGACGCTGCTGGTCGCGCGGCACCTCGCGAAGCGCTACGGCGTGCCCTGGATCGCGGAGTTCCGCGACCTGTGGATCGACAACCCCTATTACGAGTTCCCGCCCTGGCGACGGCGGCTGGAAGCGGCCTGGGAGCGCCGCGTCGTCGGCGACGCCGCAGCGCTGGTGACGGTGTCGTCGATCTGGCGCGACCGGCTGCGCGCCAAGTTCGGCAAGAGCGTCGCGCTGGCGATGAACGGCTTCGCCCCCGCGGACATGCCGGACGACCTGCCGGCCCCGGCCGCCACCGACGGGCCGCTGCGCATCCTCTACACGGGCATCATCTATCCCGGCTATCGCGATCCGGTGCCGCTGTTCCAGGCGATCGCGCTGCTCGGCGCGCAGCGTGACGACGTGGTGGTCGAGTTCATCGGCGCCGATCTCGCCCCGGTCGCGCGCCTCGCCGCCGCCGCGGGGATCGAGGACCGGGTACGCATCGCGCCGCCGGTGGCCTATCGCGAGTCGCTGCGTCTCCAGAGCCGCGCCGACATCCTTCTGCACCTGCAATGGAACGACCCGCGCGAATCCGGGACGATCTCCGGCAAGCTCTTCGAATATCTCGGCGCGCGGCGTCCGGTGCTCGGCCTCGGCTATGACCGCGGCGAGGTCGCGGCGCTGCTCGCGGAGCAGGGTCGCGGCGTCGTCCTCAACGATCCCGCCGCCATCGCCGCGCAGCTGCGCCGCTGGATCGCGGAGAAGCGCGCCGGCGGCGTCGCGCCGCTCGCCGCCGACGCGGTCGCGGGGCTGACGCGCGACGCCCAGTTCGTCGCCGCGGAGCGTCTCGCGCGCGACGTCGTCGACGGCGCCCTGCCGCCGCCGCCGCGCGCCCGGCCACGCGATCCGACCGGCATGCAGGCGACGCGGCTGCACGCGCCCGCGCCGATGGACGCGCTTGCCCGGCCGCATCTATGCGTGGTCGTCGACACCGAGGAGCAGTTCGACTGGCAGGGACCGTTCTCGCGGCACAACGTCGCCGTCTCGGCGATCGGCGCGCTGCCGCTCGCGCAGACGCTGTTCGCGCGCTACGGGCTTCGCCCCGCCTATCTGCTCGACCATCCGATCGTGACCTCGCCGCTGGGCCGCGACCTGATCGGCGGCTGGCGCGCGGCGGGGCTGTGCGAGATCGGCGCGCAGCTCCATGCCTGGGTCAACCCGCCGCATGTCGAGGAGGTCTCGGTCGCCAATTCCTTCGCCGGCAACCTGCCGCCGGGGCTGGAACGCCAGAAGCTCGAGGTGCTGACCGACGGGATCGCCGAGGCCTTCGGCGAGGCGCCGCGCATCTACAAGGCCGGACGCTACGGGCTTGGCCCCTCGACCGCGACGACGCTGGAGCGGCTCGGCTACGCGGTCGACACCTCGGTGCTGCCGCATACGGACCTGCGCTTCAAGCTCGGGCCCGATCTGCGCTGCTTCGGCCCCCAACCTTTCCTGTTCGGCGAGGCACGGCCGCTGCTGCAACTGCCGGTGACGCGCGGCTTCATCGGTCACGCGCCGGCCCTTGGCGCCGCGATCTTCCCGCTGGTCGAGGGCGAGGCCGCGCTGCCCAGCCGGGCACGCGGCGCGCTCGCCCGCACCGGGGTCGTCGACCGCGTCACGCTGACGCCCGAGGGCATCTCGCTCGCCCAGATGAAGGCGCTGACGCGCGCGCTGATGGCGCGCGGCCAGCGTGTCTTCGTGATGTCGTTCCACAGCCCGTCGCTGGAGCCGGGTCATACGCCCTATGTCGTCGACGCGGCCACGCGCGCCGCCTTCCTGGCGCGCATCGAGGCCTATCTCGAGTTCTTCTTCGGCGAGCTGGGCGGCGCGGCGACGACGCCGCTCGCCCTGCACGCGACGTTCACGGGCGCGTCGGCGCCGGACGCGGCGCCATGAAGCCGAAATCGCAGCCGCGATCGGCCTGCTCGATCGTCTCCAGCAGCAGCCGTTCGTAGCCGCGCGCCGTCTCGGGCACCGCGTAGGGCACGAGCCGCGCGCGCCGCGCCGCCAGCGTCGCCTCGTCCACAAGCAGGTCGAGGCGCCGTCCGGGCACGTCCAGTGCGATGCGGTCGCCGGTCTCGACCAGCGCCAGCGGCCCGCCGATCCGCGCCTCGGGCGCGACATGCAGCACGATCGTGCCGAAGGCCGTGCCGCTCATCCGCGCGTCGGAGATGCGCACCATGTCCTTGACGCCCTGGCGCGCAAGCTTCTTCGGGATCGGCACGTAGCCGGCCTCGGGCATGCCGGGATGGCCCTTGGGGCCGGCGTTGCGCATCACGATCACATCGTCGGCGCGGATGTCGAGATCGGGATCGTCGATCCGGTTCACGACATCCTCGACCGATTCGAACACGACCGCGCGCCCCTCGTGGCGCAGCAGCCCTGCCGTCGCCGCCGATTCCTTGATGAGCGCGCCGTCGGGCGCGAGGTTGCCGCGCAGCACGCGCAGCCCGCCCTTCGCATAGACGGGGTTCGCGCGGCGACGGATCGCCCCCTGCCCCTTCGCCTCCACCGCGCCCGCCACGATCTCGGCCAGCGTCTGGCCGGAGATGTTGGGCGTCGAGGTGTCGAGCAGGTCGACGATCTCGCGCAGCAGCACCGGCAGGCCACCGGCCTCGTGCAGATGCTCCATGTAATGTTCGCCGGCCGGCTTGAGATTGACCAGCACGGGGGTCGTCTCGCCCAGCGCGTCGAATTCGTCGAGGTCGATGACGATGCCGCAACGCCGCGCGACCGCCGTCAGATGGATCACCGCGTTGGTCGAGCCGCCGAGGCAGTGCAGCACCCGCAGCGCGTTGCGGAACGCGGCGGGCGTCAGGAAGCGCGACGCCTTGATGCCCTCGCGTGCCAACGTGACCGCACGCATGCCGGAATACTCGGCGTGCCGATAGCGCTCGCCATGCACGGCCGGGATCGCGGCGCCGCCGGGCAGGGTCAGCCCCAGCGTCTCGGTCACGGCGGCCATCGTGCTGGCGGTGCCCATGACCATGCAGGTGCCGGCGGTCGGCGCCAGACGTCCGGTGACCGCCTTGATCGCCGCCTCGTCGATCGTGCCGGCGCGGTACTGCGCCCACAGGCGGCGGCAATCGGTGCACGCGCCCAGACGCTCGCCGTCATGCGTCGTCGTCAGCATCGGGCCGACCGGCACGATCACCGCCGGCAGGTCGACCGAGGCGATCGCCATCAGCTGGGCCGGGATCGTCTTGTCGCAGCCGCCGATCGCCACCACGGCGTCCATCGGCTGCGCGCGCATCATCTCCTCGGTCTCCATCGCCATGAGGTTGCGCAGATACATGCTGGTCGGGTGCGCGAAGGATTCGTGGAGCGATATGGTCGGGAAGACCATCGGCAGACCGCCGGCGCCCAGCACGCCGCGCTTGATCGCCTCGACCAGCTGCGGCGCCGTGCCGTGGCAGGCGTTGTAGTCGGATCCGGTGTCGGCGATGCCGATGATCGGCCGTTCCAGCGCCTCGTCGGTGTAGCCCATCGCGCGGATGAAGGCCTTGCGCAGGAACAGCGAGAACTCGGGATCGCCATAGGCCGTCAGGCCCTTTCGCATGCCGGTGCCGCCGCTCATCGCCATCCCTCCCGCCTGAAAAGATCAGGCGCGTCTTGTAGCAGAGCCTGACGCGTGCGGAAGCGTCAGCCGAGCCAGGGGAGGAAGGGCCGCCCCGCGAGGGCCTGCAGGAAGGTCCCGCCGACCAGCGCCGCATAGCCCGCCGCCGCGGTGAGGATTGCGGCGCGCGCCGGCGCCGGCGCGAGCAGCCGGCCCGCGATCCAGCCGGCGAGCGGCAGGGCGTGCATCGCATGTGTGGCGAGGAAATGCGCGACGCGCAGGTCGCCGCCCTCGCGCGCCCAGCCGAACAGCGCGAGGCGTCGTGCACCCGCGGCCTCGACGCCGACGAGATGGCCCGCCGCCCCCGAGAGATACCCGGCCACCGGCAGCGTCAGCGCGAAGGTCAGCACGAGGCCGAGCCCGATGGCGAGGCGCAGCGCCGGATCGCCGCCGGCGTTGCGCGCGCGCAGGATGACGACGCCCTGCACCGCCGCAGCCGAGGTCAGCAGGACCGCGAAGACGCCCATCGCGCTGTAGATCGCGGCCATCGCCGGTGTGGCGACGTTGAAATGCGACGGCACGCCCGCGGCGGCCGCGCCCACGAGCCACGCCATCTCCAGCGCCACCGCCACGACGACGACCCGTGTGAACACGCGATAGCCGCGCCGCGCGGCGAAGCCCGGCGGCAGCCAGCGCGCGAACCAGGCGAGCGTGCCGAGATAGACGGCGAGCGCCGCCTCGAATTTCAGCGGCTTCGACCAGACCGCGACGCCGCCGACGAGCCGCGGGTCGATCGCCCAGGCCAGACATGTCGGCACCATGGCGAGCGCAAGGATCACGGCCGCCCCGGCGAAGAGCGGATCGCGACGAAACGCCTCGCCCAGCAGGGAAAGGCGCAGGACAGGCGGATGGAGGGGCGCGAAGGCGATCATGGGCGGCTCTCCTGGAGGGCGGCGGCACGGGCGGCGGCGCGTGTCCAGCGCAGCGCCGCGAAGGCGAGGAACCCGGCCGGTCCGAACAGGAAGGCAAGGACGAGGCAGGGCAGGACGAGCGCGAAGGCGATCGCCTCGTCGCGCGCGCTGCGCACGATCGCGGCGCCGACGAGCAGGTCGAAG
>CAIOSQ010000197.1 GCA_903860935.1 uncultured Rhodospirillales bacterium | reverse complement strand
GCCGCCGTGCCGCTGCTGCGTTTTGGCTGAGCGCCAGGCTTCCGGCCATCGACGCGGGCGCTGCGCGCGCCTAACCTGGGCGCATCCAGCGATGGGAGCCGCGCGCGCATGCCGACCAAGATCTTCACCGCCTGCCTCGGAACGGAGACCAATTCCTTCTCTCCCATCCCGACCGGGATGGACCTGTTCCGGCGGACCATGTTCGTGCGCGGCGGCGCCCATGGCGACAAGCCCAATGTCTTCGCGTTGCCCCTGATCATCTGGCGCGAGCGCGCCCGCGCTCTGGGTTGGGATGTCGCCGAGGGGCTCTCCGCCTTCGCCATGCCGGCCGGCGACACGACGCGCGTCGCCTATGAGGCGATGCGCGACGAGATCCTGTCGGACCTGCGCGCCGCCATGCCGGTCGACGCCGTGATGATCAACCTTCACGGTGCGATGATCGCCGACGGCTATCCCGACGCGGAGGGCGATCTTCTCGCCCATATCCGTGCGCTGGTCGGCCCGGGCGTCCTGGTCGCCGCCGAACTCGACCTGCATTGCCACCTGACGGAGCTCAAGGTCGCGTCGGTGGATGCGATGGTGATCTTCAAGGAATACCCGCATATCGACGTCACCGACCGCGCCGAGGAGCTGTTCCGCATCGTCGTGGACACGCTGGCCGGTCGTGTCCATCCACGCATGGCGATGCATGATTGCCGTATCATCGGGATCTTCCCGACGACGCGCGAGCCGGTGCGCGGCTTCGTCGATCGCATGCAGGCTCTGGAGGGACAGGACGGGATCCTTTCGGTATCGCTGGGCCACGGTTTCCCGTGGGGCGACACGCCCGAGGTCGGGATGCGCGTCCTGGTCGTCGCCGACGGCGACCACGCCAAGGCGCAGGCCCTCGCGGACCGGCTGGGCCGCGAACTCTGGGACATGCGTGCCGATCTCGCGCCGCCCTTCATGGGCATCGAGGACGCGATCGGCCGTGTCGTGGGCCATAACGGCGAGAAGCCTCTGGTCCTCGCCGACACCGCGGACAACCCGGGCATCGGCGCGGCGGGCGATTCGACCTTCCTCCTGCGTCGCCTGATCGAGCGCAAGGTCGGCGGCGTCGCCATCGCGCCGTTCTGGGATCCGCAGGCCACGTTGTCCGCGTTCGAGGCGGGGATCGGCGCGCGCCTCGCCCTGCGCATCGGCGGCAAGCTGGGGCCGGCCTCTGGCGATCCGGTCGATGTGCAGGCGACCGTCATGGGGCTTGTCGAGAACGCGCATCAGCGCTTCGGCAAGGCCAATCCGCCGATGGGCAACATGGCCTGGCTGCGGATCGGCAACGGCGACGCGGAGGCGATCGACATCGTCGTCAACGACTATCGCACCCAGGGCTTCTCGCCGGAATGCTTCACGGCCGCGGGCCTCGACATCGCGCGCTGCCGTGGCCTGATCGTCAAGTCGACGCAGCATTTCCATGCCGGTTTCCAGCCGGTCGCCGACGACATCCTCTATGTCTCGGCGCCGGGTACCGGATCGATGGACATGCGCAGCCTGCCCTTCACCCGCGTCACCCGCGCGCTGTGGCCGCGCGTCGCCGATCCACATCGCGGCTGACGGCGCGGGCATGGAGGCGGAGGAATACGCGCGGCTCGACGAGACGGAGCATCGGCATTGGTGGTTCGCCGCGGCCCATGCGCTCGTGATCGCCACGCTGCGCCATCGTGCGGCCAATTCGCCGCAGCCGGTGCTCGATGCGGGCTGCGGCACCGGCGGGTTGCTGGCGCGTCTCGAAGCCGAGTTCCCCGGGCGCCGTTTGGTGGGCATCGACATCGCCGAAGCGGCGCTGATGCGCGCCCGGGCCAAGACCCGGGCATCGCTCGCGCGTGCCTCGGTCGCGTCATTACCCTTTCCGGACCGCGCGTTCGGCGCCGTGGTATCGATCGATGTGCTCTGCCATCGCGCCGTCGATCCGGACAGGGCACTGCGCGAATTCCATCGCGTGCTGGCTCCGGGCGGGACGGTGACGCTGAACATGCCGGCGCATCGCTGGCTGCACGCGGCCCATGACGACCGGGTGCATAATCGCAGCCGCTACGCGCTGAAGGAGATACGCGCCATGCTCGCCGCCGCCGGCTTCGAGACGATCGACGCCCATCACTGGAACAGTCTGCTGTTTCCCGCACTGCTGCTGCAGCGCAAGGTCCTGGCGCCGCTGGCGCGCGGGCCGCGGCGCTCGGATGTCGCGCCGGTTCCGGCGCCGCTCGATCGCTGCCTTCGCGCGGTGATGGCCGTGGAGCGCGGCATGCTGCGGGCGGGGCTGCGCCTGACCTTCGGTGGGTCGATCTTCGCCGTCGCACGGAAGCCGGCGTCATGACCGCCACACACCGCGAGCCGGAATTGTCGGTGGTTGTGCCGGTCTATCGTGGCGCGGCGACGGTCGGTCGCCTGGTGGAGGCGCTGACGGGGCTCGCCGCCGCATTGCCTGATGGCCTGGAGATCGTGCTGGTCGACGATGGCAGCCCGGACGACTCCGCCGCCGTCTGCCGCGCGCTGGTCGCCGCGTCGACCGCCGTTCCTGTCGTCCTTGTCGAACATGCGCGCAATTACGGGGAGCACAACGCCGTCATGACCGGACTGCGTCATGCTCGCGGGCGCTACATCGTCACGATGGACGACGACTTGCAGAACCCGCCCGAGGAGGTGCTGCGCCTGCTCGCCCATTGCCGGGACAACGATCTCGACGTCGTCTATACGCGCTATGCCCGCAAGGAGCATGCCCTGTGGCGCAACCTCGGCAGCCGCTTCGCAAACAAGGTCGCGGACTGGCTGCTCGACAAGCCGCAGGGCCTCTATCTCTCGAGCTTCCGCTGCATGAACGCGCTGGTCGCGGGCGCCGTCGCGCGCTACGCCGGTCCCTATCCCTACATCGACGGGCTGATCATGCAGACGACGCAGCGCATCGGGTCGATCGAGGTTCGCCATCTGCCGCGCGCAGAGGGGCGCAGCAACTACACGCTGCGTCGGCTCGCGCGGCTCTGGCTCAACCTCGCCACCAGCTTCTCGCTGCTGCCGCTGCGCCTGGGGATCCTGGTCGGCGCGGCGATCGCGGGGCTGGGCTTCCTCGGCGCCGCCTATGTCGTCTACGAGGCGCTCACCGGCGCCACGCCCAGCGGCTGGGCCTCGACCATGGTGGTGATCCTGCTGATGGGCGGCGCGCAGTTCATGCTGCTCGGCATCCTCGGCGAATATGTCGGGCGCACGTTGTTGACCGCCGGGGGCAAGCCCCAGGCGGTGATCCGTCGCGTCCATGGCGAAGCGGCGCGCATCGCGCCGGGGAGCGGGTCATGATCGTGCATTGGGCGTCTCTGCTCGCCGCGATCTGCATCTCGGTGGCTGGCCAGTTGCTGCTGAAGGCCGGCGCCGTCGGCGATCGCGGCGTGATCGAGCAGATCCTGCGCTGGCAGACGCTGCTCGGCCTCGTCTGCTACGGCGCGGCATCGTTCTTCTACATCCTGGCGATCCGCCGCATCCCGATCTCGGTCGCCATGCCGATGGTCGCGGTGTCCTACGCGCTGATCGCCGTTCTCGGGCACATGATCTGGAACGAGCCCCTGACGCCGCTGCACATCGCCGGAATCGCCCTGGTCTGCGGCGGCGTCGTGGTGCTCGCCTTCGCCGCTGCGAGCGGGTGAGGGCGCGCGCTGCCGGTCAGGCGACGGCCGCGGCGAAGCTTGCGAACAGGTCACCCGGAAGCTTGTGATGCAGGCGCCACGTGATCTTCATCGGGCGCTCGCCGACATGCGAGACATAGGTAGCGGGCCCGAGGAAGAAAAACGCCCGATCCTCGCTGCTCAGACGCGCGAACAGATGGATGCGGCGTCCCTGCGCCATATGGGTCCGATAGCGAAGCCCCGTGGGACTGTCCTCTGCGGTCGTCGACTGGCTCTCCCAGTGGATCAGTTCGCGGCTGATCGCGTAATCGTTGTATCGGGTCGTCGGCGAGAACGCGCCGTGCGTTTTGTCGAGCGTGACCAGAAAGACATCGGTCTGTGCGCCCTTCATGTCCTTCACGCCTTCGCGCCAGGCAGGCGCGCGAAGACTGTCTTGCGTGCCGTCCCCATAGGCGGCCTGGATCTCGGTGCGGGCATATCGAGCATGGAGGCTCAGTGGGCATGCGTTCGGTTCCGCAAGCGCGACAGGCAGGTGCTCGATACGGGTGGCGAGCGCGTCGAACAGGGCCCGCAGATCGGCGATGGCGTTCGGCTGCCCCCAGAGTCGTGCCTCGGCCTCGTCGAGTTGCAGCGGTCCGTCTTCACTGATCGAAGATCCGGCCAGTTGCATGAGCAGCATGCGCCGCAACCGTCTTGCATGCGTCTCCACCAAACGCGTGTCGGGAGGAGTCGGGTGGCCGATATGGATCCGGAACGCATCGAGACGCAGCCGGTCGTCGACATGCAGGAGCCTGCTCATGGACTTACGCAGGCCGGCGAGCACGGGGTTGCCGGCGAGCGGCGGCTCGGCCAGACCGGCGGCCTCGCGCAGGGAATTCCAGGTTCGCCCTGCGCCATCGAAGATGTCCTCGAGTTCCAGACCGGTTGCGTCGAGATACGCGGCCAGGCTGATTTCGCGACCGTCGCTTGCGAGCTGCCGCAGTTCCTCGACTTTGCGGGCCCATAGTCGTGGCACGCCGTCACGGATGCTGCGCAGGACGATGCCGCTCGCAACGCGGTCCAGTTCCATGTGGCAGCCGGCGGGCAGGTACGGAAACCCGTCGCGCACCTGACGCTCGAGCGCGGCGCGTTGGCAGCGCAGCAGCGCAGCGAATTTGCGATCGAGCCGGAACTCCTTGCGATGGTGTCCGACGAAGTCGAGCACCGTGCAGACGCTCTTGTCGCGGGACTTCCGCAGTCCACGCCCCAGTTGCTGGAGGAAAAGCGTCGGACTGTCCGTGGGGCGCAGCATCAGCAACGTGTCGACGTCGGGCACATCTACGCCCTCGTTGAAGAGGTCCACGGAAAACACGGCGTTCACGCGCCGTTCGGCGAGCGCGCGCAGGGCATCCTTGCGCTCCGCTTCCGGCGTGTCGGCCCAGATGGCGACGGCGGGAATACCGGCCGCCGCGAAGATCCGAGCCATGAACCGGGCATGCGCGACGCCGACGCAGAAGCCGAGCGCGCGCATCTTGCGCGGGTCTGCGCAGCGTCGCGCGACCTGCTTGAGCACGAGATGCGCCCACGCATCGTTCGCGGTGAAGATATTGGTCAGGCCTTCGGCATCGTAGCCGACGCCGCGCCGCCAGGGCACGGCGCGGAGGTCCGTGTTGTCATGGACACCGAAATAGGCGAAGGGCGCGAGCCGGTGCTGGTCGATGGCGTCCCATACGCGCAACTCGGCGGCGATGCGTCCGCCGAACCATTTCAGGATGGACAGCCCGTCGCTGCGTTCCGGCGTCGCGGTCAGGCCGAGCAATTCGCGCGGACGCACATGGTCAAGGAGCGCGGTGTAGGACCGCGCGGCGGCGTGATGGAACTCGTCGATGATCACGACGTCGAAATGATCCGGCGCGAGATGCGCGAGGCCCGATCCGGAGAGGCTCTGGATCGATGCGAAGACGTGTTCGAAGTCGCGCGGACGGCTGCCGCCTACCCATAGCTCGCCGAAGGACGCTTCCCTGAGGGCATGGCGGAAGGTCGCGAGGCTCTGCTGGAGCAGTTCCTCGCGATGGGCGACGAAAAGCAACCGCGCGCGCGGCAGGATCGCCCGCAGCCGCGCGTAGTCGACGGCGGCCATGACCGTCTTGCCGGTTCCCGTGGCGGCGACCAGCAGATTGGCGTGCGCTCCGTTCGCGCGCGCGCGTGCGATCTGTTCCAGAAGCCGCTCCTGGAACGGTTCGGGCCGGACCTCGGTAGGGCTGAGTTGCAGGAAGGCGCCAGCGGGGCCGGAACTGGCCATGGCCGCGGCGAATTGATCGGGGTCGTAGGGAACGAAGTCCGGATTGGCCCAGTAGGATTCGAAGACCGCGCGGAACTTGTCCACGATCCCGGGATTGCGCGCCTCGGCGATCCGGATGTTCCATTCCAGCCCCGTCGATTGGGCCGAGTGCGTGAGGTTCGAGGAGCCGATATACGCGGACGAGAATCCGGAATTGCGTTCGAACATCCACGCCTTGGCGTGCAGACGCGTCGAGGTGGTGTCGTAGGACACGCGGATTTCGGCGCCGAGCCGTTCGAGCGCTTCAAGGGCGCGGGCTTCGGTCGAGCCCGTATAGATGGTCGTGAGCACGCGCAGGGCACGCCCGCGCTGGCAATGGCGTTCCAGCGGTGCGACGAGTTCACGCACACCGGTCCACCGCACGAAGGCCATGACGATGTCGATACGATCCGCGGAGTCGATCTCGGTCGCGATCTGCTGGCCCAGGCGAGGCTCGCCCGGCGCATTGGTCAGGAGGGTCGAGTCCAGAAGCGGCGTCAGCGGGGCTCTGATTTCAGCGGTGGATCCGTCGGGATTACGGCTGGCGACCGCCTTGAGCATCCGGCCGGGCGCAGCCGGGCGATCTGCGGCGGAGCGCGACCCGGTTTTCGTCTCCAGCCAGCCGAGAAGTTCGCGGGCGAGCGCGACGCCTTGCGCGACGCGATTGTCCTCGGGCAGGCCGCGCAGTGTCGTTTCCAGAACCCGGCTCAGGTGAAAGGCGATCCGGTCATGCGCTTCGGCGGGCTGGAGATCGTGAAGGATTGCCGTATGGGCTGGGGCAAGAGTGTCCAGCGCCCTGGCCAGCGCATCCGTCAGGAGCTTGTCGTAGAGGCCTGGTGCGATACGGTTCACCCGGCCAGGCTCGAGCAAAGCCTTGGGCGGATCAAGCGGCTTTTCCAGATCCGACCCGCTCAGCGCATCAGCAGGCCGCCATCCACCGAGAGGACATGACCGGTGACGTAGCTCGCGAGGTCGCTGGCGAGGAACACGGCGCCGCGGGCGCATTCGACGGGATCGCCCATGCGGCCGAGCGGGATCTTGCTGCGCGCGATCTCCAGTGTCTGCGGCGTCATGCCGGTATGCTGCATCGGCGTGTCGATCGAACCGGGGGACAGCGTGTTCACGGTGATGCCGTGCGGGCCGAGTTCCTTGGCGAAGCTCTTGGTCAGCGTGATCGTGCCGGCCTTGGTGATCGAATAGGCGGTCGCACCGAAGAAACCGCCGACCAGTCCGGCGCCGCTCGAGAAATTGACGATGCGGCCCCAGCGTCGCGGCTTCATCGCATCGCCGGCCGCACGGCAGAGGAAATACTGGCTGCGCAGATTGACGTTCATGAGCCGGCGCCACTCCGCCTCGTCGACCGCGTCGATCTCGAGCCGGCGCAGGACACCTGCGACATTGAGCAGGACGTCAAGGCGCTGCGTGCGCGCGACGATGCGCGCGATCAGCGCGTCGCAGGCGGTGACATCGGCGAGGTCGACCGTCTCTGCGGCATGGGCGCCTGCACCGAGGGCGGCCAGCGTCCCTGCGAGGCCGTCGCGATCGATGTCTACCGCCACGACCTGCGCGCCGGCCGCGGCCAGGATCCGCGATGCGGCCCGGCCGATGCCGGACGCCGCACCGGTGACGATCGCGACGCGACCCGCGAGGCCGAGCGCGCGGAGGGAGAGATCGTCGATCATCGCAGCATCAATCCGCCTTCGACGTCGAGCGTATGTCCGGTGACGTAGCTCGCCCAGTCGCTGACCAGGAAGACGATCGCGCCCGCGACTTCCTCGGGCTGGCCGGCGCGCCGCAGCAGCGCGTTGGCCTGGAAATGCGCGTTCCAGCTCTCCTCGGTGAAGCCGAAACGGCCCATCGGCGTGTCGATCCCGCCGGGGCACACGGCGTTGACCACGACGCCGTCGGCTGCGAGCTGTCGCGCCAGGGACTTGGTCAGCGCCAGCACGCCGCCTTTCGAGATCGCGTAGACCGACGAGGCGTTGGCGCCGCCATTGAAGGCCGCGGTCGAGCTGATATTGACGATGCGGCCGCTCTTCTGCCGGCGCATCGGTCGCACCGCGGCGCGGCACAGCGCGAACTGGCTCAGCAGATTGGCGTCCATCACCTCGTCCCACAGTTCCGGATCGACCTCCGGTATCGGGACGCGGCGCAGGATCGCGGCGGCGTTGACGAGGATGTCGAGCCGGCCCTCGCGCGCGAGCACGGTGTCGACGACATGCTCGCACGCCTCGGGCCGGGACAGGTCGGCGGTCGCGGTGACGCAGCCTTCGAGACCGGCGAGGCGTCCGCCGTCGATATCGACCGCGGTGACCCGCGCGCCATGCGCCGCGAGACGGATGGCCGTCGCGCGGCCGATGCCCGAGGCGGCGCCGGTCACGATCGCCACTTGTCCCGCGATGCCGAACCCGGCTTCAGGATCGCTCGATGCGCTCATCCGTTCCGATCCCTCGCATGATCGCTCCGGCCCTGCGCCGGAAGTGTCGCGCGCAAGTCTATGCGTCCCGCGCCTGGCGGAGCAACGGCCGGCGTCCCGGTGTTCGGGATCGGATCCGCCTCACGTGTAGTCGCCCAGGCGCGGACGGAAATAGGCGAGAGTCGCGGCCAGTCCCGAGGCGAGGTCGACGCGGGGCGCCCAGCCCGTCGCGGCGCGCAGCGCGCCGTCGTCGGCGACGTAGCTGCCGATGTCGATGGCCTTGCGCGCCGCGGGAAACTCGACGATCCGGTAGCTGCCGGCGCCCGCCGCCGCGACGAGCCGCGCGGCGAGGTCGCGCAGGCTGACCGGCGGGAAGCCGCCGACATTGAAGACCCGGCCCGCGACGTGCTCGGTCGGCGCGGCGGCGACGCCAAGCATCGCCGCGACCACGTCGTCGGCGTGGGTGAAGTCGCGCAATTGCTCGCCGCCCCAGACCTCGAACGCTTCGTCGCGCAGCACGGCGCGAATCCAGATTCCGAGGAAGGTCTGGCGCGCGTCGCGCACGCGCATCCGCGGCCCGTAGCAATTGGTCAGTCGCAGCGCGGTAGCCGGGATGCCATGGACGCGCGCGTAGACCATCGCGTAGCCCTCGGCCGCGAGTTTGGCGACGCCATTGCAATCGGGTGGCGCGAGGGGATGGCTCTCGTCGACGGGCAGGCTGCGCGGCGGGCCATAGATCTGCCGGGTCGAGGCGTGGACGAAGCGGGCCCGTGGATTGACGTGCCGCAGCGTCTCCAGAAGGCGCAGTGTGGCCGTCGTGTTGATCGCGAGGTCTTCCAGCGGGGCCTCCATGCTCGCCATGTGGCCGGTCTGGGCCGCGAGATGGAACACCGCATCGGCGTCGCGGAGAAGGTCGGCGAGCGCCGCGTCGTCGATCGTCCGCAGATCGGCGTCGACCCGGGCGACGCGGCCCTCCAGCCCGGCGAGATTGGCGGGATTGGCCCCGGAGCCCGGCAACGCGGCATCGAGCGCGGTCGCCATGGCGCCCTGCGCGACGAGGGCATGAAGCAGGTTCGAGCCGAGGAAGCCGGCGCCGCCGGTCACCACGACGCGGCGGCCATGCCAGTCGCCGGGTGCCGCGACGGCGGGGTTCTCACCAGCCATTGACGCGGTCCCAGATGGCGACGACGCGGTCGTCGCCATCGACCACATGGTAGCGGTCGTACATCGCCGCCATCATGCAGACATGGTTGGGGGCGATGCGCAGACGCGTGCCCACGGGGAAGCGCTTGAGATCGAGCCCGGAGCGCGCACCGATGATGCCGTGCTCCTGGTTCGCGCGTTCCACGATCGCGTCCTCGGCGAGTGGCCTGCCCAGCATGTCGAGTGCGAGGCCGAAGCCGTAATCGCGCGGGGCGGCGGCCGTGCTGCGATCCTTGGACAACGCGAGCCCGCCGGCGTCCACGACGATCTGCCCCTCGGCCGGCCGACGACCGGTGACGCTGGTCAGCACGGTGACGGCGATGTCGTCGCGATTGCCCGAGCCGATCTGGGTCTGGAAGAGATCCTGGAACATGTACACGCCGGGCCGGGTCTCGGTGACGCCGTCGAGGTGGCGGGCATGCAGCGCAGTCGGCGTCGAGCCGACGGACACGATGCCGGCCGCGAGGCCGATGCCGCGCAGCCGCTCGGCGGCGCGCACGGCGACAATGCGCTCATGCTCCGCGAGGTCGGCCATCGCGGCGATCGTCGGACAGGAATAGGAATGTCCGGCATGGGTCATGACCCCGGCGCAGGCGTCGCCAAGGGCGTGACCGACGGTGGTCAGCGTGGTGTCCTCGACCGTCATTCCGGCGCGATGCTCGCCGCAATCGACCTCCACCAGCGCACGCAGTCCCACGGGATGGGCGGCGATCGCGGCGGCGGTATCGGCGTCGTCGGTGACGAGCAAGAGATCGACGCCCTGGGCACGCAGCGCCGCGGCCCGGTCGAGCTTCGCCGGCACGATGCCGACGGCGTAGAGAATGTCGCGAAATCCGCGCGCGGCGAAATACTCTGCCTCCGCGAGGGTCGACACCGTGATGCCGCCGGCCTGTCCGGCGGTCGCGAGACGCGCGACCTCGGCGCTCTTGGCGGTCTTGAGATGCGGCCGCAGCGCGGCACCCGTGCGTGCGACCGCGCGCGCCATGGCGGCGACGTTACGGACGAGCCGCCCGCGCTCGAGCACGAGGCAGGGCGTCGGAAGGTCGGCGAGGGTGGTCATGATGCGGGGCTCCAGGTGGTCGACGCGTCGAGGGGCAGGATCGGCCGCTGCAGCCTCGTCCAGGGAAAGCGCGAGAGGATGGGCGAGGTCAGGCCGGGACAATCGACCTCGACGATCTGCGCATGACCGAAGAACTGGTCGAAGCCGCCGCGGAAATGACCCCGCGACTTGACCACGACGACGCGCGCCGCGCCGATGTCGAGACCGAGATGCTCGAAGAAGACGGGATCCGCGCATTGCGTGCGATGGCTGATCACGACGACGACGATGCCGCCGAGATCGATCGCGGCGGTGGGGCCGAGATCGATCCGCGTTCCGGCGAAGATCCCACGCCGTCCGACGACATGGCCGTCGGAGAGGGCGCGGATGGTCGCCGGTGCCGCGAAGGGCGTCGAGAATTCGTTCGTTTCGTCGCGGTTGAATCGCGCCTCGAACCGGGCGCCGGTACCCAGGCGATGTGCTTCGGCGGCCAGCGCCGGATCGTTGATCACCCCCCACCAGCGCACCGCCGATCCCCGCGCGATGGAAGGCCTCGAGAATCCACATCGTGTTGCCGCGCGCGCCGCCGCCCGGATTGTCGGCGACATCGGCGAAGCAGCGCGCGGGCAGGGCCGGATCGGCGCTGGCGACGCGCGCGATCGCGACGGCGTCGTCGAGCGAGGTGAGCTCGGCGCGGAAACGCGCGCGGTTGGCCCAGCCCAGTTCGGCGATCTCGCGCGCCAGGGCGGCGCCCAGGTCGCGCGCGTCGCGCTGCGCGGTGACGATCACGCTGAGCCCGTTCTTCGACGTGTCGCCATAGGCGAAGCCGCCCATCACCGAGACGTTGAGGATGCGTCCGGCATAGGGCGGCTGGGTCATGCGTTCCTGGCCGAGATCGATCATCTCGCCATAGGGCCGGCGCGGCGCGTCGGGCGCGGTGAGCATCGTGACCGTCGGCGGCACGATCGGTAGCCGGATATGCGTGCGCGTGGTCCGCTCTCCGGCCAGCAGGGCGCGCAGGTGGCGCGCGCATTCCTCGCCGCGCGCCCGCATGTCGAGATGCGGATTGGTGAGGTACCCGACGAAGACGTCGACGTTGTCGACCATGCGCGCCGACACGTTCGCATGCAGGTCGAAGCTGCCGACGATCGGGACATCGGGCCCGACGATGGCGCGCACGACGGCGAGGACGGCCCCGTCGGGATCCTCGTCATGTTCGGCCAGCCCGGCGCCGTGCATCATCGCGTAGACGCCGTCGAGGCGCCCGGCGCGGGCGAGGCCGGCGCTCCATTTGCCCATCATCTCCGCGAAGGTCTCGGCGGTGACCGGGCCGGCGGGTTCGGCGCAGCACAGCAGGATCGGCACCGGCTCCCAGTCTCCGGCCGCGTCCATCGCCTGTACGAAGCCCGGCATCTCGCCGAGCGCCGCGGGCGCGGCGCTGCGCGCATCGGCGACGATCGCGTCGCCCTCGAGCCAGGTGCGCTGGACGAAATCGGCGCGCGTGGCGGGCGGCGACCATTTGTTGCATTCGATGGAGAAGCCGAGCAGGGCGATGCGCGGAGCGGTCATGGATGGCCTCGGAGGCGTTGGGAGCCCAGCGAAGCTAGCATGCTCGCCTCGCCGCAAGTCACGTTGCAACCAGACCGGCGCCCGCCGCAATATCACCTACGACGGCAGGACAAGCGAAAGGGAGACGCGCATGCGCGGCTGTGTGGTCGGGGGACGTGAGGTTCCGCAGGAACTGATCGGCGAGTTGCGCGACTCCGCGTCGCTGCTGGAGCAGCCCGTGTCGCTGCGCGCGCGACTGGCCGAGGACGGCTATCTCTTCCTGCGCGGGGTACTCGATCGCGACGCGGTGATGGCGGCTCGGCAGGAGGTGCTCGCGCGGCTCGCCGCCGTCGACGAGATCGCGCCAGGCAGCGACATCTTCACCGGTCGCTCCGCACGCCGTGCGAAGGAGCCGGATCTCGGCCGCTTCTGGCGCTCGGTCAGCGAGGGGCCGAAGCTGCGTGCCGTCACCCATGGCCGCGACATCGGACGCGTCATGGAGATCGTGGCCGGCGAGGCGCCGCGCGCCCAGGATTTCCTGTTCCTGCGCGTCGGCGTGCCTGGCCGCGCGACCGGACTGCATTTCGACTACCCGTTCTTCACGCGCCTGCACGACACGGTCTGGACGGTCTGGACCTCCGTCGGCGACACGCCGGTCGCGCGCGGACCGCTGATGGTGGTCGAGAATTCCCATCGCTTCTCTGATCTCGTCGAATCGGTGGTCGGCTTCGACGTTGTCCGCGACACCAGCCGCAAGGCGGCCTTCGCCGAGAACGCGATCGATTTCGCCCGCTCCCGCAACACCCGCCTGCTGACCGCGAATTTCGCGGCCGGCGACGTCATCCTGTTCGGGATGTACATGCTGCATGGCAGTCTCGATCACCACGACGACAGCGGCACCGTGCGGGTCTCGACAGACCTGCGCTGGCAGCCGGCGAGACTCGCGGCCGACCCGCGTTACTTCGGCGACGCACCGACCGGAACCACCGGCGCTGGCTATGGCGAGTTGAACGGCGCCAAGCCGCTCGACGTCGACTGGCACGTCCGCTAGACGCGTGCGCCGTCCTAGCCGCGCACGCGGCGGATAAACTCGGCCAGGGCGACGCGCTGATGGCCGGCGGCGTCGAAATTCGTCTCGGCGAGCCAGACCTCGTAGGCGCTGCGCAAGGACGGCCATTCGTGGTCCAGCATCGAGAACCAGGCGGTATCGCGGCTGCGGCCGCGATACACCGTGGCCTGCCGGAACAGACCTTCATAGGTGAAGCCGAAGCGTTCCGCGGCGCGGCGCGAGGGCGCGTTCAGCGAATCGCATTTCCATTCGTAGCGGCGATAGCCGAGTTCCTCGAAGACGCGGCGCATCATCAGGTACATCGCCTCGGTCGCGAGCGCGCTGCGCTGCATCGCCAGCGAGAAGTTGATGTGGCCGACCTCGATCACGCCGACGGCAGGGTCGATGCGCATGTAGCTGGCGACGCCCAGCGCGCGCCCGGACGCCTGGTCGACGATCGCGTGGAACAGGGGATCCTCGCCGAGGCAGGTCTTCGCCATCCAGGCGTCGAAGGCGGCGCGGTCGGCGAAGGGCCCAGCGCCCAGATAGGTGAACGTGCCGCCGTCGCGGTCCGCGGCGAAGGCGGCGAAGAGGTCGTCGCCATGGCGCCCCGGATCGATCGGCTCCACGCGGCAGCGCCGTCCTTCCATCGCCGTGCGCGGTGGGCGCGGCACCGGCTTCCAGTCGGGCAGCGCCGGCCCGATCGGCTGCCCCAGGTCGTTCAGGCGCGTCCGCATCGCGTCCGCCTCACTTGATCATCAGCGAGGGAAGCCAGGTCACCATCCACGGATTGAAGGCGACGAGGACCACGACGACGAGCCATGCCAGGATGAAGGGCGTCAGCATGCCGAAGGTCTTGTTGTATTCGACCCCGGCGATCTTGCAGGCGACCATCGCGAGGATGCCGACCGGCGGCGTCACCGAACCGACGACCAGCATCATGATGACGATGATGCCGACATGCGCCGGATCCATGGCCAGATGCTTGATCATCGGCGTCAGGACGGGGACGGTAATGATGAGCGCCGGCACCGGCTCGAGGAACGTGCCGAGCAGGAAGAAAAAGCCGATCAGGATGAGCAGCGCGATCACCGGGGTCTCGGTGACGGCGAGCATCAACTGCAGGGCCATCTGCGCGGCGCCGGCGCGGGCGAGAATCCAGCTGAACAGCGCGGCGCCGCCGATGGTGACCAGCGCCGCTGCGGTCGTCGACGCGGCGTTGGAGAAATTGTGGAACAGCGTCGTGCGCGTATGGCGGCGCAGGACAAAGCCGAAGATCAGCGCATACAGCGCGGCGACGGCGCCGGCCTCTGTCGGCGTGAAGACGCCGCCCAGGATGCCGCCGACGATGATGATCGGCATGACCAGCGCGGGAATGGCGCGCGTGGAAGACGATACGACCACGGTCATCGGGGCGCGCGGCACGGGCTTGGCCCCCGCGCGTGGCGCCAGGAACCAGGTGATGATGAACATCGAGACGCCGGCGAGGAGGCCCGGGATGACGCCGCCGAGGAACAGTGCGCCGATCGACACGCCGGTCACGGAGCCGTAGATGACGGCGATCACCGAGGGCGGGATGATCGGCGCCATCATCGCGGCGCAGGACGTGACCGCGACGCAGAAATCGGCGCGGTAGCCCTCCTTCTTCATGGCCGGGATCATCATCGAGCCGATCGCCGCGAGATCGGCGAGCGCCGAGCCGGAGATCGCCGCCATGAACATGTTGGTGAGGATGTTCGCCTGGGCGAGGCCGCCCCGCAGATGCCCGATCAGAGCGCGCGACATGTTCACGAGCCGCTCGGTGATGCCGCCCACGCTCATCAGCTCGCCCGCGAGAATGAAGAGCGGGACGGCGAGCAGGGCGAAGCCGTCGATCGACTGGTAGAAGCTCTGTGCGAGTTGCAGGATCGGGATCTGTCCCTCCCACAGCAGGGCGAGCGCGGCCGCGAGCCCCATGGCATGGGCGATGGGAACGCCCATGCACATGAGGAGCGCGAACAGGGCGAGCATGATGCCGACGACCATTGGGTGTCTCCGCGGCGGGTGTCAGAGCAGGGCTTCGGCTTCCGCCGTGGAGGGCTCGCGGGCCTGCAGCCAGGCTGCGAGCATGAACCAGGTCTCGAGCAGGGCCCCGATGGGGATCGCGAGATAGACCCAGCGCATCGGCACGCCGAGCGAGGCGGAACGCTGGAACCATGTGCGGTCGGTGAAATCGAGGCCCGCGTAGATGAGGATGACGAGAAAGGCGAGGGTGCAGCTATTCGCGAGGAAGGCGAGAACCCGCTTGCCGGCCGGCGGAAGGAACGCCCCGATGACCTCGACCGAGATGTGGCCGCGTTCGTAGGCGACCAGGGCGGCGCCGAGCATCACGCCCCAGACGAGGCTGTAGCGGACGACCTCCTCCGACCAGAACAGCGAGTCGTTGAGGACGTAGCGGTAGAAGACCTGAAGCAGGATCAGCGACAGGTAGAAGGCCAGGAGCAGGACCGAAAAAGCCCTGAGCGCGTTGCGCGCGAAATGCGTGATGCCGAGAAACGCCTTGATCATGCCGTGTGGCCCTGCCCCGATCCCCAGAGAAGACCCGCCCGCCGCTGGTGCGGCGGGCGGGGTGTCGCGTCAGCCGGCCGCGGCCACGGCGTCGACGAAGGCCTTGCCCTTGGCACCGTTCTTGGTGACGAAGTTCGAGATCACAGGTGCCATCTTCTCGCGGAAGGACGGCACGTCGGGATCGGGGATCGCCTTGACCTTGCTGGCGAGCTCGGCCCACGCGGCAGTCTGCTCCTTCAGGTTCTGCGCCCACATTTCTTCGGCGACCGCGCGGCGCGCTGCCTCGCGGATCACCTTCTGGTTTTCCGCGGAGAGCCCGGCCATCTTGCGCGCGCTCGCGAACATCGACACTTCCGTGAAGATGTGATGCGTGCGGGTCGCGTGCTTGCTGACCTCGAAGACCTTCTGGGTCGTGATGAAGTCGGCCGGAACCTCGATCGCGTCGACCACGCCGGTCTGCAGCGCGGTGTAGATCTCGGCGGCGGGGATCGGCGTCGGATTGGCGCCGAGCGCGCGGGCCATCTCGATCCAGGTGGGGATCTCGGGCACGCGCAGCTTGATACCGCGGCAATCGGCGGCGTTCTTGATCTCCTTGTTGCCGCAGAACACGCGGAAGCCCGACGCGCCGAGCGACAGCACCTCGATGCCGAGCGTCGCCTTGGTCTCGGCGGCGACGAGTTCGCCCGTCTTGCCGTAGAGCACGCGCTTCACGTGGTCGAAATCGGAGAAGATGAAGGGCATCGACACGAAGCCGAATTGCGGCTGCCAGTTGCCGAGCGTGCCGAGATCGGACCAGCACATGTCGAGCGTGCCGAGCGTCAGCGCCTCGGCGGCGGTGCGGAGGTTGAAGAGCTGGGAGGCCGGCTTGATGTCGACCGTCACCTGGCCCTTGGTGCCCTCGGCGATATACTTGGCGAAATCCTCCGCGGTGCGGTGGATCAGCGCCGCGGTGGCGACGTGGTGCGAGAAGATCAGCTTGATCGACTGGGCATTCGCCGAGCCGTTCAGCATGGGCGCGGCGACGACGCCGCCGGCGGTTGCGGTGAGCGCGCGGCCGAAGCGGCGGCGGGTGAGCGTGGTCATGGCGGTTTTCCTCCCTTGGGATGCCGTGCGTGCATTCTATAGTAGTTGCCCGCATTGCCAACCGGGGGACGCGTACCCATGAGCATCATCGACCTGGTCGAGATCCACGAATTCACCTTCACGGCGAAGAACCTGCACCTCAAGGGCGCGGGCGCGCATGCCAGCATCACCTACCAGAAGGGCGCGTCGATCCTGCTGACCAAGTACGCGGTCGTGATCGGCAGCAAG
>CAIOSQ010000196.1 GCA_903860935.1 uncultured Rhodospirillales bacterium | reverse complement strand
TCTACCAGAAGCAGGAGCCGGTCGACATCCCGCAGGCCGAGACGCGCGTTCTGAAGGACGTTCTGGCGCTGCCCTGGGGCTTCGAGATCTATGCGCTGCTGACACGCTGGAACCCCCTCGACATAAGGCGGCCGCTGCCGCGCCCGGCCAGCGGCCGCAAGGTGCTGGTCGTCGGCCTCGGTCCGGCGGGCTACACGCTCGCCCACCACCTGCTCAACGATGGTCACGCGGTGGTGGGGATCGACGGGCTCAAGATCGAGCCCCTCGATCCGGAGTTGTCCGGTGTCGGACCCGGCGGCGAACGCGTCCCGTTCGCGCCGGTACGCGACATCGAGAGCCTGCGCGAGGATCTCGACGCGCGTGTCCTCGCCGGCTTCGGCGGCGTCGCCGAGTACGGGATCACCGTGCGCTGGGACAAGAACTTCCTCAAGGTGATCCGCCTGCTGCTCGAACGGCGCGCCGCGTTCGCGATGCATGGCGGCGTGAGGTTCGGCGGAACGTTGACGCTGGACGACGCCTGGGAATTGGGCTTCGACCATGTCGCGCTGTGCATGGGCGCGGGCCGTCCGACGGTCATCGAGATGAAGAACGGTCTGGCGCGCGGCGTTCGCCAGGCTTCGGACTTCCTCATGGCACTGCAACTGACGGGCGCGGCCAAGACGGAATCGATCGCCAATCTGCAGCTGCGCATGCCGATCGTCGTGATCGGCGGTGGCCTGACCGCGATCGACACTGCGACCGAGTCGCTCGCCTATTACGCGCGTCAGGTCGAGAAATTCCGCGCGCGGCACGACATCCTCTCCGCCGAGGGGCGGGCGCCCGCGCTGAGCGGCGAGGAGGCCGAGATCGCGGCGGAGTTCCTCGCCCATGGCCACGCCATCCGCGACGAGCGCGCACGTGCCGCCGCCGAGGGGCGAGGACCCAGGCTGCGCGCGCTCCTCGAGAGCTGGGGCGGCGCGACGATCGCCTATCGCCGCAGCCTCGCCGAGGCGCCGAGCTATACGCTGAACCACGAGGAAGTCGCCAAGGCGATGGAGGAGGGCGTGCGCTTCGCCGAGGGTCTGAGCCCGACGGAAGTCGTGCTCGATCGCCACGGCCACGCCGCCGCGTTGCGCCTGACGCGCCGCGGCGATGCGGGAGCGGAGACGGTCGAACTCCCGGCGCGCGCGGTGCTCGTTGCCGCGGGAACGCAGCCCAACACCGTGCTCGCCCGCGAGGATGGGCGCATCCGCCTCGACGGGCGCTATTTCGAGGCGATCGACGCGACCGGGCAACGCATCGAGCCCGAGCGCGCGATGTCCAAGCCGAAATCGGCGGATGTGCTCATGCACCGGGCCGAGAACGGACGCTTCGTCAGCTTCTTCGGCGATCTCCACCCGTCCTTCTTCGGCAATGTCGTCAAGGCGATGGGCAGCGCCAAGCAGGGCTATCCCGTCGTCACCCGCGTGATGGCGGCGGCAACGGCGACCGATGTCGCGCCCGGCGATCTTCTGGCGCGGATGGCGCGCGAGTTGCGCGCGCGTGTCCACGCGGTGGAGCGCCTGACCCCGACCATCGTCGAGGTGGTCGTGGAGGCGCCGCGCGCGGCACGCAACTTCATGCCCGGCCAGTTCTACCGCCTCCAGAATTTCGAGAGCCGCGCGCCCCGCATCGACGGCACGGTGCTCGGCATGGAGGGCCTCGCCATGACCGGCGCCTGGACGGATCCGGCGCGCGGTCTGGTGTCCGTGATCGCGCTCGAGATGGGCGGGTCCTCCGATCTCTGCGCGACGCTCACGCCGGGCGAGGATGTCGTGCTGATGGGGCCGACGGGGGCGCCGACGGAAACGCCGGCCGGCGAGACGGTGGCGCTCGTGGGCGGCGGGCTTGGCAATGCCGTGCTGTTCTCGATCGGCCGCGCGCTGCGCGCGGCCGGGTCGCGGGTCGTCTATTTCGCCGGCTACAAGAAGCTTCAGGACCGCTACAAGGTAGATGAGATCGAGGCGGCGGCCGACGTGGTCATCTGGTGCTGCGACGAGGCTCCGGGATTTCCGGCGCGCCGCCCCCAGGACAAGAGCTTCGTCGGCAACATCGTTGCCGCGATGCGCGCCTATGGCGAGGGCGCGCTCGGCGGGCAGCCGGTGCCGCTCGCCGACGCCGATCGCATCGTCGCGATCGGGTCCGACCGCATGATGGCGGCGGTGGCGGCGGCGCGGCACGACGCGCTCGCGAAGCTTCTCAAGCCAGCGCATTGCGCCATCGGCTCCATCAACTCGCCGATGCAGTGCATGATGAAGGAGATCTGCGCCCAATGCCTGCAGCGCTGGGTCGATCCCGAGACCGGCAAGGAGACGACTGTGTTCTCCTGCTACAACCAGGACCAGCCGCTCGACCGTGTCGACTGGGCGATGCTCAACGAGAGGCTGCGCCAGAACGCCGTCGCCGAGAAGCTGACGCGCGCCTGGATCGATCGCTGCCTGCGGCGTCTCCATCTGCGTCCGGCTCTCGCCGCGGAGTGAGCCGATGGAACAGGCGACGAATGTCCTGCTGATCACCGCGGACCAGTGGCGCGGCGACACGCTCGGCGCGCTCGGCCATCCGGTGGTGCGCACGCCCAATCTCGACCGGCTGGCCGGGGACGGTGTGCTCTTCCGCCGGCACCATACGGTCACCGCGCCCTGCGGCCCGGCCCGCGCGAGCCTGCATACCGGTCTTTACCTCCATAATCACCGCAGCGTCATGAACGGCACGCCGCTCGACCGGCGGCACACGAACATGGCGCTGGAGGCGCGCAAGGGCGGGCTTGCGCCGACATTGTTCGGCTACACCGACACCAGCCCGGACCCCGAGGGGCTGGCACCGCGCGATCCGCGGCTCTTCACCTACGAGGGCGTGCTGCCCGGCTACGATGTCGGCCAGCTCCTGCACGAGGATTTCAAGCCCTGGCTCGCGCGTCTGCGTCGTCTCGGCATGCACGGCCTCGATACGCCGCGTGCGGCCTATGCGCCGGCGGATGGACGGCTGGGTGGCCCGGCGCGTTTTCCGGCCGCGATTTCCGAGACCGCCTTCATCGCCGATGCGGCGCTCGACTGGCTCTCGATCCAGCGGGATATGCCGTGGTTCGCGCATGTCTCCTTCCTTCGGCCGCATCCGCCCTGGACGGCGCCGGCGGAGTTCCGGGCGCTTTATGACGACGCGACGGCCGGCACAGCCTCGCCGCCGGCGCCGGACGGTCTGCATCCGCTGGTCGATGCGCTGCGCGCGCAGTTTCGCGTTGCGAGCCTCGTGCCGGGTTTTTCTGGCCTGGCCCGCGACCTGACGGCCGAAGCGACGGCATCGCTGCGCGCGACCTACTACGCGCTGATGACCGAGGTCGACCACCATGTCGGCCGGCTCCTGGACTGGGTCGACGAGGCCGGTGCGCGTGCGCGCACGCTGGTCGTCTTCACCGCCGATCATGGCGAATATCTCGGCGATCACGGCCTCTACGGAAAGATCGGGCTGCATCCGCAGGCCTTCCATATCCCGTTGATCGTGCGTGCGCCCGGGTCCGCCGGCGCGGCGGCGGGACGGGTCGTGGATGCGTTCACGGAGTCGGTCGACGTGATGCCGACCGTGCTCCGGATGCTGGGGCTCGAGGTGCCGGGTGCGTGCGACGGCGCGTCATTGCTGCCATGGCTCTCGGGCGCGGTCCCGGGGTGCTGGCGCGACGCGGCGCATTGGGAACTCGATTACCGGACCCTGCTGGGCGGCGCGGGTGCCGCGGCACTCGGGACCGATCCCGATCGCGCTGCGCTCTCCGCGCGGCTGGATGAAGGGTCGCTCTACGTGCATTTCGCGTCTGGCCCACCGCTTCATTTCGACCTTGCCGAAGATCCGCTTGGTCACCGCGATCTCGTGCGGGCGGGCGTCGCGACGGAGCGGCGCCTGGCGGCGCTCGGTGCGTTGATGGGCTGGCGCATGCGGCACGAGGATCGCCGGCTTTCCGATCTACGGGTCGGGCCCGCTGGGCTGACGCGCTGGCGCGATTGACAGCGGCCGGGGCGTCTCGGCAGACTGTTCGTAGACGAACGATCGCGGTCCGGGAGGAAGATGTGGCGAGCTATCTGAGGCCGCGCGAACTGGACGAGGCGTTGCGCGCCCTGCGTATCGCGCCGCGGGTCGTTCTGGCGGGCGGGACGGATTACTATCCCGCGCGCGTCGGCAAGCCGCTCGACGACGAGATCCTCGACATTTCCGCCATCGACGCGCTGCTGCGCATCGAGGAGGACGAGGCGGGCTGGCGGATCCCCGCGCGGTGCACGTGGTCGGCATTGATCGCGGCGTCGTTGCCGCCGCTTTTCGACGGGCTCAAGGCCGCGGCCCGGGAGGTCGGCGGCGCCCAGATCCAGAACGCTGGCACGTTATGCGGCAATGTCTGCAATGCCTCGCCTGCCGCCGACGGGGTTCCCAATCTGCTGGCGTTGGACGCGCGCGTGGAGCTGAGCCGCGTCGGCTCCGTGCGCGAGGTGCCGATCGCCGAGTTCGTCCTTGGCAACCGCCGCACCGCGCGCGAAGCGGACGAGCTCGTCACGGCGCTGCGCGTGCCGCGACCCGGCCGGCCCGCGCGCGGCGCGTTCGCGAAGCTGGGTGCGCGGCGCTATCTGGTTATCTCCATCGTCATGGCCGCGGCGGTGATCGAGACCGAGGGCGACGCTGTCGCTTCGGCGCGCATCGCCGTCGGCGCCTGCGGACCGGTCGCGCGCCGTCTTCCGCACCTCGAAGCCCGCCTCGCCGGTCACCGTCTCGGCATGCCGGCGCCTGCGATCGAGGCGGTCGATCTCGAACCACTGACCCCGATCGACGACGTGCGCGGCAGCGCGACGTACCGGCGCGACGCGGCCGCCACGGTGCTCGCACGCCTCGTCGAAGGAGCGACGCGATGAGCGCAGCCACGGACAAGATCGCCTTCAACGTCAACGGCCGCGACGTCGCCGTCGCCGCCGCGCCGCAGACCCGGCTGGCCGACGTGTTGCGCGAAGAACTGGGCCTCACAGGCACGAAGATCGGCTGCAACGCCGGCGATTGCGGGGCCTGCACGATCCGCCTCGATGGCGCGCAGGTCTGCGCGTGCCTGATGCCGGTCGCACAGGCGGCGGGTCGCCGCGTCGAGACGGTCGAGGGGCTGGCACGCGATGGTCGGCTGTCCCCATTGCAGCAGGCCTTCCACGCCCATGGCGCTGCTCAGTGCGGGATCTGCACCCCGGGCATGCTGATGGCCGCGGAAGATCTGCTCGCGCGCGACGCGGCGCCCGACGAGGCGGCGGTGCTCGATGCGCTGGGCGGCGTGCTCTGCCGCTGCACCGGATATCGCAAGATCGTCGACGCCGTGCTGAGCGTCGCCGCGGGCGCGCAGCCTGCGCCGGTCGACGTCGATGGCGGCGTCGGTGCGCGCCTCGCGAAGGTCGACGCCCTGCCGAAACTGACCGGTGCGGAGGCCTATGGCGCCGATGCGTGGCCAGCCGACGCGCTGGTTCTGAGGGCGGTGCGGTCACCGCATGCCGCGGCGCGCTTCACGGTCGGCGACCTCGCGCCGCTTCATGCCCGCTTTCCTGGCCTCGTGCGGGTGTTCTCGGCCGCCGACGTACCCGGACCGAACGCCTTCGGCATCTATCCCGTCGGCAAGGACCAGCCCGTGCTCGCCGATGGCGAGGTGCGCTATCGCGGAGAGGCCGTGCTGGCGCTCGTCGGCGATGGCGCGACCATCGCGGCGATCCGCGACGAGGACGTGCCCGTGTCCTGGGCGCCGCTCGATCCCATCCTCGGTGCCGCAGCGGGTGTCGCGCCGGGTGCGCGGCGCCTTCATGCCCGCCTCGAGGACAATGTCCTGGTGCGTGGCCGCGTCGCGCGCGGCGATCCCGACGCGGCCGAGTCCGCTGCCGCTGCCGTCGCCACCGGGCGCTTCGAGACCAGCTTCGTCGAGCACGCCTATATCGAACCCGAGGCGGGATGGGCCCGCCGCGTCGGCGACCGCGTGGAGATCTTCGTCACCACCCAGACGCCCTACATGGATCGCGACGAGGTCGCGCATGTCATGGGGCTCAAGCCGGATCAGGTGCGGATCATCCCGTCGGCGGTCGGCGGGGGATTCGGCGGCAAGCTCGACCTGTCTGTGCAACCGTTGATCGCCATCGCGGCCTGGCATCTGAAGCGGCCTGTGCGCTGTGTCTATACGCGCCCCGAGTCGATGGCGTCGTCGACCAAGCGCCACCCCGCGACGATCGCGGCGCGTTTTTCCGCGGATCGTGACGGGCATCTGCTCAGCGCCGTTTTCGAGGGCGATTTCAACACCGGCGCCTACGCCTCCTGGGGGCCGACCGTTGCCAATCGCGTGCCCGTGCATGCCACCGGGCCTTACGCCGTGCCGCATGTGCGCGCGACGACGCGGGCGATCCACACCAACGAGCCGCCTTCGGGCGCCTTCCGCGGCTTCGGCGTTCCACAGGCGGCGGTTGCGCACGAGACGCTGATGGACGAACTCGCCGCGGGCCTCGGCATCGATCCTCTCGAATTCCGGCACCGCAACGCGTTGCGTGTGGGTTCGGTCACCGCGACCGGCCAGCGTCTGGAGGCGAGCGCCGGGCTTCAGGCCTGTCTCGATGCCTTGCGGCCGCGCTGGCGCGACCTGCGCGCGGCGGCCGAGGCGTTCAACAAGACCGGCGCCGGCGCGCTTCGCCGTGGCGTCGGCGTGGCCTGCATGTGGTACGGGATCGGCAACACGTCGATGTCCAATCCTTCCGAGATGGAGATCGGCGTCGCGCGCGACGGCAGATTCACGTTGTTCTCGGGCGCGCTCGACATCGGTCAGGGATCGAACACGATCATGACGCAGATCGCGGCCGAGGCGCTGGGCGTGCCGGCGTCGCGCATCCGTCTCGTCACGGGCGACACCGACCTGACACGCGATGCCGGCAAGACCTCCGCGTCCCGCCAGACCTTCGTGTCCGGCAACGCGGCGCGGCTGGCAGCGGAGGATCTGCGCGCCCAACTCGCGCGGTTGGGCAATACGGATCTCGCGGCCTTGCCGGAGATCAGCCCCGGCTTCGTCGCGATCGGGCGCGGCAGATTCGATCCCCCGACCACGGCGCTCGATGCCGAGGGGCAGGGCGTGCCCTACGCGACCTACGGTTTCGCGGCGCAGCTGGCGGCGATCGAGGTCGATACCGGGCTCGGCACGATCAAGGTGCTGCGCATCGTGGCGGCGCACGATGTCGGGCGCGCGGTCAATCCGCAGCAGGTCGAGGGGCAGATCCATGGCGGCATCGCCCAGGGGCTCGGGCTTGCGCTGATGGAGGAATACGTGCCCGGCCGGACCGAGAACCTGCACGACTATCTGATCCCGACCATCGGCGACATTCCGCCGATCGAGACGCTGCTGATCGAGGACGCCGAGCCGCTGGGGCCCTTCGGTGCCAAGGGCATCGGCGAGCCGGCGCTGATCCCCACCGCGCCGGCCATCCTCAACGCGCTGCATCACGCGACCGGCGTGCGCGTGCGCCGCGTGCCGGCGACGCCGGACCGCGTGCATGCGGCGCTGCGCGAGGCGGGGGTCGCGCCGTGAGCGCCGATGGTATCGTCACCTGCGACGCCTGCCCGGTGCTGTGCCGGATCCGGCCCGGCAAGACCGGTGCCTGCGACCGCTACGGCAACGTCGACGGCAAGCTTGCGCGCCTGGCGCCTGCGGTGGTGCTGGAGCGGACCCTGGCGCGCGACGGCAAGCTGGTGCCCTTTGCCGGCGAGGGTTGGAACGGCGGATTGCTGCGCGACGGGGAGACCTTCGTCACCGGGATCGGCGCGGGGACGACCTATCCCGACTACAAGCCGGCGCCGTTCATCGTCGCGTCGCGTGTCGACGGGGTCGACATGGTCACGGTCGTGACCGAGGGGATCTTCAGTTACTGCGGCCTGAAGGCGAAGATCGATACCGACCGCTATCTCGGTCCCGAGCAGGCGGCCGTGCGCGTCAAAGGCGAGCAGATCGGCCATGTCACGACGGCCGAATACGGCTCGCAGATGCTTTCGCTGGGCGGCGTGCACCATCTGACAGGCGGCTCCAAGAAGGAGGGCGTCGTCACCTGTGACGCCATGCTCGATCTCTGCGCGCTCAAGCCCGTGGAGATGACGATCGACGGCGGCGCGACCGTGGTCGTCCAGGCCGGACAGCCGCCGATCATCGACGGCACGCGCGAGGAACGCATGCGCGTCGGATGCGGCTCGGCCACGATCGGCATCTTCGCCAAGCAATGGCATGGCCATGCCGACGAGGTGATCGTCGTCGATGACCACATCACCGGCGTGCTCAGCGAGCATCAGGCCGGGCGCTTCCTCGACATGCCGCATGCGGGCATCCGGGTGCGCGGCCGCAAATCGACGCCGGGACGCTATTTCCAGGTCGCCCATCCGGGAACCGGATGGGGCGGCACGGACATCGTCGATCCGCTGACGATCATCGAGAGCATCGATCCGAAGACTGCGTGGCCCGGTCTGCGCCTGCTGATGGTGTCGACCACCGGCGAGCATGCCGCCTGGTTCGTCCTCGACGATCAACTGCGTCCGGTTCCCGCGCCGATGCCCGGCCCGATCACCGACGTGGTCGCGCGCATCGGCGAGAATTGCGAGCCCGCGCTGTGCAGCATCGTGTTCATGGCCGGTGCGGGCGGCAGCCTGCGCGCCGGCGTCACCGAGAATCCCGTGCGGCTGACGCGCTCGGTTCGGCAGGAGGTGACGCGCGTGACGTCCGGCGGCGCGCCCGTCTATGTCTGGCCGGGCGGCGGGATCACCTACATGGTCGACGTCATGGCGATGCCCGAGGGATCCTTCGGCTACGTGCCGACGCCGGCGCTGGTCGCGCCGCTGGAATTCACCATGCCGCTCGCGGCCTATCGCGCGATGGGCGGCCATGTCGATCATGTCCGCAGCCTGGAGTCGTTGCGCGACGTCGAGCGGCTGGAGGCGCGGCCCTGGCCGGCCTCCAATCCCTGGCCGCTGGGATGAGCGCGGTCGCGGCCCTCCTGGCCGATGGCCTGCGGCTGCATCTGCAGCACGGGCCGATCGATCTCGTGATCGAGGCCTGGGGCGATCCCGACGAGGTGGCGGCCGCGCAGGCTCAGGCCCGCGCCGTCTTCCCGTCGATCCTGTCCGGGCTATGCGCGGAACTGCCGCGGCTGCGCGCCGAGGTCGGCGATGTTCCCTTCGCCGGACCCGTCGCCGAGCGCATGCGCGCGGCCTGCCTCGCCCTCGCCGGAGAGGGGTTCATCACGCCGATGGCGGCCGTCGCCGGCGCGGTGGCCGACCATGTCCTCGCGCATCTCGTCGCGGGACGCCGCCTGGAGCGCGCCTATGTGAACGATGGCGGCGACATCGCCTTCCATCTCGCGCCCGGCACGCGGTTGACATGCGGGCTGGTCGCGGACGTGGCGCGCCCCGCGCTCGATGGCGGCTTCGTCCTTGATCATGCCTTGCCTGCGCGCGGCATCGCGACATCCGGGCGGGCGACCAAGGGTAACGGTGGACGCAGCTTTTCCCTCGGCATCGCCGACAGCGTGACGGTTCTGGCGGCGACCGCCGCCGAGGCCGACGCGGCGGCGACGGTCGTCGCCAACGCCGTCGACCTGCCCGGGCATCCCGCCGTGACACGGCGGCCGGCCTGTGAGTTGGAGCCCGACAGCGATCTTGGCGACCGACCCGTCACGGTCGGGCTTGGCGATCTGACGCCTGGAGAGATTCGCGCCGCGCTTGTCCGTGGCCGCTCGGCCGCGACGCGGCTGCTGGAAACTGGACGGCTGGTCGCGGCGGTGATGGTATTGCGTGGTGCCTTCGCCAGCGTGGGCCTGGACGCGGCCCGACATGCAGCATGAGAGGTTCGGCATGAACATCAATGGAATCGAGATCCGGAAATTGGCGACCTTCGTGGAGGAGGTGTTCCATGAAGGCGGGCCGGTGGCGGACAGGCCGCTGAAGCTCGGCGCGATCGCCGCGGTGGTCCGCAATCCCTTCGCGGGTCGCTATGTGCCGGACATCGCGCCGATGATGGAGCAGCTCCGTCCGCTCGGCCTCGAGATGTCGACGCGCCTCGCCAAGGCACTGACCGGTGGCGACCTCGCGGCCATCGAGGGCTTCGGCAAGGGCGCGATCGTCGGGTCGGCGGGCGAACTCGAGCACGGCGCCCTGTGGCACGTGCCCGGCGGCTACGCGATGCGCGATCTCCTCGGCAAGGCCAAGGCCATCGTGCCGTCGACCAAGAAGGTCGGCCCGGTCGGCGCGCGTCTCGACGTGCCGGTGACGCATATCAACGCCAGCTATGTGCGCGGGCATTTCAACGCCATGGAGGTCGGCGTCAACGATGCGCCGCGGGCCGACGAGATGGTGCTGATCCTGGTCATGTCGACCGGTGGCCGGGTGCATGACCGCGTCGGCGGCCTGCGCGTGAGCGAGGTCAAGGGAGAGGACGGTCTGCGATGAAGGCCAAGATCCGCAAGCTCGCGACGATCGTCGACGAGACCCATGTCGAGATGGGGCGCGCGGTGTCGCCGCCGACGCGACGGGCAGCCGCCATCGCGGTGATCGCCAATCCCTGCGCCGGTCGCTTCGAGTCCGATCTCGACGACCTGATGGCCATTGGCGAGGAACTCGGCGACCTGCTGGGACGCCGCGCGGTCGCGGCGCTGGGCATCACGCCGGCAGAGGCGGAAAGCTATGGCAAGGCGGCGATCGTCGGCGAGGCCGGCGAACTCGAGCATGCCGCGGCGATCCTGCATCCGCGCCTCGGCAAGCCGCTGCGCGCCGCCGTCGAGAAGGGCGCCGCGCTCGTGCCCTCGGCGAAGAAGATGGGCGGTCCCGGATCGCCGATCGACGTGCCGCTCGGACACAAGGACGCGGCCTATGTGCGCAGCCATTTCGACGCGATGGAAGTGCGGCTCAACGACTCGCCGCGCGCCAACGAGATCCTGGTGGCTGTCGTCGTCACCGATTCCGGGCGCCCCAGCCCGCGCATCGGCGGATTGACCAAGGACCAGGTGGAAGGCAAGGACGGGCTGCGCTGAATCAGCCCGCCACGAAACCCATACAGACAGGGAGACCGACATGAATATCGAACGCAGGACGTTTCTCGCCGCGGGTGCCGCGGCGACGCTGGGCGCCCCCGCCATCGCGCGCGGACAGGGCGCCGCGATCCGCATCGGCGAGATCAACAGCTACACGGCGCAACCGGCCTTTCTGGCGCCCTATCGCAACGGCTGGAACCTCGCGCTCGAGGAGGCCAACGCGGCCGGTGGCATCGGCGGGCGCCGGCTGGAGACAGTGTTCCGCGACGATGCCGGGAAGCCCGAAGACGCGGTGCGTTTCGCAGGCGAACTGATCACCGCGGAGAAGGTCGATCTCCTGTCCGGCGGGTTCCTGTCCAATGTCGGCCTCGCGATCGCCGACTACGCCAATCAGAACAAGCGGCTCTACGTCGCCTCCGAGCCGTTGAGCGACGCCCTCGTCTGGGGCAAGGGCAACCGCTACACCTTCCGGCTCCGGCCTTCGACCTACATGCAGGCCGCGATGCTCGCCGAGGAGGCGGCCAAGGTCGACGCGAAGCGCTGGGCGATCGTCTCGCCGAACTACGAATACGGCCAGTCGGCGGCCAAGTGGTTCAAGGAATTGCTGACGCGCATGAAGCCCGGTGTCGAGTTTGTGGCGGAGCAGTTCCCCGCGCTCGGCCGTATCGATGCCGGCGCGACGGTGCAGGCGGTCGAGCAGGCGCGGCCCGACGCGATCTTCAACGTCACCTTCGGCGGCGACCTCACCAATTTCGTCCGCCAGGGCAACACGCGCGGGCTGTTCGAGAAGCGCTTCGTCGCCTCGATGCTGACCGGTGAGCCCGAGTACATGGATCCGCTCAAGGACGAGTGCCCCGAGGGCTGGGTCGTCACCGGCTATCCCTGGGACCAGATCCAGACTGCCAACCACAGGCGCTTCCGCGAGGCCTATCAGAAGCGTTTCAACGACTATCCGCGCCTCGGTTCGGTGGTCGGCTACGACACCGTCGTGTCGATCGTCGCCATGCTGCGCAAGGCGGGCACCACGGATACCGAGAAGATGGTCGACGCGATGAAGGGGCTCGCCTTCGAGTCCGCCTTCGGCGAGGGGCCGGTCGTCTATCGCGCCCTCGACCATCAGGCGACGCTGGGTGCCTATGTCGGCAAGACCACGCTCAAGGGCGGCAAGGGCATCATGGTCGGTTGGCGCTACGCCGACGGGGCCAAGTACCTGCCTTCGGACGACGTCGTCCGCACCCTTCGGCCCCAGGGCGGAGGCGGGCCGGCCCCGGCCGTCCGGCGCGTCTTGCGCGGGGCGGGCGGGGGCCGACCGCGTCGCCGGTTCGCGCGCGACCGACGATGGAATTTCTCGTCATCCAGTTCCTGAACGGCCTCGCCTCGGCGTCGTCGCTGTTCCTCGTCGCCTCGGGTCTGACGATCATCTTCGGCGTCACCCGGGTCGTGAACTTCGCCCATGGTTCGCTCTACATGCTCGGCGCCTATATCGCGCTGACCATTGTCGAGCAGCTGCCGCGCGATCCCTGGCTCTACTGGAGCGGCATTCTCGCCGCGGCGGTCGCCGTGGGGATCATCGGCGTCGCGATCGAGGTCCTGCTGCTGCGCCGGATCTACCATGCGCCGGAACTGTTCCAGTTGCTCGCGACCTTCGGTGTCGTGCTCGTGATCGAGGACGTGGCATTGTGGATCTGGGGGCCGGAGGATCGTCTGGGGCCACGCGCGCCGGGTCTGCGCGGCGCGGTCGAGATCCTGGGCCAGCGCTTTCCGCAGTATGAGCTGCTGCTGATCGCCATCGGGCCGATTGTCCTGCTGCTGCTCTGGCTTCTCTTCACGCGCACGCGCTGGGGCACGCTGGTCCGCGCCGCGACCCAGGACCGCGAGATGGTCGCGGCGCTCGGCGTCGACCAGAAATGGCTCTTCACGTCGGTCTTCTTCCTCGGCGCCTTCCTCGCCGGGCTCGGCGGCGCGCTGCAGGTGGCGCGTGCGCCGACGACGCTGCATATGGATCTCGACATCATCGCCGAGGTCTTCGTGGTCACGGTCGTCGGCGGAATGGGCTCGGTGCCGGGCGCCTTCCTCGCGGCGCTGCTGATCTCCGAACTTCACGCCTTCGGGATCATGGTGTTTCCCAAGATCACGCTCGTCCTGACCTTCCTGGTCATGGCGGTCGTGCTGGTGATCCGGCCCTATGGATTGCTCGGCCGCCCGCCCACCCATGCCCGTGCCGCGGGGCCGGTGCGCGCGATCATGCTCGAGCCGGCGCCGCGCGCCCTCGTCGCGGCGGGTGTCGCGGCCCTGGCCGCCGCGATCGTGCTGCCGCTGATGGGGGGCGACTATGCCCGCATCATGGCGACCGAGATGGTCATTCTCGTGCTCTTCGCGGCAAGTCTGCATTTCATGATGGGGCCGGGCGGGCTCGCCTCCTTCGGGCATGCCGCGTATTTCGGCGTCGGCGCCTATGCCGGGGCCTTGCTGCTCAAGCATCTCGGCGCGCCGATGGAGATCGGGCTCCTCGCGGCGCCGCTGGCGGCCGGCGCGGCCGGTATCCTGGTCGGCTTCTTCGTCGTGCGGCTGGAGGGCGTCTATCTCGCGATGCTGACGCTCGCCTTCGCGCAGATCGCCTGGTCGGCCGCCTTCCAGTGGGTCGATGTCACCGGCGGCGACAACGGCATCCTCGGTGTGTGGCCATCCGCCTGGGCGAAGGACAAGAGCGTCTATTATCTGTTCGTCCTTGCGGTCTGCGTCGCGGGAACGCTGGCGCTGCGCCATGCGATCCACGCGCCGTTCGGCTACGCGCTGCGCGCGGCGCGCGACAACCGGCTGCGCGCGGAGGCGATCGGCATCGATGTCGACCGGGTCCGCTGGGCGGCCTTTGCGGTCGCGGCGGCCTTTGCCGGCATCGCCGGGGCGTTGTTCGCCTATGCGAAGGGATCGGTGTTCCCGACCTATCTGGCGATCCCGAAATCCGTCGACGCGCTGCTCATGGTGCTGCTCGGCGGCATCGAGACCCTGTCTGGGCCGATCGTCGGCGCGCTCGTCTTCCACGGCCTCCAGGAGCAGCTCGTGCGCTGGGTCGAGCATTGGCGCGCGGCGATGGGGCTCGTGATCATCGGACTCGTCCTGGCCTTTCCCCAGGGGATCGCCGGCTTCGTGCGCGATCGCGGCTGGGGAAGGGGGCGTCGATGACCGCGCTCGAGGTGTCCGGCATCTCCAAATCCTTCGGCGGGGTCCATGCCGTCCGCGATGTGAGCTTTTCCGTCGCCGCAGGCGAGATGCTCGCGATGATCG
>CAIOSQ010000195.1 GCA_903860935.1 uncultured Rhodospirillales bacterium | reverse complement strand
CTGAACCAGCCGGCGGTCTCGAGTTCCTCCGCGTCGACCGCGAGGTCGCGCCGCAGCGCGCGCGCATGGAAGCCCAGCATGATCGAACCGGGAAAGGGCCAGGGCTGCGAGGAGTGGTAGCGGACCTCCTCGACCTGCACGCCGGCCTCCTCCATCACCTCGCGCGCCACCGCCTCCTCGAGGCTCTCGCCGGGCTCGACGAAACCCGCCAGCGTCGAATGCATCCCGGCCGGCCAGACGCGCTGGCGGCCGAGCAGCGCATGGTCCTCATGGGTGACCAGCATGATCACCGCCGGGTCCGTGCGCGGGAAATGCTCGGCGTTGCAGGCGGCGTCGGCGCAGCGACGGACATGGCCGGCGGATTCGGGTCGGGTCGGGGCACCGCACAGGCTGCAATGGCGATGGCGCGCGTGCCAATGCAGCATGCCGCGCGCATAGGCCAGCAGCGCGCCCGCGTCGCGCGCGAGCAGGGCGCCGATTCCCCGCAGGTCCACGAAGGCGGTGTCGCGGCCGAACAGTCCGGGAAGCAGATGCTCCTCGTGATGGGAGACGTCGAGGGCGAAAAAACTCTCCCCGCCTCCCGTGCCGAGGAAGACGGTCAGCGGATCCGGGCCACCGTGTTCGGCGATCGCGCCGGAATCCAGGAAGACGGCGCGTGGCGCATCTCCTGCAACGACGAGGTTGCGGCTGCGCCAGACCGGCACGACCCGCGCGGCCGTCCCCGCCACATGGGCGTCGATGAACGCGGTGTCGCGGCGGCGCTCGGAATGGCGGGCCAGCGAAAGGCCGGCGTAGAAATTCGGGGTTCTCATGCGCGGCAGACTGCCCCGAGCGGTCGCGGGGAGGCAACCTGTCACGCGCGCCCCGGTTGCGGCGCCCGGGCGCAGGCTGCTACAGCCGCGTCCATGCTCAGGGCGCTCTACGATTGGACCATGCGGCAGGCGAGCGGTGCCCAGGCGCCGCGTGCGCTGGCGGTGGTCTCGTTCACCGAGAGCTCCTTCTTCCCGATCCCGCCGGATGTGCTGCTGGTGCCGATGGTGCTGGCGCAGCGCCACCGCGCCTGGGCCTTCGCCGCGCTCTGCACGATCGCCTCGGTGCTCGGCGGGCTCGCCGGCTACGCGATCGGGTTCTTCCTGTTCGAGACCATCGGCGCGCGGGTCATCGCCTTCTACGGGCTGGAGCGCGGCTTCGAGGCGTTCCGAACCGCCTATGGCGAATGGGGGCTCTGGATCATCCTGATCAAGGGCCTCACGCCGGTGCCGTTCAAGATCGTCACCATCGCCAGCGGCGCGGCGCAGTTCGACCTGACGGTCTTCGTCCTGGCATCGCTGGTGACGCGCGGCGCGCGTTTCTATCTGGTCGCGGCGCTGATCCACCGGTTTGGCGCGCCGATCCGCGGCTTCATCGAGCGCCGCCTGACCCTGGTGACGACGATCTTCGCGGTCGGATTGATCGGCGGCTTCGTCGCCCTGCGCTATCTCGTCGCGCGATGACCCGCGCGATCGGCCCTTTCTCGCCGGCCGCCGCGCTCGCGGCCATCGCCGCCGCGATGCTCGCCGCCGCCTTCGCCTTCGAGCATCTCGGCGGGCTGCGCCCCTGCGTTCTGTGCTGGTGGCAGCGCTACGCCTGGATGGCGGCGCTCGTCTGCGCGCTGTCGGCCGTTGCGACGCGCGGTCGCGTCGCCAGCGCGCTGCTGCTCGCCGCCGCGCTCGCCACGCTCGGCGGCGCCGGGATCGCCGGCTATCATGTCGGCGTCGAGCAGGATTGGTGGCGCGGCACCGATGCCTGCGGCAGCGCCCTCGGCGCCGCCCAGACCGCCGAGGAGCGGTTGCGCCAACTGCTCGCCGCGCCGGTCGTGCGCTGCAACGAGGTCGCGTGGTCCTTCGCGGGCCTGTCGATGGCGGCCTGGAACGGCGTCGTCGCCGCCGCTGCGGGCGGGCTTGCCATGACCGGCCTGCGGCGCCAGTTCACGAGGATCGCACCATGACCGACGCTTCCCCGCACCGGGCCTGGCCCGGAGACGCCACCGGCGCCGAGCGCCTCGCAGAGATCCTGCGCGTCGACCACGCCGGCGAATATGGCGCCGTGCGCATCTACGAAGGACAGCTGGCCGTTCTCGGCAACGCGCCCGCCGGCGCCGCGATCCGGCGCATGATGGACCAGGAACGCGCCCATCTGCGCGCCTTCGACAAGATGTTGCCGGCCAACCGCGTCCGCCCGACCCTGCTCACGCCGCTCTGGCATGTCGCCGGATTCGCGCTCGGCGCGGGGACCGCGCTGCTCGGCGAGAAGGCCGCGATGGCCTGCACCGCCGCGGTCGAAGAGGTCATCGACGCGCATTACGCGGCCCAGGTCAGCGAACTCGCCGACGAGCGTCCCGAACTCGCCGGCCAGCTCGAGGCCTTCCGTCGCGACGAGGTCGAGCATCGCGACGAGGCGCTGGCCGCGGGCGCCACCGAGGCGCCGGGCTACGAGATGCTGTCGACCGCCATCAAGGCGGGATCGCGGCTCGCCATCTGGCTCTCCACGCGGATCTGACGCCGCCCGTCCCCGCGCCGGCGGGGGTCATCGCAATGCCGCGGCGCTGCCTTCGTTCTGCCTTGGAACGCGGGTGTCTTCCGCGCGTTGTCGCCTCGACGACGCGCAGGAGGACCAGGACGATGACGGCTCACGCACCCGCACCGCACCGGACGACCGGCGAACCCGCGCTGGGCGAGTTGCTCGACGATCCGATCCTCCACGCCGTGCTGCGGCGCGACGGGATCAGCCTCGGCGATCTGGAAGCGGCGATCGCCGGCGCGCGCGCGCGCCTCGCCGTGGCACCAGAGGCTCAGGACGGATCAAGCTCGCTGTCCCAGTAGAGATAGTCGCGCCAACTCGCGTGCAGGAAGCCGGTCGGGAAGGCCCGGCCGTTCTCCCGCAACTGGTCAGGCAGCGGCACGAAAGCGCCGCCGCGCGGGAACATCCGCGCCTCGGCCGGGGTCCGGTTGGCCTTGTGCAGGTTGCAGCGGCTGCAGGCAGCGACGACGTTGGTCCAGGTCGTGGCCCCGCCGCGCGAGCGCGGGATGATGTGGTCGAAGGTCAGATCCTGGGTCGGAAAGGACTGGCCGCAATACTGGCAGGCGAAGCGATCGCGCAGGAACACGTTGAACCGCGTGAAGGCGGGCCGACGATCCGTCGCGACATATTCCTTCAGCGAGATCACCGAGGGCAGCCGCATCTCGCAACTCGGCGACCGGATCGTGGTGTCGTATTCCGACACGATGTTGACGCGCCCCAGGAAGACGGCCTTGACCGCGTCCTGCCACGACCAGAGGGACAGTGGAAAATAGCTGAGCGGACGGAAATCCGCATTCAGCACGAGGGCGGGGCACGTCTCGACCGACAAGGACACTCCTCGTCATCGCTGTTGCCGGTACCGCCGCGGCTCGGAGCGCCGCAGCGTCCTGTGCCATAGCTAAGCCGAGTCGCGGGCGGATACAACCGGCGCTGCGTCGCGTATCCCGGCTCCGGGCCCCCGCCGAGATCCGGCTGCCGGTCAGCGCGGCAGACGTCGCGCGAGGAAGGCGGCGGCCTTCTCCAGCCCCACCTCGTCGATCGAATGAGGCAGCCCCGGGCGGCGCTCGGTCGTGACCTCGACACCGGCGGCCGACAGGGCCGATTGCGCCGCCGCCATGGCCGAGAAGGGAACGACCTGATCGGCGTCGCCATGCACCAGGAGGACCGGAGGCGTGGACCGCAGCTCCGTCGCGAGATCCTCGGCCCCGACCAGCGCGCCGGAAAACCCGACCACCCCGGCGATGGCCCGCGCGCGGCGCGGCGCGACGTGCAGCGACATCATCGTGCCCTGGGAGAAGCCGACCAGCGCGAGCGCCGAATCGTCGAGCCGATGCGCCTCGAGCGTCGCGTCGAGGAAGGCATCGAGGATCGGCGCGGCCGCCGCGACGCCGGAGCGAATGCGGTGCGGGTCGCGGTCCTGCAGGCTGAACCATTGTCGGCCATACGGCGCCATGTCGCAGGGAAAGGGCGCATGCGGCGACACGAAGGCGGTCGACGGGAGCAGCTCGGCCCAGTGCGGCGCGAGCTGGATCAGATCGTGCCCGTCGGCGCCCAGCCCGTGGAGCAGGACGACCAGCGACCGCGCGCGGCCACCGGCGGCCGGACCGAAGCCGGGACCGTCGAGGGTGAAGAAATCGCTCATCGCTGCTAGCTAGCCGAAAGCCCGTGCTAGCGTCGAGGGCCATGACCGTGGTCACGCGCTTCGCCCCGTCCCCGACCGGCCTGCTGCATCGCGGCCACGCCTTCGCTGCGCTGTTCGCGGCCGATGCCGCGCGGCGCGGCGGCGGGCGGTTCCTGCTGCGGATCGAGGACATCGATTCCGGGCGCTGCCGGCCGCATTTCGTCGCCGCGATCCGTGAGGATCTCGCCTGGCTCGGCCTCGCCTGGGACGAGCCGGTACGCCTCCAGTCGCAGCACATGGACACCTACCGCGCGGCGCTCGACCGGCTCGCGGCGCGCGGCGTGCTCTATCCCTGCTTCTGCACCCGGCGCGACATCGCAACCGAGATCGCGCGGGCCGGCGCGGCGCCGCAGGGACCGGACGGGCCGCTCTATCCAGGCACATGCCGCGGCCTCGCGGACGACGAACGGGCGCGACGCCTCGCCCGCGGCGACGCGCATGCGCTGCGCCTCGACGTGACCAAGGCCATCGCCCTCACGGGACCGCTGGACTGGGAGGATCTGGGCGCCGGCCGTGTTCCGGCCGATCCCGCCGCACTCGGCGATGTCGTGCTCGGACGCAAGGACATGCCGGCGAGCTACCATCTCGCGGTGACGGTCGACGACGCGCTGCAGGGCGTCACGCTGGTCACGCGCGGGATGGATCTCTTCCAGGCCACCCATGTCCATCGCCTGCTGCAGGCGCTGCTGGGGTTGCCGGTGCCGCGCTGGCACCATCACGGATTGCTGGCAGGCCCGGACGGGGAGCGGCTCGCGAAGCGCGACGGCGCGCCGAGCCTGGCGTCGCTGCGGGCGGCGGGAGAGGACCCGGCGCGGCTGCGCCGGGACCTGGGTTTCGACTGACG
>CAIOSQ010000194.1 GCA_903860935.1 uncultured Rhodospirillales bacterium | reverse complement strand
CGCGAGCGGTCGGCGCTTCTCTGTCCGGGTGCTGTGGTTCGGCCCGGATCCCGCGGCTCCGGACGAGGCACCGCTGCTTGGCTTTTTCGCCGGCGCCCCGATGACCGTGCGGCATGTGGCGCTTCAACTCGATGGCGAGGATTGCGTCGTCGCGCGCAGCTTCTGTCGCCTCGACTGTCCCGTCTGGCAGCCCATCCTCGACCGCGGTGGTCGCTCCCTCGGCCTGACGCTGTTCTCGGGCGAGGTGCCGCTCGTGCGCGGCGAACTCGAATACGCGCTGCCGGCGCCCGGGCATCCTCTCAACGAACTCGCGGCGGAGTGCGAGCCGTCCGTCCTTGGATATCCCGCGCGCCGTTGCCGGTTCGTCCTGGATGGCGCTCCGCTCGTCGTCTGCGAGGCCTTCCTTCCGGCCCTCGAGGCGACCCTCGCCACCGCGGGTGGCAACCGCCTCCGCAGGCGGGCGTGACGGTCCTCCAAGACAGGTATCAGAACCGGATGACCTGACGCCGGGCCTTGCCGTCCGCGAGGTTGTCGAAAGCCGCGTTGATGTCGTCGAGTGCCAGCGTCTCGCCAAGCAGTCTGTCGACGGGCAGCCGCCCCTGCCGATACAGCGCGACATAGCGCGGGATGTCCCGCGACGGGACGCAGGATCCGACATAGCTCCCTTTGAGCGTGCGCTCCTCGGCGACCAGCGCCACCGGGGGCAGGCTCAGCCGTTGGGCCGGGTTCGGTAGCCCCGCCGTGACCGTCGTGCCACCCCGCCGGGTGATGCTCCAGGCAAGTTCGAGGGCCTTCGCGGAGCCTGCCATCTCGAAGGCGTAATCGACCCCTCCCGCGGTCAGGTCGCGTACGCGCTCGGCCGCGTCGGGGTCTCGCGCGTCGACCATGTCGCTGGCGCCAAGCGTCCCGGCGAGGGCGAGTTTCTCCGGCTCGATATCGATGGCGACGATCCTTGCCGCGCCGCAGGCGGCGGCGCCGAGCAGGGCCGCGAGCCCGACACCGCCAAGACCGATCACGGCGACCGTCGAGCCCGGCGCGATGCGCGCGGTGTTGGCTACCGCGCCGACCCCGGTCAGGACGGCGCAGCCGAACAGCGCCGCCTCGACGGGCGGCAGGTCGGCCGGCACCTTGACCAGCGAGCGCCGCGACACCACGGCGTACTCGGCGAAGGCCGAGACGCCGAGATGGTGGTGGATCGGTCGTCCGTCGCGTGCGATCCGTCGCCCGCCGCTCAGCATCTCTCCCGCGCCATTGGCCTTGGCGGCGGGTTCGCAGAGCGCGGGCCGGCCTTCGGCGCACGGGGCACAGCAGCCGCAACTCGGCACGAAGACCAGCGCCACGCGATCTCCGGGTGCGAGATCCGCGACGCCATCTCCGAGGTCCTCGACCACGCCCGCAGCCTCGTGACCGAGCGCCATCGGCGTCGGACGGGGACGATCGCCATTGATGACGGACAGGTCCGAATGACAACGGCCCGCCGCGGTGATGCGCACCAGCACCTCGCCGCGGCCCGGCGGTGCGAGGTCGATCT
>CAIOSQ010000193.1 GCA_903860935.1 uncultured Rhodospirillales bacterium | reverse complement strand
TCCCGAAGCGCAAGGCGACGGTCGACGAGGTCAACGCCGCGATCATCGAAGCTGCCGCCTCGCCCCGGCTCAAGGGCATCCTGGCGACCAACAGCGAAGAACTCGTGTCGACCGATTTCAACCACAACCCCGCCAGTTCGACCTTCGACCTGACGCAGACGCAGGTCATCGACGGCGCGCTCGTGCGCGTCCTTAGCTGGTACGACAACGAGTGGGGCTTCTCGAACCGGATGCTCGACACCGCGGCGGTGCTCGGTCGCCTCGGCTGAGAGCGCGCGCCGCGACCCTCAGCCGATCTGCCGGGCGACGAACGGCCCGATCCTGTTGGCGAATGAGACCGGCAGACGCTGCCACGCGGCAATGAGAGCGCGGTATTTCGGGTTCAGCGGGTCGAGCCGCGGCGGATCCCCGCCTTGCAACATCGCGAAGCGATAGGCCATCGGCACGGGCGCGAACCCCCAACTCCGCTTGTAGGCGTGGCTGCCGGTGCCGACCTTGCTGCGGCCGAAATCGAAATCCTGACAGCCGGCCTCGCGGCCATGGCGCATCAGGTTGAAGAACAGGAAGTCATTTGCGCCCACACCCCGCGCGGCGCGCGTCCCGCCGGTATAATACGGCAGGATTGCGCCCTTGTGGATGATCGCCATGGTCGCCGCGAGGGGTACGCCGGCACGGCGAACCAGGAAGATACGGATCTCCGCCGGAAACGCGTCGCATAGCGCACGCAGGTAGGCGCGCGGAAAGACTGGCGTACCAAGATTGCGGTAGCTCTCGGCGAAGACCCGGTAGAAGGATTCGAACGGCGCGTCGGGCACGAAGTCGAGGCCGGCGGACAGGCTTCGCTTCACGTCATGACGCCGCCCCTTGCGCGGGATCGAACGCAGTACCGCGCCATCATCCGGCGGGATCGGCGCACGAAATCCAGCATGAATCGAATCAACGACCTGCCAGGGCGCGCAAAGGGTCGACGCGCCGCGCGGCGCGCCATCGCGCAGTTCGACATGTCCGGCATGGAGTTCTGCGCCAAGACGCAGGGCTTCGGATTCAAGCACCGCCGCCACTGCCGGGTCGTCGGCCAGGACCCCGCCCCCGGTCGCGAAGGCGACGGAGATCAGCGCATCACCGAAGATCCGGCTGCGCTTGTGGACGAGCGGCAATGCGCCGACCATCCGACCATCGCGGAGCGCGGCAAGGTTGATGGTCTCGTGGCCAAGCGTGCGTGCGACCGCGTGCCCCCAGCCATGACGATGAAACAAGGTCGAGCCGGGCGCGGCCTCGATGTAACGATCCCAGTCCTGCGCGCCTTCGGCGCCGATCCGCTCGACGATCACTCCGCAGCGCCTCCCGGTCTCCGCGCGCGCCAGTATGGGCGCGCATCGACCGGGATCATCCGCCGACGCGGCGATCCGGCGAAATGCGGCGGCGCAAGTCAGCCGCCGACGCGGTTGCCGAGCAGGCGCGTCCACCCGTGCGGATCGTCGGCGCTGCCGTACTGGATCCCGACGATGGTGTCGAAGAGCCTCTGCGTCAGGGCGCCGGTCTTGCCGCCATTGATCGCATGACGTTCGCCCTGGAAACCCAGTTCGCCGACCGGCGAGATGACGGCCGCGGTCCCCGTCCCCCACATCTCCAGCGTGCCAGCCTTCGCCGCGGCGATCACCTCATCGATCGCGATCGGGCGTTCGGAAACCTTGAAGCCCCAATCCCGCAGCAGGGTCAGAACGGATTCGCGGGTGATGCCGGCGAGGATCGCGCCGTTCAACGGCGGGGTGACCACCTCGTCGCCGATTTTCATCATGATGTTCATGGTGCCGACTTCGTCAAGGTAGCGGTGTTCGACGCCGTCGAGCCAGAGAACCTGGGTGAACCCGGCCTTCTTGGCTTCCTCGGCCGCATAGAGGCTCGCGGCATAGTTGCCGGCGGTCTTGGCGGCACCCAGGCCACCCTTGACCGCGCGGACATATTTCTCCGACGCCATGATCCGGACGGGGTTCATGCCCTCCTTGTAGTAGGCACCGACTGGTCCGACGATGACGTAGTAGATGTACTTCTTGGCAGGATGAACGCCCAGGAAACGCTCGGTCGCGATCACCGTCGGCCGGATGTAGAGGGACGTTCCCGGCGCGGATGGAACCCAGCGCTGATCCACCTCCACCAGCGCGCGGATCGATTCCTCAACCATCGCGGGGTCGAGTTCGGGAATGCAGAGATACTGCGCCGAGCGATTCAGCCGGCGTGCATGATCGCCGACGCGAAACAGCCGTATCCGTCCGTCACGCCCGCGGAACGCCTTCAACCCGTCGAAGATCGCCTGCCCGTAATGCAGGACGCAGGTGGCCGGATCGAGCGAGAAATTCTGGTACGGGACGATGCGCGGGCTGTGCCACCCCTGGCCATCGTCGTAATCCATCATGAACATGTGGTCGCTGAAGACGTTGCCGAAGGTCAGCGTCTCGTCGGCGGGCGGCGTCTGCGGATTGGTCGTCCGGGTGATCGAAATCTGGGTCACGGGCGTCTCGCGCGTCTGTTGATGGAAGCCGTCAGCCAGGTTACGCCACTCCGGCGCGCACTCCAAATCCCTTGGAAGCGGCCGCGCATGACCGTCCGGCACGCCAGACCTGCGCGCCGCGCCGGAACTGGCGGGATGCCGGCCGGCCGCCTAGGTTCCCCGCCATGGGCCATGTTCCAGCAATCCGCATCCATTCGCTCACGGAAGCCCGTATCGCGCTCGACGCGGCACGGGCGTTGGGACGCCCCGTGACGCTGGTGAGCGCCGCCGCAGCGGCGGGGCACGCCGGGCCGGGCTGGTGGCGGGCGCTGGTGATCGCGGCGCGCAGGGAGTATCCAGACGTCGCGATGACCACGATCCTGGATTGCGACGACAGCGCCGGCGACGCGCTTGCCGCCCTGCGCGAGAGCGTGGAATGCATCGCGTTCCGAGGACGCGGCGATGTCGCAGCGAAGCTGCGGGACATCGCCACCCAGGCCGGAACGACGCTGGTCGGGTCCCATCCCGATGGCCTTGACCTGCGCGGTCTGCGAGACCAGCCAGCTGCCTGCCGGGTCTGGCTGCGCGCGGAGCCAGACCATGACTGACACTGCCTGGTGGAAGCCCACGCGCTACGCCGCGCGTCGGCCGAACCTGCTGAAGCGCGCGGCCATCACGCGCGCCGTGCGCGACTGGTTCGCCGCCGAGGGCCTCGTCGAGGTGGAGACGCCGGCGCTGCAGGTCTCGCCTGGGCTCGAGCCGCATCTCGACGCCTTCGCGACGCTGCTGAAAGCCCCGGGGCTGCGCGACGGGCTGGCGCTGCGGCTACACACCTCCCCGGAATTCGCGATGAAGAAGCTGCTGGTCGCGGGCGAGCCGAACCTCTTTCAACTGGCGCGCGTCTTCCGCAACGGCGAGCGCAGCGCCACGCACCATCCTGAATTCACGATGCTCGAATGGTATCGGACCGGCGCCGATTACCGCGTTCTGATGGACGATTGCGGCGCGATCCTGCACCGCGCCGCGGATGCCGCCGGATGCGACCGGTTGGCATGGCAGGGACGCAGCTGCGACCCGAGGCTCGCGCCCGAGCGGCTCACGGTGCAGGAGGCTTTCCACCGGGCCTGCGGGATCGACCTTCTGGCCACGGCGCCCGATCCGCTGGCGCCCGACGCGCGGCTGCTGGCCGCGGAGGCAGACCGGATCGGCGTGCGCCGGGCACCGGACGACCGTTGGGACGACATGTTTTTCCGCATCTTCCTCGAGCGGATCGAACCCGGCCTCGGCGTCGGACGAGCGACGCTGCTGCATGACTACCCGGTGTCGATGGCGGCGCTGTCGCGCGCGAAGCGCGCAGACCCGCGCGTGGCGGAACGCGTCGAGATGTATGTCTGCGGACTCGAACTGGCGAATGGGTTCTCGGAACTCGCCGATGCCGCCGAGCAGCGCCGGCGTTTCGAGGCCGACATGGATCTGAAGGAGCGCATCTACGGCGAGCGCTATCCGATCGACGAGGATTTCCTGGCCGCCCTCGCGCATGGCCTGCCGGACTGCGCAGGCATGGCGCTCGGCTTCGACCGGCTCGCGATGCTCGCCTGCGGCGCGGAGCGGATCGAAGACGTCCTCTGGGCCCCGGTCGCCGGGGCGTGAGCATGGATACCGCCACGTCCCCGCCCCCGCGCCGACGGCGGCGCACGCTGCGCGACGCGGCCGCCCTCGTCGAGGCCGGCCTCGCCGCGGCCAGCCAACGCGACGCACTCGAGGACGTCGCCACGCGCTACGCCATCGCGATCACTCCGGAAATGGCGGATCTCATCGACAGGGACGACGCGCGTGATCCCATCGCCCGCCAATTCGTTCCCGATCCCGCCGAACGCACGCGGTTGCCGGACGAGATCGACGACCCCATTGGCGACGCCGCGCATGGCGCCGCGAAAGGCATCGCCAAGGGCATCGTCCATCGCTATCCCGATCGCGTCCTCCTGAAGCCGACCCATGCCTGCCCGGTCTATTGCCGGTTCTGCTTCCGGCGCGAACAGGTCGGCCCTGGCGGCGAAGCATTGTCGCCGGGCGAACTGGCCACCGCGCTCGACTACATCCGCGCCAGGCCCGCGATCCGCGAGGTGATCCTGTCGGGCGGGGATCCCATGATCTTGAGCCCGCGCCGCATCGCCGCGATCCTACGGGGCATCGAGGACATCGCGCATGTGGATCTCGTGCGCATCCACACGCGCGTTCCCCTGGTCGATCCTGGCCGCATCGACGCGGAGATGGTCGCCGCGCTCGCCACATCGAAGGCGCTGTTCGTCGTCCTGCACGCCAACCACCCGCGCGAATTGACGCCAGCCGGACGCGACGCCTGTGCGCGCCTCACGGCCGCAGGAATACCGATGCTGAGCCAGTCGGTCCTGCTGCGCGGCGTGAACGACGATGCGCAGACGCTCGAGGCCCTGATGCGCGCATTCCTGTCCGCGCGCATCAAGCCCTACTACCTGCATCATCTCGATCCCGCGCCCGGCACGGCCCGGTTTCGCGTGCCGTTGACACAGGCGCAGGACCTGTTGCGCCATCTGCGCGGACGCGTGACCGGTCTCGCCCAACCCCTCTTCGTCGTCGACATCCCGGGCGGACACGGCAAGGTGCCGATCGGCCCGGCCTATCTCGAGGCGGGCGGCGTGCGCGATCCCGGCGGCGAACTTCACCCGGCGCCGGAATGACGTCGGCGCGGCGTCAGGACGCGACCCAGCGCCGATATTCCTCGGCGAGATCCTTGACCGCCGCCTCGTAGATGCGCTTGCCGTGCTCGGCGGAGGACAGGCCCGGATTGGAGCCGATACGGCCATCGGGAAAGTTACGCCGATAATCGGCGGCGTCGGTGAAGCTTCCCTTGGGCGCCACCGGGGGATCCATCGCCATCGGCATCGCGCGATCCGGATGCGCGTACCATGTCAGCGACACTTCCGACGGCGTGGCGTGGCTGCCCTCCTGATCGCCATAGAGCTCCTTGGACAGCGTCCTGATGGCCGGCATGTCGTACCAGTTCTTGAGGACGCATTTGATCGGAGGCCGGTTCCCCGCCGTGCCGAAACTCGATGCGGCATAGATCTCGGAAAACGCCGCGGTCGTGGTCGCGACGTTTCCGCCATGGCCGTTGACGAAGAAGAACCGGTCGAAGCCATGGACGGCGAGGCTCTCGACATAGTCGCGGATCACCGCGATCAGCGTCGTCGGGCGAAGTGCCATCGATCCCTTGAATGCCAGGTGGTGCTGGGCCATGCCGACGGAGATCGTCGGCGCGACGACGGCGCCGGTCGCCTCGCCGACGCCCTTGGCGACGAATTCGGCGGTGATCGCGTCCGTGCCGATGAGACCGTTCGGCCCGTGCTGCTCCGTCGACCCGATCGGCATGATCACGCCACGGTTGGTCTTGAGGTAGGTCTCGATCTCGCCCCAGGTCTGAAGATGCAGAAGCATGGCCAAAGGTCTCCATGTAAGCGCACGTGGCGCGATGGCGCCGGAAACACGAAGTCCTCGCCCGGCGCGGCAAACTTCGCCACGATGACGCGCGACGTCAATCGCCCCAGCACTCGCCCAGCACTCGCCCAGCACTCGAAAGACCTCGCCGGAGCGCGCCCATGACCTCCTCGGTCGCAGACCTCCTGTTGTCCCGCCGCTTCGGACCGCTTTTCGCCACGCAGTTCCTTGGCGCATTCAACGACAACCTGCTCAAGAGCGCGCTCGGCGTCCTCGCCGCCTATCGCCTCGCGGAGCGGTCCGGGATCGATGCCGGAGCGCTTGCGATGCTGGCCGGTGCACTGTTCATTGCGCCATTCGTCCTGTTCTCCGGCGCCGCCGGTACGCTGGCCGACCGGATCGACAAGAGCCGCATCGCGCGTGCGGTGAAGCTGGCGGAGATCGTCATCATGCTGTTCGGCGGTGCCGCCCTGGTGATGGAAAACCTGCCGGCGCTCCTCGCGGCGCTGTTCCTGCTAGGCCTGCACTCGACGGTGTTCGGTCCGGTCAAATACGCGCTCCTGCCGCAACATCTCGCGGATGCCGACCTCGTCGCCGGCAACGCGCTGGTCGACGCCGGAACCTTCCTCGCGATCCTGCTTGGCACGCTGCTGGGCTCCGCGCTGATCCTCGCGTCCGGCGGTGCGGCCTGGGTGGGCGCCATCGGCGTCGGCGCAGCGATAGTCGGATGGATCGCGGCACGCGCGCTTCCTCCCGCCGCGCCTCTCGATCCCGCCGCCGTGCCCCGCCCCCGATTGCTGGCCGACGGAGTGGCGGTGATCCGCCATGTCGCAGGCGACGCCGCTCTGCGCGGACCGATCCTCGCCCTGTCCTGGTTCTGGGCGCTGGGTGGCGCCGTGGTCGCGGGGCTTCCGGTGCTCGCACGCGACACGCTCGGCACCGACGAATCCGCGGTCACGCTGATGCTGGCGATCTTCGCGCTGGGTGTCGGGGCCGGGTCCATGCTGGCGAACCGGGTGCTTGGCGGCTCCGTCACGGCGCGCCCCGTGCCCTGGGCCGGCCTTGCCATGGCCGCATGCGCGCTCGTCGTGGCGGCCGGCGCCGGGCAGGCACCCGAATCGCCGGTCCCCCTCGCCGAGGCGCTGGCGCGGCCAGCCACTTGGCGCTTCCTCGCGGCCCTGGCAGGACTGGCGATCGCCGGCGGGGTCTTCGCCGTCCCGCTCTACGCGGTGCTGCTCAGGCGAAGCGATGCGGCGCACCGCGCACGCGTGATCGCGGCGAACAACATCGTCAATGCCTTGGCGATGATCGTGATCTCGCTCGGCGCGGCGATCCTGCTGGGATCCGGCTGGAGCATGCCGGGCGTCATCGGCCTTTGCGGCCTCGTGACGCTCGCGGTCACCGGCGCCTGCACGCGACTTGCGCCCGGTCCGGGCGCCCGCTGAGGTCGCGCGACCGCGCGGCCGTTGCGCGACCGCGCGGCATCTCCTAGAAAACGCGCGTCGATTCCCTGGGGAGACAGAGCGCCATGCGCATCAGCCAGAAGGTCAAGCGTATCCTCGCCAATTACGAGAGCGACAATCCGGGCACGAAGGCGAACATCGCCCGAATCCTGATGCACGGGAAGCTCGGCGGCACAGGCCGCATGATCATCCTGCCGGTCGATCAGGGCTTCGAACATGGTCCGGTGCGCAGCTTCGCGCCCAACCCGGATGCCTATGATCCGCACTACCATTTCCAGCTCGCGGTCGATGCGGGGCTCAACGCCTACGCGGCGCCCCTCGGCATGATCGAAGCCGGTGCCGACAGCTTCGCCGGTGCGATCCCGACGATCCTCAAGGTCAATTCTTCGAACTCGCTCGCCCGCCCGAAGGATCAGGCCGTCACCGCCTCGGTCAGGGACGCATTGCGCCTGGGCTGCGCGGCGATCGGGTTCACGATCTATCCGGGCTCGGACGACCAGTTCGAGATGATGGAGGAGATCCGCGAGATGGCGCTGGAGGCCAAGAGCCACGGCATCGCCGTCGTCATGTGGAGCTATCCGCGCGGCGGCGACCTTACCAAGGAAGGCGAGACGGCGATGGATGTCTGCGCCTATGCCGCGCACATGGCGGCGTTGCTCGGCGCGCACATCATCAAGGTCAAGCCACCCGCTCAGGCACTCTACCAGGACGCTGCCAGGAAGGTTTACGAAGCCCAGAAGATCGACATCTCGACGCTCGACAAGCGCATCGCGCATGTCGTCCAGAGCTGCTTCAACGGGCGCCGCATCGTGGTGTTTTCCGGCGGCGAGGCCAAGGGCGACGAGGGCATCTACGCCGAGGCCAAGGCCATCCACCAGGGCGGCGGCAACGGCTCCATCATCGGCCGCAATACCTTCCAGCGCCCGCGCGACAAGGCGCTCGACCTGCTCGGCAAGCTCACCGAGATCTATCTCGGCAAGGCATGAGCACCACCGCTCCCGCCTGCCGCATCTGCCTCGTGACGCCGCCGGTCTTCGCGCCGGCGGCGTTCGCGTCTTCGCTCTCGCGAATCCTCGCCTGCGCCGATGTGGCGGCGCTGCGGCTGCGCATGCCCGGCGCGCCGGCGGATGATCTCGCCCGCGCCGCCGCCGCGCTGCGGGAGGTCACGATCCGCGCCGACATCGCGCTGCTGCTGGACGGAGATGCCGATCTCGCGCGGCGCCTGGGTTGCGATGGTGTCCACGTGCCGGCGGACCAGGTGGCCGCCGCACGGCGCATCCTCGGCGATGGCGGCAGCGTCGGCGCGGCCTGCGGGGCGTCGCGCGACGCCGCGATGCGCGCCGCGGAAGCGGGCGCGGATTATGTCGCGTTCGGTCCCGTGAGCGGCACCGACGCGGTCGATCGCGAGACCGTTGTCGACTGGGCGGTCGCCATGGTCGTGCCCTGCGTGGTGGCCGGTGGAATTGGCGTCACGAACGCGACCGACTGGGCGGCGACCGGTGCCGAGTTCCTGGCGCTGGGGCGTGCGGTCTGGGACGCGCCCGAGGGACCGGAGGCTGCCTTGCGCGCAATCGCCGCACGGATCGCCGAGGCGCCGCGCCCGACTGCGTGACAGCGCGGGGCGCTGCCCCTAACCTCGCGCCATGCCTGGACACGATCCGACCTCCCTCGCCGGCAAACGCTTTCCGACCCGCGGCCATTTCGACCATGTCGTGGTCGGCGGCGGCGAGGCTGGCATCGCCGCCGCCCGCGCCGCCGCTGCTGTCGGCGAGCGAACGCTCCTCGTCGACGAGCACCCGCTGGATCCCGGTCTCTTCGGCCTTGATATCCCCTATCTGTTCGGCGGCCGCGTCGACGCTTCGGTACAGTCGCCGGCGCGCATGCAGGAACGGATCGTCGCCGCGCGCCCAGACCTGCTCGCGGCGCTCGAAGACGGCGTCGAGGTGGCGCCGGCGACAGCGTGCTGGGGCTGCTTCCCGCGCACGGCGGTCAACCGGACACAGCCGCACGACCTTCTCGGCCTCGCCGATCGCGAGGCTGCCTGGATGGTGGCCTTCACGCGACTGACGATCGCGACCGGGTCGCGCGACATCGTCATCCCCTATCGCGGCTGGACCTTGCCCGGCGTCATGGGCGCACGCGGCTTCGATGCGGCGCTGCGGCTCTACGGCGCGTTCTCCGGCCACCGTCTCGCGATCCTCGGCGGCGGTCCGCTCGCCGAGGCGGTCGAGGCGCAGGCGCGGGCGGCCGGACTCGAAGTCGTTACGCGCATGGCGAGCGCGCCAGCCGCGTTCGAAATCCATGGCAACGACGCGGTGAACGGCGTGTCTTGGCGTCCTGCGGATGCGGGAGGCCGGAGCGAGGCAGCCGTCGATACCGTCGTCATGGCGGTCGGGTGCGCGCCGATGATCGACCTCGCCGACCAGGCGGGCTGCGCCACCGCGTGGGAGCCCGACCGGGGCGGGTTCGTCCCTGTCCTTGCACCGGGCGGCGTTTCGTCCATCCCCGCATTGCGTGTCGTCGGGGACGCCGCCGGGGGCGCGGCACTCGACCGTACGGCCTGGATGGCTACGGCGCTTGCCGACCCCGCCGCCCTGGTCTGCGCCTGCGAGGACGTCACGGCCGAAGACCTGCGCGCCCTGCGGCCGCCTCGCTATCTCGGCGCGCCAGGGCCCGAAGCCGGGCTCGACGCCCTGCCAGGCAACGACCAGGACCATGTGAAGCGCCTGACCCGGGCGGGAATGGGCGCCTGTCAGGGGCGCCGCTGCCGCGACTCGGTCCACGCACTGATCTCGCGCGACAAGCCCGCGAAACTCGCCTCGCATCGTGCGCCGCTGCGGCCGCTGCCCCTCGCCGTGCTGGCGGCACTCGAGGAGGACCCGGAGATCGCGACGCATTGGACGGGATGGTTCGGGATCGCGGCCCAATGGCTGCCGCATTGGGAGCCCGTACCGGAGGAGCACGCCGCAATCGTGGGCGATCGGGACGGCGGGAGCACCAGAACATGATCGTCGTCATCGGCGGGGGCGTGACCGGCCTGTCGACCGCGTTCTGGCTGGCCCGCGAAGGGCACGCGGTCACCGTGGTCGAAAAAGGCATTGCCGGCTGGGAAGCCTCGGGCCGCAACGGTGGGGGGTGCAGCCACGCCTATTCGCCGCTCTTCCGCGAAGAGCAGCGGCTCTGGCCGATGATGGACGAGCTACTGGGACACCCGACCGAATGGCAGCCCTATCGCATTCGCGTCGCGCTGGACAAGGCCCAGCTGGACCGGCTGAAGAAAAGCACGCAGCTCGCGCTTGACCAGGGCTTCGCGGCCGATCCGCTCGACGCGCGACAGCTCCGTGACCTTGTTCCCTGGGCGCCCGATCACGTCGCCGGCGCGATGTTCTGGCGCTGCGGTGGCCACGCCAATCCCCAACGCACGTCGCAGGCCTATGCCTGGGCCGTCGCGCGTCACGGCGGACGGATCCTGCAGCACACCCTGGTCCGTTCGATCCGGGTCGCCGGCGGCCGCGCGGTGGCGGTCGAGACATCCGCTGGCGAGATCGGCTGCGACGCCGTGGTCGTCGCGGCCGGCCCGCACGGCGCGGACCTGATGCGCCCGCTCGGCCACCGCATCCCGATCGCGCCCGCGCGGGTCGAGATGATCGTGACCGAGCCGGTGCCGCGGATCGCGCATGGCGGCGTCGACGGCAACGGTCTGTATGGCCGACAGACGCTGCGCGGCAATCTTGCCTATGGCGGCGGCCCCCACGAGTGGATCGACCTCGACGGCGGAACCACCCCGCGCGCCGTGACGACTCCGGTGATCGCGAGCCTGGCCCGGCGCCTGTCCGAGTTGTTTCCGCGGCTGGGACATGTGCGGGTCATCCGGTCATGGGGCGGGATCGTCGAGAACACGCCGGACGGACGGCCGATCCTCGACCGCCTCGAAGATCCCGGGAACGTCGTTTTCGCCAGCATGTCGTCGATCGGTTTCGGGTTGTCGCCAGCCTCGGGCCGCGCCCTCGCGCAGCTGGTCGTCCAGGGACATTGCGACTTCGCCGACCTGTCCCAGCTTCGCCTGTCCCGCTTCGGCAATCTGCCTGCGGATTGGCGCGACCGGCTGGGCTGGACCACCGCGCCACCCTGACGCGCATCACTGCGCCGCGCGGCGGTTGAAGCGGCGGGACCGCCCTGTTAGGTTCCGCGCCGATTCCCCGTCCCCTGACCTGAAGAAGTCGAGCCATGAAAATCATCGGCAGTGCCGTGCGCGCGGGCAACATCATCGAGTACGACGGCAAGATCTGGCGCGTCGTGAAGCACAATGTCGTGAGCCCGGGCAAGGGATCGGCCTTCAACCAGGTGGAGATGCGCGACGCGCGCACCGGCACGAAGACCAACATCAAGCTGCGCGCCGACGAAACCGTGGAGCAACTGCGCGCCGACGAAAAGGAGATGCAATATCTCTTCAACGACGGCGACACCTTCACCTTCATGGATCAGGAAAGCTTCGAGCAGATCGCCGTCGGGCGCGACCTGATCGGCGAGGCGGCGGATTTTCTGACCGACAACATGGTCTGCACGGTCAACCTCATCGAGAGCGAAGTGGTGGGGATCGACCTGCCGCAGAGCACCGTATGCACCGTCGTCGAGGCCGATGCGGTCGTGAAGGGACAGACGGCGTCGTCCTCCTACAAGCCGGCGATCCTCGACAATGGGGTCAAGATCATGGTCCCCCCCTTCATCGCGGCGGGCACCCGGATCGTGGTCAACATCGAAGAGCGGACCTATCTCGAGCGCTCCAAGGATTGATGGCGTCGCCCCCCGGTATCGCCACGGCTTGATGCACGATGGCCGCTCGCTCCGCTCTCTTCACCGTGATGGACCGTGCCGTCCGCAAGGCGGGCCGCGCGCTCGTGCGCGACTTCGGCGAGGTTGAGAATCTCCAGGTCTCCGTTAAAGGGCCGGGAGATTTCGTCTCCAACGCCGATCGCCGCGCCGAGGCGACGCTGCGGGAGGAATTGGCGCGCGCGCGTCCGGGCTACGGGTTCCTGATGGAAGAATCGGGAGAAGTGGCCGGCGATGGTCTGCATCGCTGGATCATCGACCCGCTCGACGGCACGACCAACTTCCTGCACTCGATCCCGCATTTCGCGATCTCCGTCGCGCTCGAACGCGGCAAGGATGTGGTCGCCGGGATGATCTACAACCCCGTCCTGGACGAGATGTACTGGGCGGAACGCGGTCATGGCGCCTTCCTGAACGACCGGCGCCTGCGGGTATCCGCGCGCCGCGACCTGTCGAGCGCCGTGATCGGAACCGGGATCCCGTTCCAGACGCGCGGCGACCACCCGGCCTACCTCAAGACCCTCGCGGCGGTGATGGCCCGGACGGCGGGCGTGCGTCGTATCGGCGCGGCGGCGCTCGACCTCGCCTATGTCGCGGCAGGGCGCTTCGACGGGTTCTGGGAGAGCGACCTCAATGCCTGGGACGTCGCGGCGGGTATATTGATGGTCCGTGAGGCGGGCGGCTTCGTCGAGGACATCGACGGGCGCGACACGGCGTTGAACACCGGCAACATCATCGCGACGAACGGCCATCTTCTTGGCCCGCTTGGGCGTATTGTCCGTAATGCGGCCAAGGAATCGCCCCAATCCCCCGCCTAGTATGGCGTCGAGGCCGTCGACTGCCCCGGCCGAACATGTAAGGGTCCGAGACGATGGGTAATCCGCGTACAAGGACGGCACGCCGCCTTTCATCACTGCGGGCCTCCAGCGGCATCGCCGCCCTCGCCCTTGCCTGTCTGTTCGCCACAGACGCATCCGCGCAACAGCAACTTCGCCAGCGTCAAGACAGCACGACCATCGACTGGTCCGTCATCGACCAGCTGGCGCGTGGCGAGACCCGCGGCGCGGCGGCAACTCGGCCCGGCGCTGTGTCGCGCCCACCGGCCAAGCCTAACGGCACGAAGCCCGCGCCCACGAAAGCAGCCGCGGGCAAGCCGGCACGCACGGCCGAGCCGACGCCTCCGCAGCAGCCGGTCGTTCTGCGGCAGCCCGCCCCCACACCTCCGGATGCCACCGGGGTCAGCAGATCGGCCCCGCCGCCACGCGCCACTGCCGCAGCACCCGCCGCGCCCGCACCGGAACCAGCCTTCAGGCCGCCCGTTGCCCCGCCGGTCTTCCAGTCTCAGCCACAGCCACCCCCCACGCCGGTCCAGGTGTCACCGACACCGCCGACGCCAAGCATCATGGCTCCGACCCCAGCGGCGCCAGCGCCCGCGGTCGTACCGCTTCCCGCGCCCGCCCCGGTCACCGCGGCGAGCGCGCCGCCATCCGTGGCGTCCCCCCCAGCTCCACCCGCGGCCGCCGCGCCTCCCGTAGCTGCTCCTCCCATAGCTGTACCTCCCATACCCGCGCAGGCGCCGCGCGCCGCGGCTGGCTCCGCGACGCCGCCGCCTGTCCCCGCGCCGGCACCCGCAAATTCTTCGGCGGCGGCACCTGCCCCGGCTCCGCAGATCCAGGCGTCCCTACCCAACCGCGCCGATGCGGCCGCTGCGAGCGCCCGGCTCGGCTTCGCCAACGACAGTGCCGAATTGCCGGCCGAGGCGCGCGCGCAGCTACGCGGCGTCATCGACCAGCTGCGACGCGGCCAGGATGCGCGACTGCGGATCGAAGGCTTCGCCAGCGGCGAGGACGCAAACCGCGCCCGCCGACTGAGCCTGAGCCGCGCGCTCGCGGTCCGTGCCTTCCTGATGGACGAGGGGCTCTCCTCTACCCGCATGGACGTCTACGCGCGTGGCAGCCAGGCCGAAGGCGGCCCGAGCGATCGCGTCGACCTCAACGTCTTCCGTCGCTAGGGACAGGCTGAACGCATGGCGCGCCCCTATCGCTACCTCGTCCGGATGCTTCTGTTCGTCGCTGCGGTCAGCGGCGTCATCGCTTTCCTGCACGCACAACTCATCGAGGCGTTCCTGAACGCGCCCGTCCTCAACGGCATCATCGTCTTCGTCCTGCTGCTCGGCGTCGCGGAGAATTTCCGCCAAGTCATCATCCTGAACCCCGAAGTCACCTGGATCCGCGGGTTTCAGAGCGACACGCATGTCCCGCGCTCCACCGTCCGCCGCCTGCGCCTGCTGGTGCCGATGGTGGCGATGATCGGCGAGCGGCGCGGCGGACGCCTGCAACTCTCCGCCAGCGCGACGCGCACCTTGCTCGACGGGATCTCCTCCCGCCTTGAGGAAAGCCGCGACCTGTCGCGCTACCTCATTGGTCTGCTGATTTTCCTCGGGTTGCTCGGAACGTTCTGGGGCCTGCTGGAGACCGTGAGCGCCGTGTCCGGCGTGATCACGAGCCTGAGCGGTTCGACCGACGCCTCGACCCTGTTCAACGACCTGCAGGCCGGGCTCAAGGCGCCGCTTGGCGGCATGGGAACCGCATTCGGGACCTCCCTGTTCGGTCTCGCAGGCTCGCTCGTGATCGGGTTTCTCGATCTGCAATCCGGGCAGGCCCAGAACCGCTTCTTCAACGATCTCGAGGAATGGCTCTCCGGCCTCACCCGCCTCGGTAGCGGTGGACCGGTGGGCGATGGCGACCAGTCCGTGCCCGCCTATATCCAGGCCCTGCTCGAGCAGACCGCGGACAATCTGGAGAATTTCCAGCGCACGGTGCAGCAATCCGAGCAAGGTCGGCAGAGCGCGAACGCCGCGCTCGTCACCCTCGGCGAGCGCCTGTCTCAACTCACCGAGCAGATGCGCGCCCAACAACAGATGATCACCCGGATCACCGACACCCAGTCCAGCGTCGGCCCGTCGCTCGAACGTTTGGTCGACACTCTGGCCCGTTCTCAGCAGGCCCAGACTGCCGCCGGTGGCGACGAGGCGATGAGGGCCGCGCTCAAGGGCATCGAAACCCTCCTCGCCCGCCTCATCGACGAGACGCAGGCGGGACGCGCGCAATTCACGCAGGATATTCGCAACGAGTTCCGCCTCCTCGCGCGGACGATCGCTGCGCTTGCCGACGACCAGCGCTGAGCGGGGAAATCGGCCTTGAGCGGGCAGACCCGACACCGCCGCCGCGCCGGGCTCGACATCTGGCCTGGCTTCGTCGATGCGCTCGCGACGCTGGTGATGGTCATCGTCTTCGTGCTGATGATCTTCACTGTCTTCCAGTTCCACCTGAAGGATCTCATCACCGGCCGCGACCTCGCGCTCGAGCGGATGTCGCAGCGCATCGGCGCGCTGGCCGACCAACTGGCCGTGGAGCGCCGGAGCGCATCCGAACTGCGCGAACAACTCGGCCTTCTCAACGCCGACATGGCCGCCTCGGTGAACATCCGCGACCGGCTGCAATCCGAACTCGCCGCCGCGATAAACCGCATCTCCGGACTGGACGCGGAACTGGGCGCCGCACGCAGCCGTGCCGAGGCCCTCGCCCTGCAACTGACCGCGCGCGATGGCGAGGCGAAATCCCTCGCCGACAGACTGGCCGCAGCGCAGGACGACCTGGCGCTCAGCCGGCGCGAGATCGCGACACTGCTGCAGCGCCTCGCCAGCGCCGAGACCCAGCAGCGCGACGCCGACCGCCGCGCCGCCGCCAGCGAAGCGACCAGCCTCGGCCTGGGACGCCAGCTGTCGGATGCCGAGGCGAAGCTCGCCCAGACCGAAGCGCGGCTCGCGACCGCCGAAGCGGCCGCCACCGAACTTGCGCGCCGCCTCGCGGCGATGGAGGCGCGCGCGGTCGCCGGAGAGACCGGTGCCGTCGACTTGGCGCGCCGCCTGTCCGCCGCCGACGCAGCCCTGCGCGACGCAGAGACGCGCGCGACGCTGCAGGCAGCCGCGGCAGCCGAACTCGCCCGCAAGCTGCAGGCTGCGGAAGCCGCGCTCAAGGCTAGCGAGGGCAAGGTCGCGCTGACAGAGCGCGAGGCGGCCGATCTCCTCCGGCGTCTGGCCGCTACGGAAAACCGCACGCGCGACGCCGACGCGCGCCTCGCCGACACGATGCGCTCGGTGAGCGCCGACCGGGAGAAGATCGAAGTCCAGCTGCGTGAACTCGACGCGCTGCGCGACAACATCCG
>CAIOSQ010000192.1 GCA_903860935.1 uncultured Rhodospirillales bacterium | reverse complement strand
TCCTCGCCGTCTCCGAACAGCGCCAGTTCGTAGCGCACGGACGATGTGCCGAGATGACCGACCCGCATGCAGGCGATCACCGGCTCCGGATAGGCGAAAGGCTTGTGGAAGCGACAGGACGTCTCCGCGGCATAACCGATCGCCGCGCCACGATGGATGTCGAGCCCGCCCTCCTCGATCAGCCAGCGATTCACCAGCGTGTCGAAATAGCTGTAGTAGACGACGTTGTTCACATGCCCGTACGTGTCGTTGTCCATCCAGCGGGTCTGGATGCGCAGGCTATGCGGATACGCATCGCGCCGCGGCGGCGGGCGGCGGGCGCTCACAGTGCCCCCGCCATCGCATCGAGGGTCGCGTCGGGTTGTTCGATCGTCATCATGTGCCCGCACTCCGCGATCTCTACGTACCGTGCGCCGGCGATTGCCGCAGCGAGCGCGCGCGCGCCCTTGGGTGGCGCCATGCGGTCCTGCGCGCCCGCGACGACCAGCGCCCGGCACGACACGCGCGCCGCATGTTCCGGCCCGGACGTATAGGCGGCGCAGGCAGCGAGGTCGGCGCCAAGCGCAGCGGCCGCGCCAGGTTGGCTCAGCAGCCGCGCGCCGCCACCCAGCATCCACAGCCCGGGAACGCGCGCCCCGCCGAGTTGGGCGCGGCGCCCAAAACCCCAGGACAGGACGAACTCCACCGCCGCCGGATCGCCGGCGCGGGCCGCGCCGAGCAGGTCGGGATGGACTGGCATGGCCTGCGCCGCGCCGAGCAGGACGATCCCGCGCACGCGCGCAGGATGGCGCGCCGCCGCCGCCAGCGCCACGAGCGCGCCCATGGAATGGCCGGCGATCGCCGCATGCGCGACACCACGCGCGTCCAGGACGCGGATGACCCAGTCCGCGAGATCCTCGATACGCTCCGCTGGCGCGCCTCCCGACCGGCCATGACCGGGCAGATCGAGCGCGAGGACATTGCCGGAGCGCCGGGCAAGATATCTGGCCTGCAAGGTCCAGACACCGTGATCCATCCCCGCCCCGTGCAGAAGCACGATATCCGGGCGCCCGGGATCCCGGTCGCGTCCGCCCGTCGTGGCGAACACGGTCGCCTCGTCGACCACGATCTCCATGACGTCACCCGCCGCGCTGCGCGGCACGCAGCGCCTGGGACAGGTCGGCGATCAGGTCGTCTGCATCCTCGAGCCCGACCGACACGCGGATCATCTCCTCGCCGATCCCGGCAGCGGCGAGCGACGCCGCATCCATCTGCTGGTGCGTGGTGCTCGCCGGATGAATCACCAGCGACTTGGCGTCACCGACATTCGCGAGATGCGAGAACAGGCGCAGGGCCTCGATGAAACGGCGCCCCGCCTCGCGCCCTCCCTTGATGCCGAACGCCACCATCGAGCCGCCGCCGGCGGGCAGCAACCGACGCGCCAGCGCATGGTCAGGATGGGCAGGGTGATCGGGATGCGACACCCAGGCGACGTCCGGGGACGCCGCGAGGAACGCGACGAGACGCCGCGCGTTGGCGACATGCTGGCGCATGCGCAGCGTCAGGGTCTCGACGCCCTGCAGGATGTGAAACGCGTTCGTCGGGCTCATCGCCGCGCCGAAATCGCGGAGGCCCTCGGCACGGGCGCGCATCACGAAGGCCGCCGGCCCGAATTCCTCGGCGAAATCGAGACCGTGATAACCGGCATAGGGCTCCGTGAGGGTCGGAAACCCTGCGCTCCGCTCCCAGTCGAAGCGCCCCGAATCAATCAGAACGCCGCCGATCGCGACGCCGTGACCGCCGAGCCATTTTGTCGCCGAGTGCATGACGATGTCGGCGCCATGCTCGAAGGGACGAAACAGCGCAGGCGTGGCAAAGGTGTTGTCGATCATCAGCGGCAGGCCGGCGTCATGCGCGATCTGCGCGATCGCGGGCACGTCGAGCACCTCAAGCCCGGGATTTCCGAGCGTCTCCGCGAAGACCAACCGTGTCTCAGGGCGGATCGCCGCGCGAAACGCGTCGAGATCGCGCGGCGGCACAAAGCTGGTCGAGATGCCGAAGCGGGGCAAGGTGTGCGTGAAGAGGTTGTGCGAACCGCCATAGATCGCGGCGGACGCGACGATATGCCCGCCCTGCCCCATCAGCGTCGCGATCGCGAGATGCAGCGCCGCCTGACCGCTCGCGGTGCAGACCGCACCGACACCGCCCTCGAGCGCGGCGAGGCGCTCCTCGAGGACCGCGACGGTCGGATTGGAGATGCGGCTGTAAATGTGTCCGGCCCGCTCGAGATTGAACAGCGATGCCGCGTGGTCGACGCTGCCGAACACGAAGGACGTCGTTTGATAGATGGGCACCGCCCGCGCGCCGAAGACGGGATCGGGATGCTGACCGGCATGCAGGCTCAGCGTCTCGAAACGATGGAATTTCGGCTCGCTCATTACCGTCCCCGATGGCCGTCGACGCGCAAGGCTACTGCGCCGTCCATGCGCCGTCGACCGGCAGCGCCGCGCCGCGTATCTGATCGGCCGCGGGGGAACAGAGATAGACCACCAATTGCCCCAGCGCCGCCGGAACGACTGGATCTCCCGACGGCATCTTCTCGGACACCAGACGGGTCATCGCCTCGTCCCGCGTCAGACCATCCCGCTCGGCCCGCGCCTGGATCTGCTGTTCGACGAGCGGGGTCAGGACCCATCCCGGACAGATCGCGTTGCAGGTGACAGGACTGCGCGCCGTCTCGAGCGCGACCGTGCGCGTCAGGCCGATCAACCCGTGCTTTGCGGCGACATAGGCGGATTTGTCGACCGATGCGACGAGACCATGGACCGAGGCGATGTTGACGATCCGTCCCCAGCCCCGCCCCCGCATGCCCGGCAACACGGCACGCGTCGTGTAGAAGCAGGCGGAGAGGTTGATCGCGATGATCTGCTCCCACTTGTCCGACGGGAAACTCTCCACCGGAGACGTGTGCTGGATCCCGGCGTTGTTGACGAGGATGTCGATACGCCCGAACTGGCGCTCGCCCGCTGCGATCAGCGAGTCGATCTCGGCGGGCTTGGCCATGTCGGCGGCGACATGGATGACGCGCACGCCGTGCCGCGCGGCGAGACCGCCGCGGATCGTCTCGATCGCCGTCGCCTCTCCAAAGCCGTTGAGGACGAGATCCGCGCCCTGCCCCGCCAACGCGTCGGCGATCGCAAGGCCGATACCGCTCGTCGAGCCCGTCACCAGGGCGACCCTGCCGTTCAACATCCGCATCTCCATGGAGGAATTCGCCGGGCTCAGCCGGACGGCTTGCGAAAGAACAGATCGGCCGCCGCCTTCTGGGCCTGCTTTCCCGAGATCGCCTGGCGAGCGCGCTCGATCTCGGACTGCATGGCCTGGATATAGGCTTCGAGATCGGCGACCGACCAACCGGACAAGTCGCGCGGCACGCGCGGCTTCGCACGCGGTTCAAGATCCTCGAAATCCATCCTGGACCTCCTTTCGGCTGCGACTGGCGTCTTGCTAAAGCTGCCGCAGCCCATACGCAACATCCCAGACGAGGAGCCCCGCCCACATGGCCATTCCAGCGACCATGCTCGCCATCGAGATCACCCGGCCAGGTGGCCCCGAAGTCCTCGTCCCGGCCGAACGCCCCGTGCCGCAACCGGGTCCGGGGGAAGTCCTGATCCGCGTGGCCGCAGCCGGCGTGAACCGACCGGACATCCTGCAGCGCCAGGGCGGCTACGCGCCTCCACCCGGCGCCTCCGACATACCGGGTCTGGAAGTCGCGGGCGACGTCGTCGCATGCGGCGACGGGGTCGTCTGGCCGCGCACCGGAGAGCGTGTGATGGCGCTCGTCTCGGGCGGCGGCTACGCGGCGTATTGCGCCGCGCCGGCGGCGCAATGCCTGCCGATCCCGGCGCCGCTGGACGCCATCGCGGCCGCCGGAATTCCCGAGACCATGTTTACGGTGTGGGCGAACGTCTTCGACGGCGCTGGGCTGCAGCCCGGCGAGATCTTCCTGGTCCATGGCGGTGCCTCCGGGATCGGCACCACGGCGATCCAGCTCGCGCGGCGCCACGGTGCCCGGGTATTCGCGACCGCGGGCACGCCCGAGAAATGCGCGGCCTGCGTGACACTTGGCGCCGAATTGGCGGTCGATTACCGGCGCCAGGATTTCGTGGCTGCGATCCGCGATGCCACCGCCGGCGCCGGGGTCGATGTCGTCCTCGACATGGTCGGCGGCGACTACACCGCGCGCAACGTGGCGCTGCTGCGCGCGGGCGGACGACTGGCCCAGATCGCGTTCCTCAAGGGTCACAAGGCCGAGTTGGACCTCAACGCGATGATGCGCAAGCGACTGACACTGACCGGATCGATGCTGCGTCCGCGCAGCGTCGCGGAAAAGGCGGCGATCGCCGACAAGCTGCGGCATGTCGTCCTGCCATGGTTCGAGGCGGGCAGCGTCCGGCCGGTGATCCATCGGGTCTTTCCGCTAGCCGAAGCATCCGCGGCCCACGCAGCCCTGGAAGAAGACAGCCACATCGGCAAAATCGTCCTTCAAGGATCGGTTTTAAGTCCTTGAAACGGAAAGAAATGCGTTTTTTTTGACCGGCCGCGCGCCGACGCTATATAAGCGGTGCCGAATTCGCGACATCGCCGCGACGGTGCCGAGCGGACGCTCCCGGCCGGGGGCGGCTCGACAGTGGCGTCGCGCCTGGAGGAACAAGGTCCATGACGACACCCCTGATGCCCAAGGCGACCGCCGTGTGGCTGGTCGAGAACACCGGATTGACCTTCGACCAGATCGCCGAGTTTTGCGGGATGCACTCGCTCGAGGTCCAGGGCATCGCCGATGGCGAGGTAGCGATCGGCATCGTCGGCATCGATCCGGTCGCCGCGAGCCAGCTCACGCGCGAGGAAATCTCCCGCTGCGAAGCTGATCCGAAGGCGCGCCTCAAGATCCTGCGCAAGGATCTGCCCGAAATCGTGCAGCGCCCGAAAGGCGCACGCTATACGCCGATCGCGAAGCGTCAGGACAAGCCGAGCGCGGTTGCCTGGCTGCTGCGCCACCATCCTGAACTGAGCGATGCGCAGGTCGGTCGTCTGCTTGGAACCACCAAGGCGACCATCCAGAAGATCCGCGATCGGTCTCATTGGGACATGCAGAACATCAAGCCGACCAGCCCGGTGATGCTTGGGCTGTGCAGCCAGTTCGCCCTCGACGACGCGATCGAGAAGGCCGCGCGCGCGGCAGATCGCCGCCGGCCCGCCGACGCGGCGACGCCGGTCAGGGCCGATCTCCCGGTCGTGGACGAAACCGAAGAAGAGGTCTGAGACCGACGACACGCCCCGCCAAACGGCGGCGGCGCCACGAACCCGAACGCCCCTTTCGCGCATCCGCGGAAGGGGCGTCGTCTTTCAGCCCGCTTCGATCCGGCTGCTCGTCTTCGCGTAACCCATCGTCACGAGCGCGTGGGCGATCTCGTCGAGGATCGCTGGGTCGTCGATGGTCGCGGGCAGTTTCCAGGGCTCGCAATCGGCGATCTTCTGCATCGTCCCACGCAGGATCTTGCCGGATCGCGTCTTGGGCAGCCGTTTGACCACCAGCGCCTGTTTGAAGAAGGCGACCGGACCGATCGTGTCGCGGACCATCCGCACGACCTCGGCGACCACCTCCGCGTCGCTGGCGACGACACCCGTCTTCAGCACCATGAACCCCAGCGGGACCTGTCCCTTGAGGGCATCGGCGACGCCGACGACGGCGCACTCCGCGACGGCGGGATGGCTGGAGAGGACTTCCTCCATCTGCCCGGTCGACAGCCGATGCCCGGCCACGTTGATGACATCGTCGACGCGGGTCATGATGTGGACATAGCCGTCGGCATCGACCATCCCGGCATCGCCGGTCTTGTACCAACCGGGATATTCCTCGAGATACGCCTTGAAGAAGCGCGCCTCCGCGTTCCAGAGCGTCGGAAAGCTCCCGGGCGGCAGCGGCAACCGGCAGCAGATCGCCCCGATCTGCCCCGCCGGAACGGGGTGGCCATCCGCCCCGAGGGCCTGGACGTCCCAGCCCGGCATCGGCTTGGTCGCCGAGCCCGGCTTGACGGGGAAGCTTTCGATACCGAGCGGATTGCCGGCGATGGCATGTCCGGTCTCGGTCTGCCACCAATGGTCGACGACCGGCACGCCGAGGATGCGCTCGGCCCAGCGCAATGTATCGGGATCGCAACGTTCGCCGGCCAGGAACAGGGCCTTGAAGCTGCGCATGTCGTAGGCGCCGACCAGCTTGCCCTCAGGGTCCTCGCGCTTGATGGCGCGGAACGCGGTCGGCGCTGTGAACAGCGCCTTGACCTTATGCTGCGCGATCACCCGCCAGAACGCCCCCGCATCCGGGGTGCCGACCGGCTTGCCTTCGTAGAGCAGCGTCGTGCAGCCATGAAGCAGCGGCCCGTAGACGATGTAGCTGTGCCCCACGACCCAGCCCACATCGCTCGCGGCCCAGAACACCTCGCCCGGCTTCATGTCATAGAGGACGGACATGGAGGATTTAAGCGCCACTGCGTGGCCACCATTGTCCCGCACCACGCCCTTCGGCTGTCCGGTGGTTCCGGAGGTGTAAAGGATGTAGAGCGGATCGGTCGCCGCGACCGGCACGCACGCGACCTCGGCGGCCGTCGCGACCGCCTCGTCCCAACCGACATCGCGGCCGGGCACGAGGTCGCAGATGTGCTCGGGACGCTGCAGCACGATGCAGGCAGCAGGCTTGTGCCTAGCCTGGTCGATCGCCGCGTCGAGCAGCGGCTTGTAGGCGACGATGCGATTGGTCTCTATTCCGCAGGATGCGGAGACGATCGCCTTCGGGGTGCAGTCGTCGATGCGCACGGCCAGTTCGTGGGCCGCGAAACCGCCGAACACGACCGAGTGGACCGCGCCCAGCCGCGCGCAGGCGAGCATGGCGATCGCGGCCTCGGGCACCATCGGCATGTAGACGATGACCCGATCGCCTCGCCCCACCCCGCGCGCCGCGAGAGCGCCGGCGAAGCGGGCGACCGCGTCGCGCAGATCCCGGTAGCTGAGGCGACGGATGGTGCCGCCGGTGACCGGGCTGTCGTAGATCAGCGCGATCCGGTCGCCGTGGCCGGCCTCGACATGGCGATCGACGGCATTGAAGCAGGTATTGAGTTCGCCACCGCTGAACCAGCGATAGAACGGGGCCCGTGTGTCGTCGCAGACCTTGTCCCAGCGCCGCGTCCAGTCGATCGCCGTCGCGCGTTCGGCCCAGAACCCGTCGCGCTCGCTCAAAGACCGCGCGTGCAACGCCTCATAACTTCCACCGGCCATCCGTCCGCCCTCCCGTCGTTCCGGCGATCCTGCCCGCGCGAACCTGTGATGAAAAGGCCGGGCTGTGGCAAAATGCCGTCAGCGCGGAGGAACAAGACCATGGCGATCAAAGGCAACGCGGCAAAGCGCCGCACGGCACCGGCCAGACGGCCCACTCGCCTCCGCGACACGGAACTCGCCCGGACACCCGCCAACTACGCGCCCCTGACGCCGCTCGGCTTCATCGCCCGCGCCGCTTCCGTCGCGCCGCGCCATGTCGCCGTCGTGCACGGACCGATCCGCCGCACCTGGGCGGAGACCTATCGGCGCTGCCGTCAGCTGGCCTCCGCCCTGCGGCGCGGCGGCGTGCGCCGCGGCGACACGGTAGCGCTTATGGCGCCCAACATTCCCGCCGCCTACGAATGCGCGTTCGGCGTGCCCATGGCCGGCGCCGTTCTCAACGCGATGAACATCCGGCTCGACGCCGCGACCATCGCCTTCATGATCGACCACGCGGACGCCAAGGTGCTGCTCACCGACACCGAATTCGCGCCGGTGATCGAGGAGGCGTTGAAGCGCGCCCGCCGCAAACCGCTGGTGATCGACATCGCCGACCCGCTCGGCCCCACGGACGGACAGCGTCTCGGTGGCGTCGAGTACGAGGATTTCCTCGCTGGCGGCGACGCCGACGAGGAGTGGGTGCAGCCGCGCGACGAATGGGACGCGATCGCGCTCAACTACACGTCGGGGACGACCGGAAATCCGAAGGGTGTCGTCTACCATCACCGCGGCGCCTATCTGAACGCGATCGGCAACGTGATGGTGTGGAACCTTCCGGCGCGCCCGGTCTATCTCTGGACGCTGCCGATGTTCCACTGCAACGGCTGGTGCTTTCCGTGGACCATCGCCGCCATGATCGGCACCAATGTGTGCCTGCGGCGCGTGGAGACGAAGGCGATCTTCGGCGCGATCGCCGATCACCGGGTCACGCATTTCTGCGCCGCGCCGATCATTCTCAACATGCTGGTCAACGCGCCGGAGACCATGCGCGCGCGTGCCGGTGGCGTGGTCGAGGTGATGACCGCGGCCTCGGCGCCACCGGCGACCGTGATCGAGAAGATGGAGCGCATGGGCTTCCACGTCACCCATGTCTACGGCCTCACCGAAGTCTACGGTCCGGCCGTGGTCTGCGACTGGGATCCCGCATGGAACGCCGCCAGCGCCGAGGAGCGGTCTCGGCTCAAGGCCCGCCAGGGCGTGCGCTATCCGGTCCTCGACGGGCTCAAGGTCGGCGATCCCAGGACACTGGCCCCGGTTCCCTGGGATGGCACCACGATCGGCGAGGTCTTCATGCGCGGGCACATCGTCATGAAGGGCTATCTCAAGAACCCGAAAGCGACGCGCGCCGCCTTCAAGGGCGGCTGGTTCCATACCGGCGACCTCGCGGTCATGCATCCCGACGGCTATCTGGAACTCAAGGATCGGTCGAAGGACATCATCATCTCCGGCGGCGAGAACATCTCGACCATCGAGGTCGAGAACGCCCTCTACCGCCATCCCGACATCCTCGAGGCCGCGGTCGTCGCGCGACCGGATCCGGCCTGGGGCGAGACGCCCTGCGCCTTCGTCACGCTCAAGGACGGCGCAAGCCTAAGCGCCGAGGACGTCGTCGCGTTCTGCCGCACCCAGATGGCGCATTTCAAATGCCCCCGCAGCGTCGTCTTCGGCCCGCTGCCGAAGACGTCGACCGGCAAGATCCAGAAATACGTCCTGCGCGAGCGCGCCCGCGGACTCTGAAACCGGCTCAGGCGCGCGGCGCCGTCTCGCGCGCCAGTCCCGTCGCAATGCGCCCAAGCAGAAGCCGCGACTGGACGATCACCATCTCGCGCCATGTCGCATCGTCGGGCGCAAAAGCATCGAGCAGGCGGGCCTTGACGCCCTGGACCTCGGCATCGTGCCAGTCGTTGCGTCCCTGCCGATGCAGCATATGCTCCGCGCGCAGGGCGTCGATCACGTCCGGCGTCGGCACCGTTCCGTATTCGAAGCTGACATAGGCAGCGTTGGCGCCGCAGTCACGTTCCCACAGGTCGGAACTCAAACCCTGCTGCGGCGGCGTCGCCGAGCGGCCTGTACGCTGCAACGTCATCGCCGGACCGATCCAACGCTGCAGCCGGTCGCAGCCGGGATGGGCGATATCGCCGGAATAGATCGGCTCGCAATAGCCGAAAGGTCCAGCGCCCGTATGGAAATCGACGCAGGCCACGTAGTCGCGCGCGGCGAGCCGATGCACGGCGAGGATTGCCTCCATCGTCCGGCGCGACCAACTGGGCGCGGCACCGCCATAGAACATGCCGTCCGACCTCGTGTATTGCCCGCCCGACGTCGCGATCCGCAGGGCGGCCTGACCATGCGCCGCGCCATAGGCCTGGATGCGCGCATCCGCCTGCCTCAGCGCCTCCGCACCACCCGCTGCGGGGACGAAGGCATCATGAAGCTCGTCGTAGCCGGGATTCGTCGGCAGGGGCCTCGCGAAATCGATGTAGTTCCGGTTGATGTCGATGTTGTCCTCGTTCCCGCGACGCAGCCACGCCGTGCCATACGGGTTGACCGCGTGGCAGAGCAGCAGCGCGACGCCGGGATAGGCATCCGCGCGCCAGTTCAGCATCGCGTCGATCTGGGCGCCCGAGCCGCAGAACAACTCCGGACCATGCGTCCCGGCGGTGACGACGAGAACGCGCCGCGCGTCGGGATCGCCGATCCAGACCGTGTCGTTCGCCAGCTCCTCGCCAACAGGTCCGCGCAGCGTGTGCGCGTGGGTCGTCACCTCGTGTCCGGCGAGTTCCGCCGCCAGGATGAATTTGCGGCGCGCTGCCGCGTAGCTCCGCGCGAAACGCGTGCAGACACCGTCCATGTAGTCGCTCCTCCTCATGATCCACACCCAGCCTACAGCCGGTTCACGCGGCGTTGAAGCATCCGCAACGCAAAACGGCGGCGCGGTCGCCCACGCCGCCGCACTGGCTGCGTCCGTCGCCCGTCAGTGCAGACGCGACATACGTTCGATCTCGTCCTTGAGCCTCAGCTTCTCGCGTTTCATCGACGCGAGTTGGACTTCGTCAGGCCTCGGTCGGTGGGCCTCCTGGTCGATCTCGACCTCGAGCCGCGCATGCTTGGCGCGAAGCGCCTCGATACGTTCCGCACTTGCCATCCTTGTCCTCCTTGGGTCCAGGTTGACAGGGCAAAGCCTACGCCCGGCGGGCGACGCGAGACCAGGGACGGCGATGGCGCGGCCGACGTCGCACCGCGCCTGCAATGGCACCGCCATCGCCTTATGCGTGCTCGCGAATCCAGGATTCCATGGCCGGGATCAATGGTCCGGGCGAACTTGCCGCGCCAAGATGCCGCAGATAAGCCGCGACATTGGCGGCGGCCGTGGCGAGCCGCGCTTCCGGAGGATCGACGACAAGGCGCGCGCCCAGCACTGCGGCGAGGTGCGCCTGGACACGGCGCTCCGCCTCTAGTTCGACCGCCTTGATGCGCGTGCGCAGATCGTCGAGATCGCCATCGTCGGCGACCGCCGACTTCAGCCAGCGACGCGCCGCGCGCAGCGGCTCCACCACCGCACGGCGCAACGGCGCGACCGCGCGGTCCAGGGCGGCCAGATCTGCCGTCACGACCGTCCCGCGCCCGCTCGCGCCCGCCCATGCCAGCGCAAGGACGACGTTGACGTCCGCGCCGCACTTGTCCTGGAGGTCCAGGCAATGCGGCGCCACGCCAGGCGCGGCGTAGACCGCGAGCGAAAAGCGCCAGAGTTCCTCGCCCGCGCGCCCGGGCGAGATGGCCGTCACGCTGCGCCTCTCACTTCGTTCCGTAGAGACGGTCGCCTGCGTCGCCGAGGCCGGGCACGATGTAGCCGTGGTCGTTGAGATGGCTGTCGACCGCGGCCGTGATGATCGGGACGTCGGGATGCGCGTCGTTCATCTCCTTGACCCCCTCGGGCGCAGCGAGCAGACACACGTAGCGCACGGATTTCGCGCCCAGTTCCTTGGTCCGTGTCACCGCTGCCGCCGCGCTGTGTCCGGTGGCCAGCATCGGATCGAGCACGATCGCCTCACGCTCCGCGATGTCCTCCGGGAGCTTGCAGTAATACTCGACCGCAGCAAGCGTCCTGGGGTCGCGATAGAGCCCGATATGCCCGACCCGCGCGGAGGGCAGGATCTCCAGCATGCCGTCGAGCAGACCATTGCCGGCCCGCAGGATCGATACGAAACACACCCGCTTGCCGGCAAGCTGCGGCGCCTTCATGCGCGTCAGCGGCGTCTCGATCTCGACGCGCTCGATCGGTTGGTCGCGCAGCGCCTCGTAGGCCAGCAGCATCGCGATCTCCCGCAGATAGCGGCGAAACACGTCCGACGGGGTTTCCTTGCGGCGCAATTGCGTGAGTTTGTGCTGAACCAGCGGGTGATCGACGATGGTGACGTTCACGGGCAATCCTCTCGGCTGCGGAAATCAGAATACGGTGCCGTCCGAAATCACGGCGACGGGCGGCGTACCGCCCGGTCGCGTGTCGCGCGCGATCCGGCGTCCAGCGGCCCAGGTCCCGCCTTCCAGGACCTTGGCCAGCGGCAGGGACACAGCGTCGAGCCCGCGCGCGGCGCGCATCTCGACGGCGAGGCGATCGAGCAGACAGACGGTGAGTGCGCGCCATTCGACGACCAGTTCGCTCGTCGCCTCATGGGCGCCGGACAGCACGCCCCCATGGCGCGGCACGATAACGCCCATGTCGATGAACAGGCCGCCATTGCGATATTCGGGAAGCCCGGTGAGCGCGTCGAGATCGATCACCCGGACGCCCTGCGCCGCGAGCGGCTCGATCAGCGAGTAGGCGAGCCATTGCGACAGCTTATGGAAAGGCACCAAGCCATCGGTCCGATCCGCTGCGACCGCAGCGGGATGGCGGCCCACGTCGCCGAGATTGACGCCGTCCAGCACAATGCGCGCCGGCCATATCGGGCCGAGCGCCACCAGGACGGCATCGAGTATCGCGGCGGCGGCGAGCGGCGCGCCGGCGGCGCGCTCGAGCAGCGGCACCGCAAGCCCGCCCACCCGGCCTGTACCGCCGAACAACGCGGGCCGGCTTGCGATCCCGTCACCCAGACGGCGCAGCATCGCCGCGCGCTCGGAGAGGCCGACCAGCGGATTGGCGTCGCCGGCCTGAAAACCGTGCGCGAGCGTCTCCGGCGTGATCGCCGCCAGCACCGCCGCGTCGGCGCGCAGCGGATCGCGCGGATCGGCGGAGAACGCACCAGCGGCGAACATCTCCAGGCTGGCGATCGCGAGGCCTTCCGAGCGCGACAGGACATCGCCCTCCGCGGCGCAGTACCGCCAGTCAGCGCCGGCGCCGGCGTCGAGCAGCACGGAGACGATCGCGAGATCGAATGCCGCGAGGAGCGTGTCGCGCGCCGGTCGCGACGCGAGCGACGCGGCAAGCGGCGCCCAGCGATCGCGGCCTGCGACGACGAAATGCCGCCAGCGCGCATGGAAGGGAACGGCGCCGTCCGGATAGGCCTCGTCCATCACGCGCCCGACATAGCGCACGCATTCCGGCAAGGATGCGAGAGCGAGCCCGAAATGCGTCGTGCGGCCGGCCAGCGCGGCGTCGAAGATCTGCGCACATCGCGCGCGGATGGTCGCCGGATCGCGCAACAGCGCCACCGGATCCGCTCTGTCCTGTCCCATCATGACGCTCAATCCTGCAACCCCCTGCCCTTCGCCCGTGCGAGTTCGTCGGCACCGGGTGGCGCGTCGGGCGTGTAGTAGCCGGCGGCTACCTTCGCATCCATTTCCACGCGCGCATCGGCAGGGATGAGGTCGTCGGGGATGGGAATCCGTTCGACGACCTCGATGCCACCACGCGCCAGCGCGCCATGCTTCATGTCGCTCATCGACGCGAGCCGGTCGATCCGCCGGATACCGAGCCAGTTGAGGACATCCGGCATCAATTCCTGGAACCGCATGTCCTGGACACCGGCGATGCATTCCGTGCGCTTGAAATACTGATCGGCGCGGTCGCCGCCCTCCTGCCGCTTGCGCGCGTTGTAGACGAGGAACTTCGTCACCTCGCCGAGTGCGCGCCCCTCCTTGCGGTTGTAGACGATGACACCGGCCCCACCCGCCTGCGCCATCTCGATGCACAATTCGATGCCGTGGACCAGATAGGGTCGGCATGTGCAGATGTCAGATCCGAAAACATCGGAGCCATTGCACTCGTCATGGACACGGCACGCCAGCGGGTAGCGGACATTCCCCACCCGCTCCATCTCGCCGAAGACATAGACGGTCATGCCACCGATCGGCGGCAGGAAGACCTCCAGGTCGGGCCGCGTGACCAGTTCGGGATACATCCCGCCGGTGAATTCGAACAGGTCGCGGCGCAAGGCCGTCTCGTCGATGTCGAAGCGCCGCGCAATTCCGGGCAGATGCCAGACCGGCTCGAGCGCGATCTTCGTCACGCGCGCGTTGCCGTTGGGCAGCAGGACGCGGTTGTCGGAGCGCAGCCGTCCCGCATCCATCGCAGCCTTGAGTTCAGGCATGAAGATCTGCGCGCGCGTGACCGCGATGGTCGGACGTATGTCATACCCCTTGGCGATGAGATCGGCGAAGACCTCCGTGCATCGATGCCCCCAGGGATCGATCGACACGATGCGGTCGGGATCGGACCATTGCGGGTGCGGTCCGATCGCGTCGACGGGCGCCGTATTGGTGAGATCCGGCACATGGTCGGGATCGAGCCGGCCGGCGGCCACCGCGAGCGCGCGGTAGATGCCGTAGGACCCGGAATGCGTGCCGATCACGTTGCGATGGGTCGGCGTGGTCACCGTCCCGATGACCGGTCCACGATCCGCCGCGCTGGCCGCGCCCCAGAGGATCGACAGCGGCTTCGGGCCACCCCCCGGGTGGGAGGTGAGGACGATATGCCGGTTGGGCGTCTTCTTGCGATCCATGGATCCGTCGCATCGCGTGAAGGAAAGGGCCGGCACGGATACCGGCAACCTCGGAAACGGCCAGCATAGGCCACGCCGCGCACGGCCAAAAGCCCGTCGCGTGTCCACCGCAGGCGCCGCCTTCAGGCAGGCGGACGACGCAAGCCCTCGATCATGGAACTCTTCAGCAGGAAGGCGCGGCAGCGCACGGGATCGGCGGCGATGGCCTGGAGGTCCGCGAGAATCACCCTGCGGCGCTCCGGGTCGCGCTCTTTCATGCGACTTCGGTTGCGGTCTGACTGCTGGACGACATGCTCGATCGCCACCGGCCGCCGTTCCGCGACATACGCGTCGAGCACGCGGGCGTCTTCTCCGGCCCACACGCGACGCAGCTTGCCCGCAAGATTGAACGCGTCGTGGACACCGCTGTTCATGCCCATTCCGCCGGTCGGAGAATTGAGATGCGCCGCATCCCCGGCCAGCAACAATCGTCCGACCCGATAGGTCGACGCGACACGCTGGTGGATGCGATAGGGCGCGACGCGCTCGACCGGATACGCCGACGTCTGAGGCGCGATCGACTGGAGGAACGCGTCGATATTCTCTGGCGCAAGCGTCCGCGCGAGATCGGAGACATCTGCGGGGTAGTAGCTGACGCGCCACCGGCCCGGCAGCCGCAACGTCGCGAAATTGCCGTCCCGGGTCCAGATGTAGTTGACGCCCGACCAATCCGGGAAGCGCGACCGGAAATCGGCCGTCGTCACGACCAGCACGATCGTTTCCGGATAGGTCGTCCCCTCGAACGGCAATTCGAGGCTCCGGCGCACGATCGACCGCGCGCCGTCGCATCCGACGACCCAGCGCACGGTCTCGGTCTCGCCCGAGGACAGTTGGATCCACGCGCGCTCGTCATCCTGCCAGACCCTCGACACGGGCGTCCCGAACCGCACCTCCGCGTTCGGCTCGTGCCGCAACGCCGCGAGCGCGAGCCGCGCGAGGTTCGATTGTTCGCATTGCAGCCGAAAGGGATAGCGCGTGTCGCGCGCCAGGACGGCGAGATCGAATTCCGCCTTTTCGCCTGTCTCGTGCATGCGGATCTGCCAGGTCGGCGTCCGTTCGCCCATCGCGACGAGATCCTGCGTCAGCCCGAGTTCGTCGAGCATCTCCAGCGTCGGCGGGTGGAAGGTCGAGGCACGCAGATCCGTGGGCAGTTCCTCGGCCTGCTCGTAAAGCACCACCGGCACCCCGTCGCGTGCCAGTCGCAGCGCGAGGCACAATCCCACCGGCCCCGCGCCGACGACGGCGACCCTGTCCGCGCCTCGCCCCACCCCGGTCGCCGCGCTCATCGGCCGCGTCGCTCAATTTGCACGCTCTCGTGCCAGGGGATGACGAAACGCCGCAGAACTCCGACCGAGAGATAGAACGCGAAGCCGATCACCGTGAGATGGATCAGGACGGCGAACAGCATATCCGTCTCGTAGGCGTTCATCTTCGCGATCAGCAGATACCCCAGGCCGCGATTGCCGCCGAGATATTCGCCGACCACCGCGCCGATGATCGCGAGCACGATGCCGATCTCCATGCCCGTGATGATGTAGGGCAAGGCACTCGGCAACTCGAGATGGCGAAAACGCTGGAAGCGCGACGTGTTGAGGCTGGTCATCACGTCACGATGGCCAAGATCGACCGATTTCACGCCGAGCAGCGTGTTGGTGAAGATCGGGAAGAACGCCAGCACCGCAGCGAGCAGGATCTTCGTCGTCGGTCCGAAGCCGAACCACACCACGAAAAGCGGGACGAGCGCGACCTTCGGCACGACCTGGCTCGCAACGATGAACGGGTTCAACGTGCGCTCGAGCCAGGGAATCTTGCCGAGCACGGCGCCGAGCACGACGCCTGCGACCAACGCGAACCCGAACCCGGCCAGCGTCTCGTAGATCGTCGCCCAGCTATGCCACCACGTCGAGCGCGTGACGAGCAATTCGCGCCACGCGTCGATCACCGCGCCGGGCCGCGGCAGGATGAAGGGCGAAACGTCGAAGCCGGCGACGTAGGAATGCCAGATCGCCAGCGCCAGGAGGACGAGCACCGGGGTGGTGATCCATTCGAGGGGGACACGCCGGATGGGCGAGCGGGAAGCTGCGCTGCTCAACTGATTTCCTCCAGCCTTGCGCGAAGCCGGCGGACGATCGCCTGGAATTCGCCGGTGGTCTGCAACTCGAGGGGACGCGGCCGCGCGAAGGGCACGTCGATCACCGTGTCGATACGCCCGGGGCGCGGACTGAGCAGGACGATGCGATCGCCGAGGAAGGTCGCCTCCGCGATCGAGTGCGTGACCAGGACGACGGTCCGGCCAGTCTCCATCCAGATCCGCTGCAACTCGAGATTCATCGCGTCGCGCGTCATCGCGTCGAGCGCGCCGAAGGGCTCGTCCATCAACAGGATCTCGGGGTCATAGCTGAGCGCGCGGGCGATCGCCGCGCGC
>CAIOSQ010000191.1 GCA_903860935.1 uncultured Rhodospirillales bacterium | reverse complement strand
GGTGTCGGGGCCAGGACCGATCCCGGGGCCGCAAGCGTCTGCCCCGGTGCGGCGGCCCAGGCCGCTTGCATGACGGAGAGGCGCGATGTCCCTGGTGCGCCCGCCCCAAGCGCCGCGATCAGCAGGCCCAGGACGGCGCCAACGAGGACGGTGCCGATGCGGCGCGCCGGTCCAGCGAAAAGGATCCAGGAAAACATGTCCCCGTCAGGATGGAGATCGCGGCCCCGTGCGTCCAGTCGCGACCTCGTTCAACCGCGACCTCTCCCAGTCACGACCTCTCCCAGTCACGATCTCTCCCAGTCATGACCTCGCCCGAAATGGGCGCCGGCAGCGCAATCTCGTGACGGGGGGATCAGCGCAGCAATTCCGGTGCGATCGTCACGACGCCGACGAACACGCTGGCGGCCATGCCCCAGCCCATGCCTTGAACCAGACCCTCGATGAACCTGACCATGTCCCACCTCTTCCGAGCAACGAGGTGACGATGTTCTGTTTTTGTTCTCCTTTCAAGCAAAAAAAGAGCGGCTCCGTGGGAGCACCACGAAGCCGCTCGCCGTCATCCGGATCAAGCGATGCGCCGATCCCCTCGCCTCATTTGAGGGTGGCGAGGTAACTGACGAGGTCCGCGCGGTCCTTGTCCGAGCGCACGCCGGCGAAAGCCATGTTCGTGCCGGGGATCGAGGCGCGCGGGTTTTTCAGGTATTCGTCGAGCTTCTCGGGCGTCCAGACCCAGCCGGCATTGCGGTTCGCCTCGGTGTAGCGAAAGCCTTCCACCGCGCCGGTCTTGCGTCCGACGATCCCGAACATGGTGGGGCCGAGGCGGCGCGCGCCCTCGGCGGTGTCGATGTGGCAGGTCGCGCATTGGCGCTGGAACTGGGTCTTCCCGGCCGCGGGATCGCTGGCATGTGCGCTGCCGGCGCTCGCGACGATGGCGACCGCCGCCGCGAAAGAGAGCGCCATCGCCAATCGGCGCGGCCGCATCTTGAGCGTGTCCGTGTTCAAAGTCCTTCCTCCTGGTCTTGATGGGCACACGGGCCCGGAATCCGCTGTCGCCGGCAGCCGCTTCGGCAACCGCATCACGTGTCCTTCAGATAGCGCGGATTTGAAATCTCCAAGCGGCGCCGTGCATCGTCGTGCAAGAGCGCGTGCAATCCGGCGTCGCCGTCGTGACGGCCCGCGCGGATGGCATGCACCAGCGGCTCCGCGTCGAGCAGGCCAGGGTCCGGCGCACGCAATTCGCGCTCGGCGATCGCCAGCGCGTTGGCGATCATCAGGCCGGTGAGGCGCAACTCGTCCTTGAGGAAAGGCTGGATTTCGCCAAGGAACGTGGTGCGGGCGATGGCGATCAGACCCGCGGCATCCGGCTGATCGCGCGGCACATCCGTCATGGCTCCGTTCCCGTCAGCAATTCGTATTCCAACTCGGCGATCCGCCGGCCGGTCAAGGCGAGGTTGAGCGACGGCTCCTCGCCGGAGACATGACGCGCGCCCTGCTGCAGTGCGACCACGGCCCAGCGGGCATGCGCCATGCGTTCCCAATACGCCACGGCGTCGGGCGCAATCGACCGGCCGCTTTCCGCCTCGTAGCCGCGATAGAAATCCGCGCGCGCGCCGATGCCCCCGGCCTCGCGCGCCTCGGCGCCGAAGCGCCAGCATTTGGCGCAGAACCAGCCGATATCCTCGTCGGGATCTCCCCAGCCTGCGAATTCCCAGTCGAGGATGCCGGTCAGCCCCGTGTCGTCGACGAGATAGTTTCCGGTCCGGAAATCCCGGTGGACGAGGGTGAGCTGCGCCGGCGCTGGCGGCGCGTGGCGCTCGAGCCAGCGCAGGCCCCATTCAAGCGCCGGCCGGCTGGTCTGATTGCCGTCCAGCCAGTCCCGCATCGCCTCCACCAGCGCGCGCCCGGGCGGGAGCGTCGGAACGCCCAGGAAGGACAGAGCCTCGGCCTCGGGTGCCGGGTGGATCGCATGGATACGGGCAAGCTCGCGGCCCAGCCGGTCCGCCAGGGCGACGCGATCGCCCCGCCAGCGATCGTCGCGGACGAGGAGATGGCCAGCCGCCGTCCCGTCGAGACGGCGCATCACGTAGAAGGGCTTGCCGAGGACCGCGCCCTCTCTGTCGAGGCCGAGCGGCTCGGGAACCGTCACACCCTTGCGCCAGGCGGCGCCGAGGATGGCGTATTCATGTGCGCGCGAGTGGCTCGCGGCGACCCGCGACGCGGCATCCGTGCGCAGGACCAGGGCCTGCCGGCCCGCATGCGGGCCGCCCGTGACGTTGGCGTCGAGCGCCCAGTTCTCCTGGATCGCACCGCCGCCCAACTTCTCGAAGCGGGTGACCTGAACCGCCCGGGCGCCGAGGGCGGCGATGAGCCAGCGCGCGAGGCCCGGCTTCGGATCATGCGCCATGTCCGCCGCGGGCGTCATCGCCAGCCCCAGAACTCCAGCCCCTCGTCGAGCAGCGTCCGCGCGAGGACCATCTTGTGAACCTCCGAGGCGCCGTCCACGAGCCGCGCCTGACGCGCGTAGCGGTACATCCAGGCCAGAGGCGTGTCGTCGCTGTAGCCCCGCGCGCCCATGAGTTGGATGGCGGTGTCGATCGATTTGTGCAGGACGTCGGCGACGGCGATCTTCGCCATCGAGACCTCCTTGCGGGCGAAGCTCCCCTGATCGAGCGCCCAGGCGGCGCGCATCGTCAGGAGCCGACCGATCTCGATCTCCATGGCCGCCTCGCCAAGCAGCCACTGGACGCCCTCGTGCTGCGCGAGCGTCATGCCGAAGCTGCGCCGCTCGCGGACATAGTCGAAGCAGGTCTCGAGCGCCCGCTTGGCCATGCCCAGCCATCGCATGCAATGGGTCAGCCGTGCCGGCCCCAGCCTGATCTGGGTGGCCTTGAGCCCGTCGCCGACATTCATCAGCACATCGGTATCCGCGACCTCGAGCCCGTCGAAGACAAGCTCGCAATGCCCGCCATGCTCCTCGGGTCCCATGATCGAGATGCGCCGCTCGATCCGCCATCCGGATTGCCCGGCGTCGAACAGGAAGGCGGTCAGCCCCTTGCGCTGGTCGTCGCTGGTGCGCGCGATGAGGATGAAATGCTGAGCGCCCTGCGCGCCGGTGATGAACCATTTGCGCCCGCTGATGCGCCAGCCGCCGGCGATACGCTCGGCGCGAGTCTCGATCATCGACGGGTCGGATCCGCCGCCCGGATGCGGTTCGGTCATCGCGAAGGACGATCGCACCGCGCCGGATACGATCGGTGCCAGCCAGCGCGCCTTCTGCGCCGCCGTCCCGACCTTCGCCAGCAGCATCATGTTGCCGTCGTCGGGCGCGGCGCAGTTGAGCACGGCCGGGCCGAAGCGACAGCGGCCGGCCTCCTCGTAGATCGCGGCCATCGCAACGCGCGACAGGCCCATGCCGCCATCGGCGACGGGGGTCTGCGGAGCCCAGAGCCCCAGGCCGCGGGCCTCGGCGCGCAACTGCGCGAGCCGGTCTTCGCGGATGTTCTCGCCCTCCCCCCAGAGGCCCGGTTCGGCCTCCAGGGGAATGAGGCGCGACGAAACATGATCGCGCACCCGCGCGCGCAGCGCCTCGGTCGCGGGGTCGAGCGTGAAATCCATCCGCCTGCCCTTTTCTGGATCTTCAGCCCGCGGGCTTCCAGAACGGCGCCGGACGCAGGATGGCGTTTTCCATGTTGAGGAGCAGCCCCGTGCCCTTGCCCAGATAGGCGCCCCAGGCGGGGTCGGCCTGCATGGCGTTGCGCCGCTGCGTGCGGTCCTGGAGATCCGCATAGCCCCACATGTGGACGACCTCGTTCTGGGGCCCGATGTCCGACATGTACCAGCCGACATTGTTGCCCAGATGCTTCATCTGCAGCGGCAAGCCTTCGGTTTCATAGAGCGAGAGCATCGCGCCGAGCTTGCCGGGATGGGTCGTGTAGGTGCGGTAGTCGACGACGCCGAAGGGCGCGGTGCGCCCGGTCTTTCCGGGATGGAACGGGGCGTTGCGCAGGATCTTGTTCTCCTGGCGCTGGAAGAAGGCGGCGGATTTGCCGCGATAGGACGTCCAGCCGGGATCCGCTTCCATCGCCGCGCGCTTCGCCGCACGTTCCGCGATGTCGGCATAGCCCCAGAAATGGACGATCCGGTTCTGCGGTCCGATGTCGACGAAGTAATAGCCCAGCGGCTGGCCGAGATGGCGCGTCTGGATGGAGAATCCCTCGGTTTCGTAGAGCTTGAAGAACGCGCCCAGGCTGCCCGGATGCAGGGTGTAGGTGCGGATATCGACGATCATCGCGCGTCACTCCTCATGTCGTGTCGGTTTTCGGTTAGAGCAGGCTGAGCACATGGCCGCCATCGACCGGCAGCGTGGCGCCGGTGACGAACCGGCCCGCATCCGATACCAGCAGGAGCAGCGGGCCGTCGAGATCCTCGGGCTTGCAGAAGCGCCGCATCGGGACGCGCTTCACCAGGGCCTGTCCCCCGGGACCGGCGAGAAACGCGGCGTTGAGCTCGGTCTCGACATAGCCCGGCGCCAGCGCGTTGACGCGGATGCCATGCCGCGCGAGTTCGATCGCCATCGTCCCGGTGAGGCTGATGACGGCCGCCTTCGCGGCCGCGTACGGGGCGACCTGCGCCGCCGGGCGTTCGCCGAGTATCGAGGCGATGTTGACGATGGCGCCGCCCTGCCCGCGCGCGGCCATGCGCTTCGCGACCGCCTGTCCCACGCGCGCGACGCCATTGAGGTTGGTGTCGATGACCGCCTGCCAATCCGCGAAATCGAGGTCGAGGAAACGCCTTGTCACGGTGATGCCGGCGTTGTTCACGAGGATGTCGATCTCGCCGAAGGTCGCGGCGACCGCATCGAGCGCGGCCGCGACGCTGTCGCCATCGGTCACGTCCATGCGCCAATGCGCGGCGGCGTGGCCGGCCGCGCGCAACGCCTCCGCCTCGGCGGCGACGCGATCGGCGCGGCGCGCCACGAGCGCGACCTTCGCTCCGGCCGCGGCGAGCATGCGCGCGAAATGCAGCCCGAGGCCGGACGACGCCCCGGTGACCAGCGCGACGCGTCCCGCGATCGCGAAGGACGGGCCGCTCACGCGAGGCTCCGCGCGCGCGCGCGCAGCATGAATTTCTGGATCTTGCCGGTCGAGGTCTTCGGCAGCGGCCCGAACACGATGCGGCGCGGCGCCTTGAAGCGGGCCATCCGCGCGCGGCACCACGCGATCAGATCGGTCGCGTCGGCCTCGGCACCGGGCTTCAAGGCGACGAAGGCGCAGGGCGTCTCGCCCCAGACCGGGTCGGGACAGGCGACGACCGCGGCCTCCATGACCGCGGGATGGCGATACAGCGCCTCCTCGACCTCGAGCGACGAGATGTTCTCGCCGCCCGAGATGATGATGTCCTTGGCGCGGTCCTTGATCTCGACATAGCCGTCGGGATGGCGGACGGCGAGGTCGCCGGTCTTGTACCAGCCGCGGCCAAGAGCTTCCTCGGTCGCGGCCTCGTTCTTGAGATAGCCCTTCATCACCGTGTTGCCGCGGAGCCAGATCTCGCCGATCGTCGTGCCATCGTCGGGAACCGGGAGGCCGCTATCCGGATCGGCGACGCGCAGACCGCCCAGCGTCGGATAGGCGACGCCCTGGCGCGCCATCAGCAGGGCCCGGTCCGCGAGCGGGCGCGCCTCCCAGTCCTCGTGCGGCATGCAGATCGTCGCCGGGCCGTAGCTTTCGGTGAGACCGTAGAGATGGGTCACGCGGAACCCCATGTCCTCCATGCCCGAGATGACCGTGGAGGGTGGAGCGGCACCGCCGGTGCCGATCTCGACGCGATGCGCGAAACGTCGCTTTGCCTCGGCCGGCGCGTGGATCAGCATCGTCAGGACGACCGGCGCGCCGCAGAGATGTGTCACGCGATGGGTCGCGATGGCCTCGAAGACCGCCGCCGGTTCGACCTTGCGCAGGCAGACATGCGTGCCGCACGCGGCGGTCACCGCCCAGGTGTAGGTCCAGCCATTGCAATGGAACATCGGCAGCGTCCAGAGATAGACGCTGCGGTCGTCCAGCCGGAAGGCGAGCGCGTTGCCCAGAGCGTTCAGGTATCCGCCGCGGTGGTGATAGACCACACCCTTCGGATTGCCCGTCGTGCCCGATGTGTAGTTGAGCGCCAGCGCCCGCCATTCGTCGTCGAGCTTGTGCCCCGGGTAGTCCGGATCGCCGCTCGCCAGGAACGCCTCGTAGCCCCCCTCGTCACCGGTGCCGTGAACGGCACCAGGCCCGGGATCGTCGTCGCGCTCGTCGATCCAGATGACCGGTGGCGGATCCGACATCGCCGCGAGCGCCTCGCGCGCCACGGGTTCCAGATCGCGGTCGACGAGGAAGAGCCGCGCTTCGGCGTGGCCGAGGATGAAGGCGACGGTTGCCGCATCGAGCCGCGTATTGATCGCGTTGAGGACGGCGCCCGCCATCGGGACCCCGTAATGCGCCTCGAGCAGCGCGGGCGTGTTCGGCGCGATGATCGACACCGCGCATCCCCTGCCGATTCCGCGCGCGCGCAACGCCGAGGCGAGACGGCGGCACCGGGCATCGAGCGTCCCGTAGGTCATCCGGCGCCGCCCGTGGATCACGGCGACGCGATCGGGAAAGATCGCAGCGGCGCGGGCCAGGAAAGCCACGGGGCTCAACGGTTCCATGTTGGC
>CAIOSQ010000190.1 GCA_903860935.1 uncultured Rhodospirillales bacterium | reverse complement strand
TTCGGTCAGCGCCTGGGCCAAATCCTTGTCCCTGGCATCAGAAAAAGCCAGATGTTTGCGGGCGTAGATTCGTTGAGCGACGTCGGGAATATCCCCGTCGGTCAGTCTGAATGCGTCACCGTTGCGGCTGCGTCCCGTGGCCGAGAGCGAAAGCGCGCGAAACCTCGGGATCACGGCCTGCCCGGATTTCTTTCGAGTGCCAAATTTCTGCGCGCCGTTCTCGATGCTGGCGAGCAGGCTCTCGAACGGCGGCACGAGATGCGCTTCGTCCAGGAGCACGAGTGCGTCCGCGCCCAGAAGGCCGGCATGATAAGGACGCATGCGGTGCGAGACGCCATAGCCGGAAAACAGAAGGCGCGAACCGATCATGTCGATCGTGCCGACGATGATCGCGGGTGCGGCTGGATCCATCAGCCATTCACGATTGTCGTGGTGGCTTCCACGCAGTGTCGAGATGGCGAGGCGATCCTCGTTATCCATTCCCAGTCTGCGCTTCAACTCCGGCGACTGGTCGAGGTTTGCGCGAAGGCGTTCGGCCTCTTCCGTCGCCTGGTCGACAACGACCCTGCGGTCGACGACGTAAATGAGACGGCGCGGTAGATCGCTGCCATAGGCGCGCGCCAGAAGCCAAAGCACCATGGTCGACGTCTTGCCAAGACCAGTCGGCAGGTCGAGCGTCGACGGGATTTTTCCTGCGCACAAGAGATCGAATAGCCGCCTCTGCCAATTGAACGGCGTAAATCCGGTGAGGCACCGGAAATCATGTTCGAAACTTTCGGCGCTCTGGCTCACGTGCGTCAAAAAACAGTCCTTTTGTGTCTTGCTGGGATGCCTAGGCGTAGAACGCTAATTCAATATCTCGTGGTGTGCGAGATAAATACAAACATGAAGAGAAATGTGAGATGGGGATCGGCGCATCGTGGCGCCGCTCGCGGTCGCCGCCGGCTCCATCGCCGGGCTCGGCGTCAATTTCACCGCGGCGCGCTCACACGTCGAGGATCGCGTAGACGTCGCCGGAATTCGCGTCGTGGGGCAGGGCGCGCAGCCAGACCTTCATGCGCGCGGCGTCGACCGGCGTGCCGAATTCCAGGCGCTGGCTTTCGCCCAGCGCGGCGTCGAAGCGATACGGGCCGCGCGCGGCGAGCAGGTCGATGCAAGTCTCCGCCGCGTCGCGCTGGATGGTGGTGAACTCGAAGGACAGCGCGGGCACGGTGCGGGTCAGGCCGCGCAGCACCTCGGGTTCGAAGCCCTCGACGTCGATCTTCACGAAGGCGGGCACGCCGTGCGCCGCGACCAGTGCGTCGAGCGTGGTGACTTCGACCTCGATGCGCGCGTCCCAGTCCTGTCCTTCCCAGCCGGGCGCGCCGGCGGCCGCGGCGACGAAATCGGGCGCGGCGGTCGAGACGGTGGGATTGGCGCGGTTGACCATCAGGTCGATGCGCCCCGGCGCCGCGCCGGCCGCGGCGCGGAGCAGCACGACGCCGGGATCGCGGCCATGCAGCAGGCGCAGCGCGCGATGGCAGAGCGGTTGCGGCTCCAGCGCTACGACCCGCGCGCCGAGCCGCCGGAAGCTCGCGACGCGGTCGCCGACATGGGCCCCGACATCGATCGCAAGGTCGCCCGCACGCAGGAAGCGCGCATGCAGACGGTCCATCGCCGCATGGCGCGGGCCGTCGCCGCGATAGAGCCGCAGCGAGCGGAACAGGCCGGCGAGCGCGCGCGAGGTCACCGCGTCACCCGCGCGCGGCGAGCGCCGCCGCGACCTCCGGCGGCGGGTCGAGATCCTCGGGGATCGCGCAGAGGCCGGTGCGGCGCATCCAGGCGCCAAGCCGCGGATCGGCGGTCAGCACCGCGAGCGGCACCGCGAGGATCTGGCCTGCGATCAGCGGCAGGCTCCAGGCGAAGAGGGCCGGGGAGATCGCCAGGAGCGCGCCGCCGACCGCGAGCCCGAACAGCGTCTCGGGCAGGAATTGCAGCGTCGCCGCGCGCCAGGGCATGGCATGGGCGTCGCGCGCCTGGACGCCCCAGCCGGTCGCGCGGCCGAACGCGAAGCCGAGGATGAACAGCGTCGTGTGGAAGGACGACACGGCCCAGAGCATCAGGCCGAAGACGATCTCCGTCGCCACGCTGGCCGCGAAGCGCGCCGCGCCGCCATGGCGGCGGATCGCGCCGGGCGTGAGGGCGGCATCGGCCCAGCCGGCGAGCTTCGGCACCAGCACCATCGCCAGGAAGAGCGCGTAGAGCCAGGTCGCGGCGGCGACCGGGAAGTCCGGCGCCGCCTGCGCGGCCCAGGCGACAAAGGGAAGCAGGGCGACGGCGAAGGTCCAGGCCGGGATGCCCGCGAACATCAGGATCGCCCAGAGCAACTGGAAGCGGCTGGCGGGCTGGAGGCCCGGCAGGCCGAGCAACCGGACATATTGCAGGTTGCCCTGGCACCAGCGCAGGTCGCGCTGCGCGAACTGGCCCAGCGTCGGCGGATTGCCCTCCCACGAGCCGCTCTCGTCGGGCATCACGCGCACCTCGTAGCCGGCCTTGCGCATCAGCGCGGCCTCGACCTGGTCATGCGACAGGATGGGGCCACCGAAGGGCGGCTTGCCGGGCAGCACCGGGAGATGGCACGCCGTGGCGAAGGGCGCGATGCGCACCATCGCGTTGTGCCCCCAGAACGGTCCGCAATCGCCGCTCCACCACGCATAGCCGGGCGTATAGGCGCGCATCGCCGCGCGCATGCCGTACTGGAAGCAGCGCGCGAAGGCGCTCTCGGCCGGGATGGCGACGATCAGGCTCTGCAGGATGCCGATGCGCGGATGGGTCTGCATGATGCGCGCCATGCGCAGGATGGTCGCGCCGTCCATCAGGCTGTCGGCGTCGAGGACCAGCATGGTCTCGTAGCCATCGCCCCAGCGCGCGCAGAATTCGCGCAGGTTCCCGGCCTTGAAGCCGGCATTGTCGAGCCGGCGCCGGTAGAAGAGGCGGCCTGCGTCGGCCGGTTCGGCGGCGCGCCACGCCGCCATCTCCGTCTCTTCATCGGCGGCAATCTGCTCCAGCGACGTGTCGCTGAGGACAAAATAGTCGAAGGCGGCGCCCGCGCCGGTGCGGTCGAGGCTGGACTTGATCAGCCGCATGCGCGCGATGCTCCGCGCGGCCGATTCGTTGCGGATGGTCATCAGAACCGCCACGCGCAGCCCCAGCGGCGCATCCCCCGCGCCCGCCGCCATGTGCGGCGCCATCGCCGCATCGCGGTCGCGCGGGCCGTGCAGCATCCACAGCCCGAACAGCCCGTTCCACACGCCGAGGACCGTCCACGGCGCCGCCACGGCGATCGCCGCCAGGAAGGCCATCTCGGCGAGCGTCCAGCCACCGGCGGACAGGATCCAGCCGGTCGCCCAGAGCAGCGCGCCCAGGGTCGCGAGATTGAGCACGGCCGCGATCCAGCGCCGCCGTGCGAGCAGGCTGGCGGGTTGCAGGCCGGCCGGTGTCGTGTCGTCTCGTGGCACTAGGCTCTCCTCGGGCGATCTCTGCGCCGGCGCCCGCGGCAAACGACGATTTGCCGGAACCCGACGGGTTCTGGCAATGAGAGAGTGAATGGACGCATCAAGCCCCCCCTCCGCCCTGCCGACCATCCGCCGCGCCCTTGCCTTACTCTGGCAGGAGCCGCGGGTCGTGGCCGGCCTCGTCTGCGCCAATCTCGTCACGGCGCTGGTCCAACTCGCCGAGCCGGTGCTGTTCGGGCGCGTCGTCGACGCGCTCGCCCGCGGCGAGCCGCCGGCGCGGCTGATCGGCGCCTGGGCCGCGCTGGGCGTGGTCGGGATCCTGTCGGGTGTCGCGGTGGCCGTGGCCGCCGACCGCTTCGTCCATCGCCGGCGGCTCGCGGTGATGGCGAGCGCCTTCGACCGCGCCATCACCCTGCCGGTCGGCTACCATGCCGAGCGCGGTTCTGGCGCGGTCGTCCGCGCGATCCTGTCCGGCGCGGACGCCATGTTCTGGCAATGGCTGGCGTTGCTGCGCGAGCAGATGTCGGCGGTGATCGGCGTCGTGCTGCTGGTCCCGACCGCGATCGCGATGGATGCGCGGCTGGCCGCGGTCCTCGGTGCCCTCGCGGTGGTCTTCGTGACCCTGAACGTGATGGTGGCTCGGCGAACCGCGAGCGGGCAGCAGGCGGTCGAGAGCTATCACAACGACGTCTACAGCCGGATCGGCGACGTGCTCGGCAATGTCACCGTGGTGCAGAGCTACACGCGGCTCGCCGCCGAGCAGCGGGCGATGCGCGACATCATGGGGCGGCTGCTGCGCGCGCAATATCCGGTGCTGACCTGGTGGGGCGTCCTGACGATCCTCACCGGTGCCGCCGGAACGATCTCCATGGTCACCGTCTTCGCGCTCGGCGCGGTGCTGGTCCAGCGCGGCGAGGTGACGGTCGGCGAGATCGTGTCCTTCATCGCCTTCGCGGCGCTGCTGATCGGCAAGCTCGATCACCTGTCGCAGTTCTTCATGCGCGTGGCGCAGCAACTGCCCGCCGCGGCCGGTCTGTTCCGGCTCCTCGACCAGCCACAGGCGGTGCAGGAACGTCCCGACGCATGCGACATCGGTGCGGTGCGCGGCGCGGTCGCCTATGAGGACGTCTGGTACCGCTATCCCGGCACCGATCAGGGCGTCGAGGGGCTCGGCTTCGCGGCGCAGGCGGGAGAGACCGTGGCGCTGGTCGGGCCGACCGGGTCGGGCAAGACGACGACGCTCGGCATGCTGCAGCGCCTGCGCGCGCCCGATCGCGGTCGCATCCGTCTGGACGGTCAGGACATCGCCGACGCGACGCTCGACTCCCTGCGCCGGAGCATCGCGGTCGTCTTCCAGGATGGCGGGTTGTTCAACCGCTCCATCGCCGACAACATCCGCGTCGGCCGCCCCGACGCCACGGACGTGGAGATCGAGCGCGCGGCGCGTCTGGCGGAGGCGCACGACTTCATCCAGCGCAAGCCCGGCGGCTATGGCTTCGTGATCGGCGAGGGCGGCGCCTCGCTTTCGGGCGGCGAGCGGCAGCGCATCGCGATCGCGCGCGCGATCCTCAAGGACGCGCCGATCCTGATCCTCGACGAGGCGACCAGCGCGCTCGACGGCGAGACCGAGGGCCGCATCAAGCGGGCGCTCGACGCGCTGCGCAGCGGCCGCACGACCTTCATCATCGCGCACCGGCTGTCGACCGTCGCGGATGCCGACCGGATCCTCGTCCTCGATGGCGGTCGCATCGTGCAGCAGGGCGGGTTCGCCGAGCTCGCGGCCCAGGATGGTCTCTTCCAGCGTCTGCTCGCGGGCGGCGGCTTCACGCGTCCGGTGGCGGAGCCCGAGCCGCGATGACCGGCGTCCTCGCCGTCGTCCTGGGCGCGGTGCCGCTGGTCTGGCCGGCCCTGGTGAACGGCTATCCGCTGGTCTTCAGCGACACCGGCGGCTTCCTCCACCAGACGCTCGGCCCGCTGATGCTCTGGGACAAGCCCTATGTCTACGGGCCGTTCCTCCACGCCTTCCACTGGCGCGTCACGCTGTGGGGGCCGCTGACGGCTCAGGCGCTGATCGTCTCGCATCTCCTGTGGCTGGCGCAGCGCTGCCTGCGCGGCACCGTGGAACCCCTGCGCCATGTCGCGATCGCCACGGCCATCGCCGCTTTGACCCCGGCACCCTTCTCGGTCGCGCTCCTGATGCCTGACGTGTTCGCACCGGTCGTCGTCGTGGCGCTGGCGCTGCTCGGCTTCGCCAGGGAGCAGTTGTCGCGCGGCGAGCACGCCTATCTCGTGGCGCTCGCCGCGCTCGCGATCGCCGTGCATCTTACGCATCTGCCCGTGGCTCTCGCCCTGGTCATGGCGGCGTTTGGGGCGGATATCCTGTGGGCACGACGACGGACCTGGCCCCTGGTCGCACTGCCGCTGGTCCTGGCGCTCGGCGCGCTGCTGGTCACCAACGCGGTGGGCCACGGGCGCGCGAGCCTGTCTCCGCACGGCGCGACCTTCCTGCTCGCGCGGCTGCAATCCGATGGGCCGGCCAGCGCCACCCTCAAGGCGCGCTGCCCGGAGGCGGGATGGTATCTCTGCGCCTTCGTCGACCGGCTGCCGATGGACAGCGATGCCTTCCTGTGGGCGCCGGACAGCCCGGTCAATCGCGATCCCGAGGGCCGCGCGCGTTTCCTGGGCGGCGCGCAGATCTCCGCGGAGGCGGCGGCCATCGTCGGGGAGACGCTGCGCCGCGATCCGGTGGGTGTCGCGGCCGCGATCACGCGCAACACCGTCGCGCAGCTCGCGCTGTTCGGGATCGGCGACACGCTCGGAAACGAGTGGCTCGCGGCGACGGTCGCGCGGCGGCTTGCCGATGGTTTTCCGGCGCGCGAGGCGGCCGCTTTCGCGGCGGGCGCGCAGGCCGCGGACACGCTGCGCGGGGCATCCGCGATCGGGTGGGCGGCGCGCCTGCACGGTCCGGCGCTCGCGCTGGCCCTGCTGGCGCTCGTGATCGCGACGCGCGACGCGTGGCGCGCGCGCGACCATCTGCGACTGGGTTTCCTGGGATGCATCGCGCTCGGCCTGCTCGCGAACGCCGCGGCGACCGGCGGGCTGTCGAAGCCGCATCCGCGCTACCAGGCGCGGCTCGTCTGGCTCCTGCCGGCCGCGGCGCTCCTCCTGCTGCCCGCGCCGCGCTACGCTGCGGGGATGGCGGCGCGATCCGCCCCGCGCTGACCGTAGCCCCCCGCGCCGACAATCGCCCCGAAAGGCCCGCCATGGACGAGATCGCCTTCCACACCCGGCTGCACAGGGCCGGTACGCTCGTCGATGTCGGCGCGCATGACGGGCTCGTGACGCTGCCTTTCGCGCGGCTTCCCGGCGCGCGCGTCCATGCCTTCGAGCCGCTGCCCAGCGCCTTCGCCCGGCTTTCGGCGCGCCTCGCGGAGGCGTTCGGCGCCGTGCCGCCGCCTGTGACGCTGCACGCCGCGGCGCTTGGCGACCACGCCGGACGCGTCACGCTGACCATGCCGCTGGTGGATGGCGCGCCGCAGGAGCAATGGGCCTCCACGGCGAAGGATTACCGCGCCCATGTCTCGGACCGCGTCGCGGTGGCGCGTTTCGACGTGCCGCTCGTGACGCTGGACAGCCTCGGCCTCGACGACGTGACCGCGATGAAGGTCGATGCCGAAGGCGCCGAATACGAGATCCTGCGCGGCGCGCGCGAGACGTTGCTGCGCTGCCGGCCGGTCCTGTCGGTCGAGATCGAGGAGCGGCACCGCGAGGGCAGCACCTGGGCCGTGCCGGCCTATCTCGACGCGCTCGGCTACGACGTGATGTTCGAACTGGGCGGCACGTTCCATCCGGTCTCCGCCTTCGATCGCCCGACCATGCAGCGCGCCTCCGGCGATCCGTCGGTCTTCGCCGCGTCCGAACCCTATGTCTTCGTCTTCTACGCCCTGCCGCGCGAGACCGCGGCGGCGATGCGCGATGTGCTGGCGGGAGCGACGACATGAGGCGCGCGGCCGCGCGGTTCGCCGTCGCCGCCGCCCTCCTGACCGCGGCGCTTGTGCTGCGCGGCCCGTCCTTCGTCCCGGCGGTGATCGACATCGACGAAGGGCTCTACATGCTCCAGGCGCGCGAGTGGCTGCGCGGCGGGCTGCCCTATGTCGCGGCGTGGGACATGCATCCGGTCGGCGCGCCGGCGTTGTTCGCGCTGGCGATGGCCCTGTTCGGCGACGGCATCTGGGTGCTGCGCGCCCTGGGTGCGGCCTGCGTCGGCGCGACGGCGCTGGCGCTCGTGACGATCGCGCGCGGCGGTGGCGTGGCCGTGGCACCTGCCGTCGCCACGGGCCTGCTCTACGTCGCCGGCACCACCTTGTTCGGCGGTCTCGCGACCAACACCGAAATACTCATCGCGCCGCTGACCGCCTGGGCGATGGCCCTTGCGGCGCAGGCGCCCGGCGTGGCCCCCACCATGGCGCGGATCGCGGCGATGGGGGTTCTGATCGGCGTCGCGCTGCTGATCAAGCCGGTCGTGGTGTTCGAGGGGTCGCTCGCGTGGCTGATCGCGATCGTGCCGGCATGGCGGGCCGGGGGACTGGCGACCGGGCGTGTCCTCGTGCTCGCCGCTTCCTATGCGGCGCTCTGCGCGGCGCCGAGCGTCATTGTCGCGGCCGCCTATGCCGCGCTCGGGGCCTGGGAGGCCTTTCTCGACGGCGCGATCCTGGCGCCTTTGCGCTATGCGGGCGGGCGCGTGCCTGCGCTGGACGCGCTGCGCTATGTCACGGCGGCGCTGCTCGCGGTCCCGTGGCTGGCGGCGCTCGCGGCGATCGGGTGCTGGCGTGGCGCGCGCGGTCCTCGTCAGGCCGGGCTGCGCGGCGTCGCGGTCCTCTGGTTCGCCGCCACGGCCGCCGCCATCGTCGCGCCCGGACAGTTCTATCCCCATTATTTCCTGCTCGCCCTGCCGCCGCTGGCGCTGCTTGGGACGCTTGGCGCGCGCGCCGTCGCGCGCGGCATCGGGGCGCGTCATGTCGGGCGGATCGCCGTGGCGGTGCTCGTGTTCGCGGGCCTCGATGCGCTGACGCGCATGGCGGTTCCACGGCTCTACGATCCCGCCGGCCTGACCCGGCCCGATCCGGTGCGCGCGGTCGCGGCCGCGCTCGCCGCGCATGTCGCGCCCGGCGATCCGGTCTGGGTCGTCAATTACCCGCCGGTGGTCCATGTGCTGGCCGGGGCCGGACTCGCGACGCGATACGTCTTTCCGCAGCATCTGACGGGCGCGCATGCCGCCGTGACCGGTATCGACGCCGATGCCGAGGTCCGGCGCATCCTGGAAAGCCGGCCGGCGGCGCTCGTCGTCTATCGCGGCTGGTGGCTGCAGGTGCGGCCGGTGCTCAGGCCCATGATCGAGGCGGCGCTTGCCGGATCCTATGCGCGGGCCGCGGAGATCGACGAGGCGCTGGGGCCGGTGGAGATCTGGACCCGGCGATGACCGCACACGCGGGCCGCAGATGCTATGCTCGCCCGACGGGGAGTCGCACCGACGCGATTCCATGCTGAACGCAGAGGCGAGGAATACGCGATGGACGAGGGCGGAATGCGGCACGGCGCGGCGTCGGACCTCGAATTGACGATCCTCATGCCATGCCTGGACGAGGCCGAGACGCTCGGCGTGTGCGTCGCCAAGGCGATGGGGTTCCTGGCGCGCAGCGGCATCGCCGGCGAGGTCCTGATCGCCGACAACGGCAGCACCGATGGCAGCCAGGCGATCGCGCGGGCGGGCGGTGCGCGCGTCGTCGACGTGCCCGAGCGCGGCTACGGCGCGGCGCTCATCGCCGGGATCCGGGCGGCGCGCGGTCGCTACGTCATCATGGGCGACAGCGACGATTCCTACGATTTCACCACGCTCGATCCCTTCGTCGCGCGGCTGCGCGCGGGCGACCAGCTGGTGATGGGCAACCGGTTTCGCGGCGGCATCGCGCCAGGCGCCATGCCGCCGCTCCATCGCTATCTCGGCAACCCGGTCTTGTCGACCCTTGGGCGGATGTTCTTCAGTGCGCCGGTCGGCGATTTCCATTGTGGGCTGCGTGGCTTCGAGCGTGCCGCGATGCTGGCGCTCGACCTGCGCGCCCCGGGCATGGAGTTCGCCTCCGAGATGGTCGTGAAGGCGACGTTGAACGGGTTGCGTATCGCCGAGGTGCCGACCACGCTGTCGCCCGATGGGCGCTCGCGACCGCCGCATCTGCGCTCCTGGCGCGATGGCTGGCGGCATCTGCGCTTCCTGCTGGTCTTCTGTCCGCGCTGGCTGTTCCTCTATCCCGGCGCGGCCCTCTTCACGCTCGGCCTCGCGACGATGATGACCCTGCTGCCCGGACCACTGCGCGTGGGCGGCGTCGTCTTCGACGTCCACACGCTGCTCTACGCCGCCGGGGCCACCGTGATGGGCTTTCAGGCGGTTCAGTTCTGGGCCTTCGCGCGCATCCACGGCGCGCTGCAGGGCGTCGTCCCGGCGGCACCGCGCCTGACAGCGGCGCTCGCGCGCTTCGGGCTCGAGCCGGCGCTGATCCTCGCCGGGGTGCTGGTGCTCGGCGGCCTCGCTCTCGGCGGCGTGGCGCTCGCGCGCTGGGGTGCGGAAGGCTTCGGCATGCTCGCGGGGTCGGGCGCGATGCGCGTCGCGATCGGGTCGGTGACCGCGATGCTGCTCGGCCTGCAACTTGCCTTCGGCGCGTTCTTCGTCGCCGTTCTCGGCATGATGCGCGCGGGGCCCAGCCGCTGAGATGCGGCGCGAGCGCTCCGCGTTCGCTGGACCACTGTAAATCTGGACTTTAGCGGTTCTTTAATCTAACTATAGCGTTACTTAAATGGAGTCCCGGACAGGGAGTCCTGGAGGAACGCCGATGCCGCGGCATGGAAGATCGCTCGGATCTCGCAAGCCCAGCCCCGCCGTCGTCGCGGGCCTGAGCGATCCGGGGATCTTGAGCGGCGCCCTGGCGAAAGGCGGCTTCCATCTCTGGGACTACGACGTCCGCCGCAGGATCTGCGCGGTCGGACCCGGCCTCGCGGATCTCTTTGGCGAGGGCCGCCTCGCCAAAGGTGTGATGACCATTCCGGTCTGGAACCGTCTTGTCCATCCCGGGGACCGGGCCAGGATCAGGGCGCAGCGCCGCGCGATGCGTGGCGAACGTCCCGTGTGCTTCCAGTACCGGATCGTGCGGCCGCTCGACGGCGGGGTCCGCTGGATCGAAAGCTTCGCCGTCGCAAGCGTGTGCGACGCGACCGGCCGGCCGCTGCGCATCGTCGGTGCGCTCTGGGACGTGACGGATCGGGAGAGCCAGCGCAAGCGCGACAACCATTTGCGGCGCATGGGATTGCTCGCCGCCGGGATCGTCCATGATTTCGGCAATGTCGTGCAGGCGGTGAGCAGCAACGCCGAACTCGTCGCCGTGAGCGCCCGTGGTCAGGGTACGGTCGGCCGTGCCGCAGCGCGGATCCTGCGCAGCGCCGCGCGCGGCGCCGCGATCGTCGATCGTCTCAGGCCACTGCCGGGACGCCGGCCCGATCCGCTCCGGGCGATCGATGCGGGCGAAGCTGTACGCGAATCGCGCGACCTGATCGAGCTGGCGGCGGGGCCGCGCATCCGTGTCGCGATCGATGTCGCATCCGACCTGCCGATGGTCGCCGCGGATCGCACTGAACTCGAGACCGTGCTGGTCAACCTCGCGGCCAACGCCCGCGACGCGATGCCCGGCGGCGGTTCGATCCGGCTCCTGGTGGCGGTCTCGCGCCGGGCCGCGCGCGGGCACGGGGCGCCATGGCTGTCGATCACGGTGAGCGACGACGGCTGCGGCATGGACGACGCGACGCGACGCCGGGCTGGCGAGCCGTTCTTCACGACCAAGTCCGCTGGGCGCGGCAGCGGTCTCGGCCTGTCCCTCGCCGAGGCGTTCGCACGCCGCCATGGCGGGCGTCTCGCGATGGAAAGCGCCCCAGGTCGTGGCACGGCCGTGACGATCAGCCTGCCGGCGCAGTGCACGGCGTGCACCCCGGCGGCCGGCGATCACGTCGCGCCGTCGCGGCTTCGCGACTGACCGGCTGCGCGACTGACCGGCTGCGCGACCCGCCGCAGTCAGGACATGCGGCTGCGCGTCAGCGGCGAAGGCCCGTGGCCCTCGCGGGCGAGGAAATTGTCGGGTGCGTCCCACCACCGCGCGATCAGCCCCGCATAGACGCCGCGGAAATCGGTCTGCATCCGGATGTCGCCGTCGACCAGCGCCTCGAGATCGGGCGCCGTGCCGTGAATGCCGCCTTCGACCGCGCCGCCCATGACGAAGAGCGGCGCCGCGGTGCCGTGATCGGTGCCGCGCGACAGGTTCTCCGCCGCGCGTCGGCCGAATTCGGAATAGGTCACGACGAGCGTGTCGTTCCAGCGTCCGAGGGACTGCATCGCGCCGCGGAACGTCGCAAGTGCCGCGCCGAGTTGGCCCAGCAGCCGCGCATGGCGCGCCCGCTGGTCGGCATGCGTGTCGAAGCTTCCGATCGACGTCTTCCAGACGGGAACCTCCACGCCATCGGCGATCAGATCCGCGGTCACCGCCAGGGAACGCCCGAGCGGATCCCAGCCGAAGCCCTGGCCGAACCGGTTCCGTCCGGAGAGCTTGCGGCGCACCGCGTCGGCGGCGGCGACGGCCTCGTTCTGCGTACGCACGACGTGGCGCAGGCTGGGCGGCGCGTCCGCGCGCAGCGCGACATGGCGCAGCGCTTCGCTCTGCGCCAGGAACTGCCGCGGTTCGCGCATGGTCACGAGACGTGTCCCTGGTCCCGCCAGCGGGCCGATCGTGCCGGTGCCGACGACGACACCGTCGGCGTCGCCACGCCGCTGCCCGAAGACGGGATGCTCGGACAGGGCGCGCGTCGCCCAGCCCTGAGCCGCGTAGGAATCGGCGTCCGTGGCCTGCTCCCAGATCTCGATCGAGCGGAAATGCGAGCGGTTGGGCTTGGGATAGCCGACCGCGTTGACGATCGCGAGCTCGCCGCGCTCATAGGGCTCGGCGAGGGCGCGGAGTTCCGGGTGGAGGCCCTGCGCGGCGGTCAACGAGATCGCCTCCGCCGGGTCGATCGCGATCGAGGGGCGCAGGCTCCGATAGGCCGGCTGATCGAGCGGCACCACGGTGTTCAATCCGTCATTGCCGCCGTGCAATTCGACGAGGACGAGGATCCGG
>CAIOSQ010000189.1 GCA_903860935.1 uncultured Rhodospirillales bacterium | reverse complement strand
TGTGCCGGATCGCGCCGCCGGCAAGGTCGGGCGCCGGCTCCGCCCCATTACCGAGGACGGAGTGAGCTACCCCCCGGTTCTCCAGTCCCCGGTTCTACACTCCCTCGAAGCCCCTGGCGTTCACCCGCCGCGTCCACTTGATGTACGGATTGTACACTGATCGCGCGTCGCAGCGCCCCTAACCCCAGATGTCGAGGGGCGCGCCCATGGTTTGAGAAAGGCTTGCGAAATACTCCGTCCCCAGGATTTGGGAGCCGGTGCTGGGTACCCAGCTGCCATTGACGTCGCCTTTAAGAATGCCGACCAAATCCAGATCCTGACCGCCCCCCGCCGAGATCACGAAAGGCGATTTGCCGTAGATGACCGCATTGCGGTTCATCGAGACGGTGCCCGTTGTCTCGTTCCAGAAATCGGCATCTTCGCGCACGAAAATCCAGTCGCGGGCCGGCGCATCCGAGCGCCTCACGGCCATCTTGAGGATGGCGAGCGCGTCCTGGCTGTTCACCCGACCGTCGCCAGTCACGTCGGCCGCGATGAACTGGTAGGGCGATACCAGATTCGGCTGCAGAGGCCCGGCCCCATCGGGATCCGCATTTGGGTTGCGCCCGACCGCGATCTTAAGCGCCGCCAGCGCATCCTGAGAGTTGATCGCGCTACCCGCATCGCTCGTACCGCGCGCCGGCGACAGGGTCAGCACGTCGTCCGCGATGTCGCTAAGCGCATAGGTCCCCGACGCGGCCGTGGTCTTCGACGCCAGCGTTTCCGAGAACGCGGGCACGAAGGCATCCCCCACGTCGCCCGACAGCACGTCCACACGCACCTGATCGGTGCCCGCGGCCACATCGACCAGCACCGAGCCCAGCTTGACTTCGCCCGTCAGCGCCGACGTGCTCGAGCCTGCGAAGGCCGCGACGGTGAGCTGTCCGGCACCGGCTTGGGGCAGGATCGACCAGTTCGCGAAGCTCGTCTCCGTCCAGGTCACGGTCGCTGTGCCGCCCACACGCAGATCGAAGCCGAAATTTTCGATCCCCGCGCCCGCATTCGCATAGACGTCGAAGCGCACGTCGCCATTGGCGTCGAAGGACAGGCCGCGGATCTCCAGAAACGACGTCGCGCCTGGCGCCTTGCCGTCGCCGGCGACGAACACCGTGACGCCCGACAGCAGCGCATGGCTCTTCCAATGATAGGTCATGCCGGAGACGCTGGAGGATGCCGCGGTGCGCGTCGCGCTCGCCGAGAAGCTCGCCACGTCGTTGCCTGCGACATCCTGCAGCACGCCGCTCGCCTGATCGCCCGCCGGATCGGAATACGTGAACGTCGCGCTCGAGCCCGCCGCCACTGCGCTGCCCAGGCTCAGCGTCACCGTGCGCCCGAAAGCGTCACGCCTGTCACCGCGACCACCTGGCCGCCCGCGTTCACCGCGAAGGCGGTAGACGTCGCACTGCCGGTCGCGAGCGCCTCATCGAAGGTCAGCGTCACCTGTGTACCGATGGCATTAAACCGCACCCCGCCGCTCTGCAGTTGCGGAGCGCTTGCATCCACATCGTCGTTCCGGATCGTCGCGCTGGCGCTCGCGGTTCCCAGCTCGGCCCCAGAACCGGTGGCGAGCGTCAGCGTAAAGCCCTCGTCCGGCTCGATCGTCGTATCGCCCGCTATGTTGACGGCTATGGTCTTCGACGTCTCGTCCGCGCCGAGCGTCACCGTACCGGAGGGCAGGGCTCCACCCACGAAATCCGCCGCGCTAGCCGGATTGGCGCCGCTACCCGCTACCGACCACGAGGCGCTCGCTGTGCCGGACGCATCGCCGCTGCGCGTCACGATGAAGTTCGCCACCGAAGTGCCGCTGTTG
>CAIOSQ010000188.1 GCA_903860935.1 uncultured Rhodospirillales bacterium | reverse complement strand
GGCGGATCCGTCGTCGCGCGGCGCACCGCCCAGCTCGCGCATCATCGCCAGCACGGCATCGACCGCCCCGACGAGCGCCGCCCCGTCGACGGATCGCAGCACGATCGCGGCGCTCGCCCGTCCCTGGCGCATGCGCGGATAGCTACCGATCTCGACCTCCGGAGCTGCACGCTGGATCGCGGCGAGTTCGGCCGCCATCACACCTTCGGCGAGATCGACGTCGATCGTCCTGGCCAGCATTTTCCGGCCTCCGACGAGTTCGCTGCGCAATCCGTCGAACATCGCCTGCATGATCGCGGGGACGCCCGCCATGACATGGACATTGCCGATCCGGAAGCCGGGCGCCTTGCTGATCGGATTGTCGATCAGCGCCGCTCCGTCGGGCACGTTCGCCATCCGCAGGCGGGCCTCGTTCAGATCGGCGGGCGTCGCGTAATTCGCTTCGAGCCGCCTGACCGCCTCGGGATGGCGCACCAGCGGCACCTCGAACGCCATCGCGACGGCCTCCGCGGTGATGTCATCATGGGTCGGACCTAAACCACCAGTTGTAAAAATATAGTCATATTTCTCCTTAAGATCGCGAACCGCCGCGACGATTGCGCCTTGCGTGTCGGCGACCACGCGCGCCTCGGTGAGGCGGATGCCCAGTTTGGTTAATTCTCCGGCAAGCCATGCCAGGTTCGTGTCTCGGGTGCGACCGGATAGGATCTCGTTGCCGATGACGAGCACGGCGGCGGTGACGACCTTGTCCGGCATGGGGATGACTCCGTATGTGTCGCGCGGGCCGCGAATCGGCGGCCAGGAATGACGGGAAACGACATCCATGCGCAACACCCTTGACGCCGCGCGACTGCGTGCGCGGGCGGCGGCCACCGACGGCCTGCGCCTTCCCGATCGCGCCAGCCGCGCCGCCGCTGCCCGGCGCGGCGCGAGCGACGCCTTCGAAGCGGCCTGGGCCATGCGCCGGGACGAGGTCGAACGCGGGGGAGCCATCGCCTGCGCCGCGGGGTGCGCGACATGCTGCCACCAGCATGTCGCCGTCGCGCTCGTCGAGGCGGTCGCCATCGCCGACGTCATCGCGGGCGATACGCGGCTCGCGCGGCGTGTCGCCGAGGCGGCACCGCGCATCGGAAGCCTGACTGCCCTCGAACGACGCCGAGCGCGCATTCCCTGCCCGTTCCTCGAGGCAGACGGACGCTGCGGAATCTACGAGACCCGGCCCATACGGTGCCGGGGCGTCCATTCGCGCGATGTCGAGCTGTGCCGCAGCCAGACCGAGTTTCCGGATGCCGCCGCCGCGGAACGCGCGGTGCGCCACGAGGTGCCGCACGCCTTCCCGCTCGCCCCGGTGCAGATCGCCGATGCCGCGCTCACCGGCCTTGCGCTCGCCCAGCAGGACGCCGGAATCGCGACCGACACGCTCGAACTGGTGACTGCGCTCGGCCTCCTGCTCCGCCACCCGGAACGTGCCAAGGCGGCGATGGCGGGACTGGATGATCTCGCCGAAGCCCGGCTCGATCCCGACGCGCGACCGGTGGCGGCCATGGACGCGCCGACCTATAATCGGGGCGCATGATGGACGATGTCGCGATCCGATACGCGGAAGCCGATACCGACGGCCAACGCGTCAAACTTCATGGCGAACCCCATTTCGAGGGCATGCGCCGGGCCGGCCGGCTTGCGGCCGAAGCGCTGGACATGATCTTCCCGCATGTCCGTCCAGGCGTGACGACCGAAGAACTCGACCGCATCTGTCACGATTTCATCCTTGCCCATGGCGCGATCCCCGCCCCGCTCGGCTATCGCGGCTTTCCAAAGTCGATCTGCACGTCCGTCAACCACGTCGTCTGCCATGGCATCCCCGGCGACAAGCGACTTGTCGCGGGCGACATCCTCAACATCGACGTGACGGTCATCGTCGATGGTTGGCATGGCGACACCAGCCGCATGTTCCATGTCGGCGATGTCGGGGTGAAGGCGCGCCGCCTCTGCGACGTCACCTACGAGGCAATGATGGCCGGGATCGCGGCGGTGCGGCCGGGTGCCACACTTGGCGACATCTCGCGCGCGATCCAGTCCCATGCCGAGGCGCAGCGTTTTTCCGTGGTCCGCGATTTCTGCGGCCACGGCCTTGGGCGGGTGTTCCATGACGCGCCCTCGATCCTCCACTACGTCGATCGGAGCAATCCGCTCCACACAATGAAGCTCCAGCCCGGGATGTTCTTCACGATCGAGCCGATGATCAACGCCGGCGACTGGCGGGTGAAGATCCTGGGCGATGGCTGGACCGCGGTCACCCGCGACAAGTCCCTGTCGGCCCAGTTCGAGCACTCGGTCGGCGTCACTGCCGACGGAGTCGAGATCTTCACCGCGTCGCCCGCGGGATTACACCGTCCGCCCTATTCCGCCTAAGCCCGTCGCCGGGCCTAGGATCGCAGCCGCGACGGAGGCGGCATGGCGATGGCGGGCGGACAGGACGAGGCGATCGCGGGACGAGATGACGTCGCGGGTCATCGTGGCCGGATGCGCGCGCAGTTCCGGCGCAGTGACGGCGCGGCGCTGTCCGATCTCGACCTGCTCGAATCGCTGCTTTTCGTCATCCCGCGGCGCGATGTGCGGCCGGTGGCTCGCGCGTTGCTGGCCCGCTTCGGCAGCTTCGGTGGCGCGATCTCGGCCCCACGCGCGTCCCTGCGCGGGATACCCGGGCTTGGCGAAACCGCCATCGATGCGCTCAAGCTGGCGCGCGAGGCGGCCCTGCGACTCGCCAAGGAGGAGATCCTCGACCGCCCCGTGATGTCGTCCTGGGACAAGGTGCTGGCCTATGCGCGCGCCGAACTCGCGCATGGCGACACGGAGCGCTTCTTCGTGATGTTCCTCGACCGCAAGAACGCGCTGATCGCCGCCGAGGAGCGCGGGCGCGGCACCGTCGACCACGCGCCCGTCTATCCACGCGAGGTGCTGAAGCGGGCCCTGGAACTCGGCGCCTGCGCGCTGATCCTGCTGCACAACCATCCATCGGGAGACACGACGCCATCGCGCGCCGACATCGACATGACGCGTGACGTCGCGAAGGCCTGTGCGACCGTGGGGATCTCGGTCCATGACCATCTGATCGTCGGCCGGGCGGGACATGCGAGCCTGCGCGCCCTCGGCTTGATGTGACGCGGGCATCGCGTATTCTGCGCCGCGATCCCGGCGGAGGAGCCATGGCCAGCACGCATCACACCGACGACGACCCGCCGATCGCGGCGCGGGTCAAGGCGCTCGAAGCCATCCTGACGGAAAAGGGGCTCGTGGACCGCGCCGCGCTCGACGTCCTCATCGACACCTACGAGCACAAGGTCGGACCGCGCAACGGCGCACGCGTCGTGGCCAAGGCCTGGACCGATCCCGGGTTCCTCGACTGGCTGCGGCGCGATGCGACCGCCGCGATCGCCTCGCTCGGCTATGTCGGGCGGCAGGGCGAGCATATGCAGGTGGTCGAGAACGGGCCGGGCCGGCACAACCTCGTCGTCTGCACCCTGTGCTCCTGCTACCCTTGGCCCGTCCTCGGTCTGCCGCCGGTCTGGTACAAATCGGCTCCCTACCGCGCGCGCGCCGTGATGGATCCGCGCGGCGTGCTCCGCGAGTTCGGGCTCGACCTTGGTGCGGATGTCGAGATCAGCGTGTGGGATTCGACGGCCGAGATCCGCTACCTCGTGCTTCCGGAACGGCCCGCCGGAACCGAAGGATGGGACGAAGAGCGGCTTGCTGCACTGGTCTCGCGCGACTCCATGATCGGTGTCGCCAGGGCGGGCGGGCCATGAATGGTGGCCACGACCTCGGCGGCATGCACGGCCTCGGACCTGTCGCCCCGGAACCCGCGGAGCCTGTGTTCCACGCCTCCTGGGAGCGGCGCGCCTTCGCGCTGACGCTGGCCATGGGCGCGCATGGTCGCTGGACACTCGACCGGTCGCGCTTCGCGCGCGAGAACCGGCATCCCGTCGATTACCTGTCCTCCAGCTATTACGAACTCTGGGTGAAGGCGCTCGAGCGGCTGGCGACCGAAGAGGGGTTTCTCGGCGACGGCGAAGTCGACGCCGGGCACGCCCTCGTACCACCACCGGCCCATGCCCGGCCGGCGCTCGCGGCGGCCGATGTTCCGCGCGTGCTCGCGCGCGGTGGTCCCAGCACGCGCGCAATCGCGCAGGCGCCGGGTTTCGCCGTCGGCGACCTCGTCCGCGTCCGCGTCGCGACCATGCCGTCGCATACGCGCGCCCCGCGCTATTGCCGCGGTCGGATCGGCCGCGTCGAGGCGTTGCACGGCGGACACGTGTTTCCGGACAGCAACGCCCGCGGCATGGGCGAGCAACCGGCGCATCTCTATGGCGTCAGGTTCACGGCCCGCGAACTCTGGGGACCGCAGGGCGGCGTGGCCGACAGCGTGCGGATCGACCTCTGGGAACCCTATCTGGAGCCCGCCGCGTGAGCCTGCCGCCGCTCGACGATCTGCCACGCCTGCCCCGGGACGAGGCCGGCCCCGTCTTCCGCGAGCCCTGGGAGGCGGAGGCCTTCGCCATGACGGTTGCCCTGCATGCGCGCGGGGTATTCACCTGGCCGCAATGGGCCGCAGCGCTGGCCGCGGAATTCACAAGCGCACGCGAGGCCGGCGTCCACGATGACGGGCGCGATTATTATCGCCACTGGTTCGCGGCGCTGGAGCGGCTGGCCACGCGCTCGGCGCTCGCGACACCCGAGGAAATCCTGCACCGCGCGCACACCATCGAAACCGCCCGCGCGCGTGACCATGACCATGATGATGGCCATCGCCACACCTGACACCCGCACTCCGTTTTCAGCGAGACCCCTGCCGTGATCCCTCGTTACAGCCGACCCGAAATGGCCGCCATCTGGGAACCGGAAAACCGGTTCCGGATCTGGTTCGAGATCGAGGCCCATGCCTGCGACGCCCAGGCTGCGCTCGGGATCATTCCCAAAAGCGCCGCGCGCGAGATCTGGCGCAAGGGGAAATGGGAGATCGACCGGATCGATGCGATCGAGCGCGAGACGAAGCACGACGTCATCGCCTTCCTCACCAACCTCGCCGAGCATGTCGGCCCGGCGGCGCGTTTCATCCACCAGGGCATGACCTCGTCGGACGTGCTCGACACGACCCTGGCGGTTCAGCTCAACCAGGCCTCCGGTCTGCTGCTCGCGGCCCTTGACCGCTTGCTCAAGGCGCTCGAGCTTCGCGCAAAGGAACATAAATTCACCCCGACCATCGGCCGCAGCCATGGCATCCATGCCGAGCCGGTGACGTTCGGGCTGAAGCTCGCCGGGTTCCATGCCGAGTTCGCGCGCGGCCGCGAGCGGATGGAGCGCGCCCGCGCGGAGATCGCCACCTGCGCGATATCAGGCGCCGTCGGCACCTTCGCGCATATCGATCCGCGGGTCGAAGCGCATGTCGCGCGCAAGCTCGGGCTCGCGGTCGAGCCGATCTCGACCCAGGTCATTCCGCGCGATCGACATGCGATGTTCTTCGCCACGCTCGGCGTCATCGCCTCGTCTCTGGAGCGCCTCGCGACCGAGATCCGGCATCTGCAGCGGACCGAGCTGCGCGAGGCCGAGGAGTATTTCTCGCCCGGGCAGAAGGGCTCGTCGGCGATGCCGCACAAGCGCAACCCCGTGCTGTCGGAGAACATCACCGGCCTCGCACGGCTGGTGCGCGGCATGGCGATGCCGGCTATGGAGAATGTCGCGCTCTGGCACGAACGCGACATCTCGCATTCGTCGGTCGAGCGCGTGATCGGACCGGATGCGACGATCGCGCTGGATTTCGCGCTGCACCGCGCGGCGGGCATGATCGAGAAACTGGTGGTCTATCCGGAGATGATGCAGCGCAATCTCGATGCGCTCGGAGGGCTGGTCCATTCGCAGCGCGTGCTGCTGGCCCTGACCCAGGCCGGTGTCAGCCGCGAAGACGCCTACCGGATCGTCCAGTCCAACGCGATGGCGACATGGCGCGAGGGCGGATCCTTCAAGGACCGTCTGCTCGCCGACGAGACCGTCCGCAAGCATCTCAAAGCGGCGGCGATCGAGGCGCTGTTCGACCTCGACCACCATTTCCGTCAGGTCGACACGATCTTCCGCCGCGTCTTCGGCAAGGCGCGCCGAACGACGCGACGGAAGGGTTCGCGGGTCAGCCCTGGCTGAGAAGCTGCTGCTTGGCGACCTCGAGCAGCTTGTCCATCTCCGCGCGGATCATGCCGTCGGTGACAGAGACACCGCGTGCCTTGCAATCCGCCGCGACCTTCTGGAGGACGTCGTCGTCGCCGGGTCGGTCGAAATCGGCCATGACGACGCTCTTGGCATAGGCGTCGAGCTCAACGCCGGACAGCCCGAACTGGCGCCCGGCCCATTCGCCGAGCAGCTTGTTGCGGCGGGCGTTGACTTTGAACTTCAATTCCTGGTCGTGCTTGTACTTGTTCTCGAAGGCTTTTTCGCGATCATCGAAGCCCGTCATGGCATCACCGATCCTCTGGTTGACGTGGAGCCGCTATATAGCGACGCGCCGACCTGCCCGCCATATCCCCTGGCTGAACCATGTGCACCGTCATCCTCCTGCGCCGCCCCGGCCATGACTGGCCCCTCCTGGTCGCCGCCAACCGCGACGAGATGCGCGACCGGCCCTGGCGCCCACCTGCCCGGCACTGGCCCGACCGCCCCGATGTGCTGGCCGGGCTCGACGAGTTGGCCGGCGGATCGTGGTTTGGCATCAACGATCACGGCGTGATCGCCGCCATTCTCAACCGTCGCAACACGCTGGGTCCGCAGGCCGGATTGCGCTCGCGCGGCGAACTCGTCCTCGACGCGCTCGACCATGCCGACGCGACGGCGGCGGCGGAAGCGGCGGCGGATCTCGACGCGCGCGCCTATCGCGGCTTCAACCTGATCCTCGCCGATCAGGATGCGGCCTTCTGGGTGCGCTCCATGGGTCCCGATGGGCCGGATCGTCCTCAGGTCGTCGAGGTCGCGGCGGGGCTTTCCATGATCACGGCCGGCGATCTCGACGATCTCGGGGATGCGCGGATCGCTCGCCACCTGCCGCGCTGGCGGTTGGCGACGCCACCGGACCCCGATCGCGGCGATTGGACGCAGTGGAGCAGTCTGCTGGAGAGCCGCGACTCGGGCGCCAATGGGCGAAGCGCCATGTGCTTTCGCCTCGAATCGGGTTTCGGGACAGTCTCCAGCGCCCTCGTCGCGCTTCCCGACGCCCGGCGCGGCGATAACCGCCGCGCGTCGTTCCGCTTCGCGGACGGCCATCCGGACATGATCTCCTGGCGCGACATCCCGACCGCCCCGATGGCGGGCAGCGTTGCGACTCTCCCGACCCGGGCGGTATAAGGTCGGCGCCCGGCCGCGATGCGACAGCGCGGCCGTCTTGTTTTCGAGACGCCGACGGGCGTGCTTCGCGCCCCCGCCCTCAACGCCCCAGCCCTCCACGCCCCAACTCCGGGGCCAGATCGAGATCGAAATGTCCCGCCGCAAGCAGATCTACGAAGGCAAGGCGAAGATCCTCTACGAGGGTCCCGAACCCGGCACGCTGGTGCAGTATTTCAAGGACGATGCGACCGCCTTCAATGCCAAGAAGAAGGGCGTGATCACCGGCAAGGGCGTCCTCAACAACCGCATTTCCGAATACCTGATGATGCGGCTGGAGGATATCGGCGTTCCCACCCATTTCGTCCGCCGTCTCAACATGCGCGAGCAGCTCGTGCGCGAGGTCGAGATCGTGCCGATCGAGGTGGTGGTCCGCAACGTCGCGGCTGGTTCCTTCTCCCAGCGCTACGGCGTGCCCGAGGGCCAGACCCTTCCCCGCTCGATCGTTGAGTATTATTACAAGAACGACGAACTCGGCGACCCGATGGTCGCCGAGGAGCATATCACCGCCTTCGGCTGGGCCTCGACCCAGGATCTCGACGACATCATGGCGCTGTCGCTGCGGATCAATGATTTCCTGACCGGGCTCTTCCTCGGCGTCGGACTGAAGCTGATCGACTTCAAGCTCGAATTCGGCCGTCACTGGAACGAGCACGACGAGATGCGGATCGTCCTCGCGGACGAGATCAGCCCCGACACGTCGCGGCTCTGGGACAGCAAGACGAACGAGAAGATGGACAAGGATCGCTTCCGCCGCGATCTCGGCAATGTCGAAGAGGCGTATCGCGAAGTCGCGCGGCGCCTCGGCATCTTCCCGGAAGGCGGACCTCAGGACCTCAAGGGTCCCAAGACGATGCAGTGAGGAGCGGCGCGATGAAGGCTCATGTCCATGTGACGCTGAAGACCGGGGTGCTCGATCCCCAGGGTCAGGCGATCCAGACCGCGCTCGGCCATCTCGGCTTCGAGCGGGTGAACGAGGTGCGGCAAGGCAAGTACATCGTGCTCGACCTCGCCGAGACCGATCGCGCCGCGGCAGAGGCGGCGGTCAAGGCGATGTGCGAGAAACTCCTCGCCAATACCGTGATCGAGAATTACCGCTTCGAACTCGTCGGGTGATCCGGTGAAGTCGGCCGTCGTCATATTCCCCGGCAGCAACCGCGAGGTCGACGTCGCCGACGCGATCGCCGCCGCGACCGGCAACCGCCCGGCCATGGTATGGCACAACGACAGCGAACTTCCCGCCGTCGACCTGATCGTCCTGCCAGGCGGGTTCTCCTACGGGGACTATCTGCGCACCGGCGCGATCGCCGCACGCGCGCCGATCATGCGCGAGGTGGCGGCGCGCGCCACCGCTGGCGTCCCCGTGCTCGGGATCTGCAACGGCTTCCAGATCCTGGCGGAGGCCCAACTCGTTCCTGGCATCCTTCTGCCAAACGCGAGCCTGAAATTCGTCTGTCGCGACGTTCATCTGCGCGTCGAGTCGCAGGCCAGCCTGTTCACGCGCGGCTGCGCGCCAGGATCGGTGCTGCGCGTACCCGTCGCGCATCACGATGGGAATTATTTCGCGGATGCGGCGACGCTGGACGCGATGGAGGCCGCCGGCCAGATCGCGTTCCGCTATTGCCGGCCGGATGGCACGGTGACGCCGGACGCGAGCCCCAACGGGGCTTCGCGGAACATCGCGGGCGTGTTCAACGCCCGTCGCAACGTCCTGGGCATGATGCCCCATCCCGAGAACGCGATCGATCCGCGCCTCGGATCGACGGATGGACGGAAGATCTTCGACGCGCTGGTGGAGACGGTGGCACGATGACCGCGCAACACCCCGACGACCTGATGGGCCTGACGCCGGCCGAGTACGACCGCGCCGTCGGCATCCTCGGTCGCCATCCGAACCGCACCGAGCTCGGCATCTTCTCGGT
>CAIOSQ010000187.1 GCA_903860935.1 uncultured Rhodospirillales bacterium | reverse complement strand
TCCATCTCGACTTCCTGCCGCCCGCCGATCCCTTCGCGCAGTTCATGCATTTCGGCCACGGGCGGCGCAACAACGAGCCCTACATGGAGCCGCTGGCGCGTCTGGATCTGCCGGCGGTGCTGTCGGAGCTTGGGTTCCGCAATGTCGAGATCGTAGATTTCGAGGAGATGCCGGGTGCCATCTCGGGGGCCGCCGAACGCTGGCGTTTCCCGTGGAAGGTCATCGTCGCCGAGGCGTGAACCGGGGCAGGGGGCCGTGATGCGCGAAACCTACGACTACGTCATCGTTGGCGGCGGCACGGCCGGCTGCGTCCTGGCGGCGCGGCTGACCGAGGATCCGGCGGTGCGCGTGCTGATGCTCGAGGCCGGCGGCAGCGACTGGAACCCGGTCTTCCGCATCCCGTTGATGACGGGCACGCTGCTGCGCAACCGCTACGCCAACTGGCTGTTCGAGACCGAGCCCGTGCCCGGCATGGAAGGACGCCGACTGCTGTGGCCGCGCGGCAAGGTGATCGGCGGCTCGTCGAGCATCAACGGCATGGTCTATGTGCGCGGCCTTGCCTCCGATTTCGACACCTGGGCGCAGCATGGATTGCCCGCCTGGTCGTCCGCGCGCGTGCAGCCCTATTTCCTGCGCTCGGAGCGCTACGAGGGCGGCGCATCCGCGGCGCATGGCGGCGACGGCCCGCTGCGCGTATCCCGGCCGCCGCCCTTCAGCGCGCTGGCCGACGCCTTCGTCGATGCGGGGCGTCAGGCCGGCTACCCGACGACGCCCGACTTCAACGCCGAGCCCGAGGGGTTCGGCCGCTACGACTTCAACATCGCCGGCGGCCAGCGCTGGAGCACCGCGCGGTCCTTCCTCGATCCCGCGCGCAATCGCCCGAACTTGACCGTGGTCACCCGCGCGCAGGTGCTGCGCATCGCGATCGAGGGCGGGCGCGCGACCGCCGTGGAGGCGCGCGTGCGCGGGGCGTCGCGCAGCTTTGGGGCGGCGCGCGAGGTGTTGTTGTGCGGTGGCGTCGTGAACTCACCCCATCTGCTGATGCTCTCGGGGATCGGCGATGCGGACAGGCTGAAGCCGTTCGGGATCGCGCCGGTCCATCACCTTCCGGGCGTGGGACGGAACCTTCAGGACCATGTCCTGGTCCGGGTCGAGCACGCCTGCACCCAGCCCCTGACGCTGCAGGGCCTGATGCGCGCCGATCGGGCCACGCTCGCCTTCTTTCAGGCGCTGTTCTTCAGGCGCGGGCCGATGGCGAGTTTCCCGCTCGATGCCGGCGCCTATCTGCGCTCCGACCCGGCGCTCGACACGCCCGATATCCAGAGCCATTTCCTTCCCGGACTGTCGACCGCCACACTGCGTCTGCCCGGACTGCGCACGCCGCCAAAGCGGCATGACGGCCACGCCTTTTTCGCCAACGCATTCCAGATGCGTCCCGAGAGCCGCGGCGAGATCGCCCTTGCGAGTGCGGATCCGCTCGCCGCGCCGGCGATCCGGCCGAACTATCTCTCGGCCATGAAGGACGTGATCGTGCTGCGGCGTGCGGTGCGCATCCTGCGCGAGGTGTTTGCCCAACGAGCCTTCGATCCCTACCGCGGCGCCGAACTCGCGCCTGGGCCGGACGTCACGAGCGATGCCGCGATCGATGCGTGGATCCGGCGCACCGCGGACACCGTGTACCACCCGGTCGGCACGTGCCGCATGGGGCCGGGGAGCGATTGCGTCGTCGACGAGACGCTGCGCGTCGACGGTATCGACGGGCTGCGCGTGGTCGATGCCTCGATCATGCCGACGATCACCAGCACGAACACGCATGCGGCGGTGATCATGATCGCCGAGCGGGCAGCCGATTTCATCCGTGGCCGCGCCGTGCCTGGCGAGGTCGCATGAGGTCGCCGCAGCGGTCGCTCACACGAGGTCGTCGTCGAATTTGAGCAGTGGCGAGGCGCGAAACGCCTCGCGCAAGGTCGTGCGCTGATCGAGCTTGGCGCGGACGGGACCCGGCAACTCGTCCAGGCTGATCACCTTTTTCCTGAGCAGCAGGTCGATCAGGTCGTCGAGCGCGCGGATGAATTCGCCATCCGAGGCCCGCAAGGTCTCGAGCGCCTGATCGGCGCGTAGGCGCTTGCTCAGAAAATGACGGATCTCCGGCGCGTCGTTTTCGAGGAATTCGAGGGCGCGCGCGGTGGGTGCGTCGTGGAGCGCGGAGATGTCGCCGGCGGGATCGCGTTCGACGAAGGGCATGTAGTCAGCGCTCGCGAAGCGCGCGCTCGCGGGCGCGCAGGATGGGACGCATGAGGTAGTCGAGCACGGTCTTGCTTCCGGTGAGGATCTCGACGCTGGCGGTCATGCCGGGAATGATGGGCAGCGGCTTGTCGTCGCTGCCGAGATAGGCGCGGCCGGTGCGCAGCCTGACGCGGAACCAGCGTTCGCCGCGCTCGTCCTGGATCGTGTCGGCGCTTATCTGGACGAGTTCGGCCTGCAAGCCGCCATAGACGGAAAAATCGTAGGCGGTGACCTTCACGACAGCCGGTTGTCCGGGACGCACGAAGGCGATGTCGGCCGGGCGAAGCTGCGCTTCGACCAGCAGCGAATCCTCCAGCGGCACGATCTCCAGTATGTCCTGCCCGGGCCGGATGACGCCCCCGACCGTCGTCACCTTGAGGTCCTTGATCGTCCCGCGCACCGGCGATCGCACTTCGGTGCGGGTCACGCGATCCCGGTCGGCCTGGAGCTTCTCGACCAGCGCCGCGAGCTGGGCGCGCCGCTGGTTGAGCTCGCTGCTCGCCTCGGACCGGAACGTGGCGCGACGTTCGGCGATCCGCGCGCGGACTTCCGTCAGGGCGATGCGCGCGCGAGGCAGGGCGAGCTCGGACGCCGAGAGCTGTCCCTGGATCTCGTTCAGGCGCTGCTGGACGCGCAGCAGGTCGAGGCGCGAGGCCGCGCCGCTGCGGACGAGGGGCTCGATCATCGTCTGCTCGGATTGCGCGAGCGTGCGGCCGCGCTCGAGCGAGGAGATGCGCGCTTCGATCTCGCGGATCTCGACCATGCGCTGTTCCGCCTGGTCGCGAAGCACGGCTATCTGTGCATCGACCTGCTCGTTGCGCGCGCGCAGCAGCCGTCGCTCGGACTCCGCGATCTCCGGCGCGTCGGCGAGGAGTTCGGGCGGGAACTGGATCTCCCGGCGGTCCTCGGCCTCGGCTTCCAGCCGCGCGATGGCGCCGCGCAGGGCTGCGGATTGGGCACGGTTGCCCTGCAGATCGGCCTCGGCCGCGGTGTTGGAGATCCGCACGAGCACGGCGTCGCGGGCGACGATCTGGCCCTCGTGGACCAGGATCTCGGACACGATCCCGCCTTCGAGGTTCTGGATCACCTGTACGCGCTGGGACGGGATGACGCGGCCATCGCCGCGCGTCACCTCGTCGATGGGCGCGTTGGCCGCCCATAGGACGAACCCGCCGACGAAGACGATGACGAGCAGCGAGACGATCCAGCCAAGTCGCCGGATCCCGGCATGGGCGGCGAGGGCGCCGTCTGCGGCGAAGTCGGCCTCGATGATTCCGCGGCGCGCCATCACGAACCCCGTTGCTGGCCGCGGATGGCGCCCGACTGGAGTTCGCCGATCACCTTGTCGCGCGGCCCGTCGGCGACCACGCGTCCCTGGTCCATGACGATCAAGCGGTCGACCAGCGACAGCATCGAGCCGCGATGCGTCACGAGAATCAGGGTGCGGTTGTCGAGCATCTCGAGCAGGCGGGCCTTGAAGCGTTGCTCCGACGTCGAATCCATCGCGCCGGTCGGTTCGTCGAGAAGAATGATCGGCGGATCGGCGATGAGGGCGCGTGCGATGGTCACGGCGGAGCGCTGGCCGCCGGACAGGTAGCGGCCCTGTTCGCCGACCTGCATGTCGTAGCCCTGCGGCCGCGACTTCACGAAATCGTCGACGCCGGCGACTGCGGCCGCCCGCAGCAGGGCCTCGTCATCGGCGAAGGGCGCGCCAATCAGGATGTTTTCCTTGATCGTGCCGAAGACCAGATGCGTGTCCTGAGGCACGTAGCCGATCTGGCGTCGCAATTCTGCGGGGTCGAGCTGCCGAATGTCGGTCCCATCGACCAGGATCGATCCTTGGCTGGGCTGGTAGAGGCCGGAAATGAGCCGGGCGAGGGTGCTCTTGCCCGAGCCGACGCGTCCGACGATCCCGACGCGCTCGCCGGCACCGATGAAAAGAGACGTCTTCACGATGGCTGGAACAGCCGGCGGGGCGATGCCGACACCGCCCGCCGCGTGGCTCGGATAGGCGAAGGACAGGTCGCGCAGTTCGATCTGACCGCGCAGCGATGGCCGTGCGACGTAGCTTTCGCCGGCATCGCGTTCGCGCGGGGTCTGCATCAGCCGATGCAGCGCGCGCAGCGCCGACATCGACTGGTTGACGCGGACGATCAGCGAGGAGATCTGGGCGAGCGGTGCCATCGCGCGGCCGGTCAGGATGGAAGCCGCGATCAGCGCCCCCATGGTCAGCTGTCCGGCCGCGATCAGGTGGACGCCGACGAAGATCACCATCGCGCTCGCGACGGAGGTCGCCAGCGCGGTGAAGTTGATCGCCAGTGTCGACAGCACGCGCGTCGCCATCGCCGAACGTGCCCCGGCCGCGACCGCGCGCTCCCACAGGCGCTGCGTGCGTCCTTCGCCGCGCGCGACCTTCAGCATCTCGAGC
>CAIOSQ010000186.1 GCA_903860935.1 uncultured Rhodospirillales bacterium | reverse complement strand
GAAGACGAATGGTTGTCTAGATACGGGAGTCGGTAGGGAAGCCACGGTAAAGTGGTTTTCCACTGAAGGATAACCCCGGGTCGCGCTTAACCGCTCGATCCGGGGGATGCCTTGTCCGATCGACTGACGTCGGACGTTATCGATCCATCACCCGCTCTGGTATCCGCGACAGGCCGCGCCCCGCCTTGTCCCGCTCGACGCGCGGCGGGGGTGGGACGCATTATCGGTGGCGTCGCTTCTCGATGGATGATCCCCGCGCATGACACTCGATCCGCGCCGCCACGCGTTCCGTCCGGACCTCGCCGATGCATCGCTTGCGGGGCGGGTTGCCGCCACGCGCTTCGTCGGCGGCATCGCCGGGGAGATCGTCGCCCCCGCCACGGCGCTGCGCCGCCACCCCGCGCGCGACGCGCCGCTCGAAAGCGAAGCGCTGGTGGGCGAGGCCGCGACCGTCTTCGAGACCCGGCCGGATGGTTGGAGCTGGGTACAGCTCGCCCGTGACCGCCATGTCGGCTATGTCGAGACCGCGACGCTGGCGCCGCCCGGCGCGGCCCATACCCATCGCCTGCGCGTGCCGCGCACGCTGGTCTATCCGGCGCCCGACATCAAGACGCCGCCGCTGTCCTGGCTACCGCTGGGCGCACGCTTTGCCGCGGCGCCGCACGATGCGCGCTTCCTGCGGCTCGCGCGCGGCGGCTATGTCGTCGCGGTCCATGCCGTCGCGATCGATGCGCCCGCGGCGGCCGATTTCGTCGCCGTCGCCGAGAGCTTCCTGGCGATCCCCTATCTCTGGGGCGGCAGGACCGGGCTCGGGATCGATTGCTCGGGGCTCGTGCAGACGGCGCTCGACGCGTGCGGCGTTTCGGCACCCCGCGACAGCGACATGCAGGAAGCCGAATTGGGCACCGCGATCAACGACCGCTCGGCCCTGCGCCGCGGCGATCTGATCTTCTGGAAGGGCCATGTCGGCATGATGCGCGACGCGCACACGCTGCTCCACGCCAACGGGCATCACATGCAGGTCGCGAGCGAGCCGCTCGCCGAGGCCGAGGCGCGCACCGCCGCGCGCGGCGGCGGCCCCATCACCGCGATCAAGCGCCTTTGACGGGGCCGTCCTCGGGGCGCAGAAGCAGGCGCGTCACGCGCTCGCCGCGGCGCAGATGCGTCTCCAGGATCTCGTCGATATCCGCGGTGGTCTCGGCGCGATACCAGATCCCCTCGGGGTAGATCACCATCACGGGACCGAGCTCGCAGCGATCCAGACAGCCCGCCTGGTTGATGCGCAGGTTGCCGAGGCCGAGCTCCTTGGCGCGCGCCTTCATGTAGTTGCGCAACGGCTCGCCGCCGCGCTCCTTGCACGAGCCGCGCTTGTGCCCGGTCGGGCGTTCGTTCACGCAGGCGAAGACATGCGCGTCGTAAAAGGGCTTGGGATCATCCGGGCGTGCGCTCATCGCGGCGTCTCCTTGGCTGTCACTTCTTCTTCGGGTCGAGCGCATCCGACGCGACCTGCGACCAGAAGCGCTGCATCTGGTCGAAGCCCTGCATCGTCGCCGGCATCCAGGTCTTGATCATGTCCGCCGGATCCATGGCCTGAAGCCCGTGGACCATGCGCTGCTCGATCTCCTTCATCATCCGCTCCTGCAGCGGCTTGACGTCGGGCAGGCCGAAGAAGCTGCGTGCCTCCTCGGGCGTGCAGTCGATATCCAGCTTGATCTTCATGGCGACCTCCGGCCGAACGTGATCGAGGGTAATGCGCCGCGCCGCCCGCGTCGATCCCGCGTCGCGCTCACACGCTCAGGTTCAGCGCCACCGAGATCCGCTCGGCATCGCCGCGATACGGCCGCACCTGATGGAGAAGCCAGGCCGGGAACATGACGAGGCGCCCCGTCTTCGGCGACACCGTCTCGTTGCTGCCCACCGACAACCCGCCCGGCGTCGCGAAGGCGAGATGCGGCGCGTACATCGCCGGCCCCGGACCGCGGGGATCCATGAATTCGAGCTCGCCCCCCAGCGCCGGGTCGGCGCCGATGCCGCCATCGTCGACATAGTAGACCGCCGACCAGAAGCTGCCGGGATGGGCGTGGAACTCGTTGGCGTCGCCGCGGCGATTCACGTTCGCCCACATATTGGCCTTCCAGGCGATGTCGACGCGCCGGCCGGTGCGGTCGGCGGTGATGCGCGACGCGATGCCGCGCGCCGCGTCGAGCAGCGTCTGTGCCGCGTCTCCGCCCCAGCGCGCCATCTCCCAGTCGGATTGCCAGCCGCCGAGATTGGAATGTCGCGTGCCGGCGCTTTCGGCGCGGCGTGCGTCGATGGCCGCGCGCAGGCCCGCATTGAGCCGCGCCGCGTCAGCGAGATCCGCGATCGCGACCGGCGTCGCGAAGAGCGGGACGAGGTCGATGCGTGCCGTCATGGATCGTCTCGCGCCCGGGCCGTCGCCGGGGTCAGTACATGCGCTTCTTGTCGAGGATGTTGCGCATCTCGCCGCGCCGGCCGTCGAGCCAGCAGCCGAGATTATGGATGAAGATGTCGGTGATCTTGCGGTTCTCGCTCGGCGCGGTGCTCGCGGAATGCGGGCTGATCAGCACGTTGTCCATGTCCCAGAGCGGCGAGGTTTCGGGCAGTGGCTCCACCAGCGCCACGTCGAGCGCGGCGAAACCGATATGACGCCGGCGCAGCGCGTCGATCATCGCCGCCTCGTCGACGACCTGGCCGCGCGCGATGTTGATCAGCGTCGCGCCCGGTTTGATGGCCGCGATCGCCGCGGCATCGATCATGCGCTCGGTGGCCGGCGTGTGCGGCGTGCAGAGCACGATCGCGTCGGCTTCGGCCAGCACGGCGTGGAGCCTGTCCTGGCCATGAACCGCGTCGAGGCCGAGCGCCGCGGCGCGCGCCGGCGACGGATTGGCGAGCGTGCCGATTACGCGCATCCCGAAGGCCTTCGCGATACGCGCCGTCTGCGCCCCGATCATGCCCGCGCCGATGATCGCGATCGTCTGCCCCGCGAGTTCGCCGCCGCAGTAGCGTTCCCAGCGATGGGCGCGCTGGTCGCGCTGCAGCAGCGCCAGATCCTTGCTGCGCATGAGCAGCGCCAGGAAGACGAATTCGGCGAGCGCCGCGGCATGTACGCCGCGCGCCGTCGTGACGACGATGTCGCTGTCGGCGAGGCCGAGCCGGGCGACCATCTGGCCCACGCCGGCGCTGGTGGTCTGCACCCAGCGGACATGCGGCGCGAGCGCGACGCCATCCGCGCCGCCCGCGGCCTTGTCCGGGAAATCCCAGAGGATCGTCGCGCGCGCGAGCGCCGCGCGCCACCGCGCCTCCTGCGCCGCGTCGCGGCGGAAATCCTCGCGCCCGTTGTGATCCGCGACATAGCGCAGCGGCGGATGGAGATCGGGCATGTGCACGATCTCGACCCGGTCGCCGACCGCGGCGCGAATACGCTCGACCTGCGAGGTCTCGAGCGGCGAGGCAAAGAAGACGACGTCCTTGGGGTGGATCATTGGGGCGCGGGCTCCGGCGCGATGTCGAGACGACGCAAGATCCGCATTGCGCGCGCCATGCGCAAGCGCCTTGCCATGTCGCGCGCCGTCAGACGCCGCGCCGCCGCCGCCGCCGCGCGAGCGTCACGAAGGCGGCATGGTGGAAAACCAGAACCGCGCCGACGATGGCGAAGGGAATGTCGTAGCGCCCGGTCGCCTCGACCATCGCCGCCATTACGGGCGGACCGAGCGCGACGCCGCTGCCATAGAGCAGGCGCATGCCGGCGAAGACCGCGTTGAACGAGGCGGGATCGATGATCTGCCGCGCCGCGTTGGTGAACAGGATACCGGTGGCGCAATAGCCGAGCGCGAACAGCACGGGATAGGCGAGGGGCGCCCAGCCGTCGATCGCCGTCGGCAGAGCCAGCAGGAAGCCGAGCGTCACCACCGCGGCGATCGCCGTGACGACGCCCGCGTCGAGGACTCCGCGCCAGTCGATGAGCGCGCCGAAGGCGAGCCGTCCGGCGAAGAAGGTGAAGCCGGTCGACGCGACCAGGAGCACGGCGAGATCCGGCGCGATGCCGATGTCCTGGAAATAGGCGATCTGATGCGAGCCGAGGGCATGGAAGGTGAGCGGTGCGAGCAGATGCACGGCCGCAAGCCAGCGCAGCGTCGGCGTCATCGCGATCGCGCGCGCCGCGGCGAGCGGCGAGCGCCGCGCGCTTTCGCCAGGTTTCGCCGCCGGCGGATCCTGTCCCGGCGGATGCAGCCGCATGAACAGCGCGGTCAGGGGCAGGACGATCGCCAGCACGACGAGCGCGAGCACGACATAGGCGGTGCGCCAGGACGTCGCGTCGATGACGAGGCGCAGGAGCGGCAAGGACAGCAGCGTCCCGATCCCCGATCCCGAATCCATGACCGCCATCGCCGTCGCCGGCCGCTTGAACCAGTTCCCCGCGATCGTGAACAAGGTGTAGCTGCCGCAGCATTGCGACCCGAAGCCACCCAGCACGCCGAAGGTCAGGTAGAAGATCGCGGGCTGGTCGCTGAGCGCGGCCAGCGCGATGCCCGCGGCGAAGAGCAGCGTCATGGCCGCGAGCACCGCCTGCGATCCGTAGCGGTCGGTGAGCCAGCCAGTGACCGGCGCGGTGCAGGCGCCGAAGAACGTGAACACCGTGAAGCCGACGGCGATGCTCGTCTTCGACCATCCGGTGTCCGCTTCGATCGCGACAAGGAACAAGGTGAAGGAGCCCCAGATCGCGCCCGAGGCCATCATCACGAGGAAACCCGCGCCGGCGATCACCACCGGTGTGCGCTGCAGCCGCGCGAGCATGGATCCGGCTCCGCCGGTCTCGCTCAGGAAACCGCGCGGCCGCCATCCACGAGAATGTCGGCACCATGGATATAGGCGCCGGCATCCGAGCACAGGAGAAGCGCGGCGCCGACCAGGTCCTGGGGGGTGCCGGTTCGGCCGACGGGCACGCGCGCGAGCAGGGCGCCGCCATCGGCGGCCAGCTGCACGCGGTTGCGCGCCGTCGCGATCACGCCAGGGCTGAGATTGTTCACCGTCACGCCACGGCCGCCGAATTGCCGCGCGAGATTGACGGCCCAGTTGTGCTGGGCCGCCTTGGTGCCCGCATAGACGAGCATGCGCGGATGCGGCTGTTGCTGCTGGATGCTGCCGATCGTGACGATCCGCCCCCAGCCGCGGGCGAGCATGCCGGGCGCCAGCGCCTGGAGCAGTGCCAGGGTCGCCCAGAGATTGACCTGGATCTGGCGATCGAAATGCGCGCGCGGGATCGTCTGCCAGTCCTCGAGGATCTCGATCGATGCGTTCATGACGAGGATGTCGATGCCGCCGAAGGCGCGCAGCGCCGCGGCACCGAGTTCCTCGGCGGCGCCATCGGCCGCGAAATCCGCCGCGAAGACCTGGGCTTCGCCACCGCCCGCGACGATGCGCGTGCGCACCTCCTCGGCGTCGCGCGCCTCGTCCTCGCCGCCGGCGTGATGGATCGCGACGCGTGCGCCCTGCGCGGCCAGCGCCAGCGCGATGGCGCGCCCGATCTCGCGTCGTGCACCGGTCACGAGCGCGGTGCGGCCGTCGAGGCGGAAGGCGGCGAGCGGGTCGGGCAGGCTGGGCATGGGCGTCATGGCTCCGTCATCGCGATGACGCCGATCCTGCGCGCGCTGCGCGGTGATGTCGATGGCACCGCGTGGCAGGTCTTCCATGCACCCATGTCCGGGCCCGCTCTATGCGCCACCGGGTCCGTCGCGCATCCAGGCGTCGACGTCGAAGCGGCGGATCTCCGCGACCAGCGTCGCGAGCGCGTCCGCCGCCTGATCCACGATCCGCGCGCCGAGCGCCGCGTCGCCCAGCCGCGCGTCGCCGACGGCGCCGGCGGGATGGAGATCCTGCGTCTGCCACCCAAAGCCCGTGCCGCCATGCGGGACGAGCTGCGCATAGGCGTCCGTCAGGCCCATCCAGCGCGACGAAAAATCCGCGACCTCGGACTCGCGCACCGCGCCGGGATGGAGATGGCGCATCATCGCCGTCTCGACCGCGCCCGCATGGATGCCCCAGCGCCGCTCCGCGGCCGGCAGCACCGCCTCGGCCGGATCGGCGCGCTGCAGGTCGAACCAGCTGGTCCCGACCGCGAAGAGGCCGTGCGCGGCGCGCAGTCGCCGGCAGGTCAGCTCCACCAGCTGCGGCTGTCCGCCATGGGTGTTGAAGATCAGCAGGCGGCGCAGGCCGGCGCGCGCGACGCAGGCGCCCAGCTCCGTCCAGAGCGCGAGGATGGTCTCCGCGCCGAGGGTGAGGGTACCCGGAAACCCCGCATGTTCGGGCGAGTGGCCCACCGGCTGGAGCGGCAGGACCACCACCGGCATGTCGTCGGGCAGTCGGGCGAGGGCGCGCTCCAGGATCGCCGTGTTGAGCGCCGCGTCGACCGCGAGCGGCAGATGCGGGCCGTGCTGTTCGATCGCCGCCACCGGCAGGATCGCGACGCAATCCGGCGGCAGGTCGCGGAACTCGGTCCAGGCGAGCGCCTCCCAGCGGCGAACGAGACGGGGCATGTCGGTCTCCTCGTGGAACGCGGCGATGCTAGAGCATCACCCGCGACGACAGAAGCACGCTCCAAACGCCAGCGCCGTGTCGTGTCGCGCGTTTCACGCCGCCGCCGATCGCGCTCTGGCGGAGATCGCCGTGCTGGTGCGATGATCGCGGCGACGCGCGAGCGGAGGGGACGACATGGCGGCAAAGGGCGGATTTCTCGATCGCGGACGCGCGCAGGCGCTGATGGAGCGCGCGGGCATCGACGCGCTCGTCGTCCTGCAACCGGAGAATTTCGTCTACGCCACGGGGGCCACGCCCGGCGTGGCGGCGCTATGGCGTCGCGCCGGCGCCGCGCTGGCGCTGATCCCGGCCGATGCGCGCGCACCCGCCGCCGCCATCGTCACCGATCTCTTCGCGCCGGCCTTCCGCGCCGCCTCCGACATCGCGGATCTGCGCACCCATGCGATCTGGGTCGAGACCGCCGATCTGCGCGGCGCGCTGCCGAGCAACCGCCCGACCGGCGCGCTGATCGCGGAGACCCAGGCGCGGCGCCCCGCGGGATTTCAGCGTCCCCCGACCTTCGAGCCGCACCGCGTCTTCGCGATGCTGCGCGATCTGCTCGCCGAGCGCGGCCTGCTTGGCGCGCGCATCGGCGTCGAGTTCGACTTCCTGCCCGTGAACGACCTGCGCCTGCTCGAGGCGGCTATGCCCGAGGTGCGGCTGGTCGACAGCTCGCCCGTCCTCGATCGCCTGCGCATGGTCAAGGCGCCGGGCGAGATCGCCCTGCTGCGCCGCGGCGCCGAGCTTGCCGAGACCGGTATCCGCGCGGTGATGGCGGGTCTGCGGCCCGGGCAGAGCCGCGCCGATCTCTCGGCGCTGTGGAACACCACGGTTGCCGCGGAGGCGTCGCGCCGCGGCGTCACCAACATGACCGGCAAATGGGACTATATCTCCGTCGGCCCCGATCCCTGGGGACCTGGCGGGCTCGTCGAGCCGGGTACCGTCATCAAGATCGATGTCGGCTGCGTTCTCTCGGGATACAGCTCGGACTCGGCACGCACCTTCGTGTTCGGTCACGCCGATGCGCACGCGCGCGCGATCTATGACGGTCTGCGTGCCGCCTTCGACGCGGGCCGCGCGCTGTTCCGCCCGGGCATCGCGCTGGCGGAGATCCACGCCGCCTGCCTCGCGGCGATGCGCCGCCACGGATTCTCCAGCTACGCGCGCGGCCATTTCGGCCATGGCATCGGCCAGAACGTCTGGAGCGAGGAATGGCCGTATACCGGGCCGGGCGTCGATATCGTCCTGGAGCCCGGCATGGTCATGGCCTTCGAGACGCCGTTCTATGTCGATGGCGTCGGCGGGTTCATCATCGAGGACCAGCTGCTCGTCACCGAGGCGGGTCACGAGACCATGAACACGTTGCCCTATGAGCTGCTCGAACTCGGCGCCTGATCGTTCCAGTCGATCGGATAGAGCGGCCGCGTTACCCGGTCGAGCTTCAGCCGCCGCATGTTGCCGCAGGTCGGGCCCGGCGTGTCGGCGACCAGGATGCGCGCGGCATGCGGGCCGAAGGCGACGCGGAAATGCGCGGGCGACTTGACGAAGACGAGCGCCGCGCGCTTCAGCTCGAGCCCGAAGGCGGCGAACAGGCCGGTATCCCACTCGAAAGCCGGATTGCTGCGCACGACGATCCGCACATCGCCGATCGCGAGGACCGCCGTGAGGCCGAGCTGCATCACCGTGCCCTCGGCGCCGGCGTCGTACATCGTGAATTCGCCGTCGCTGATCGCGCGGACCCGCGCATCGACTTCGATCGGCTGACCGTCAGCCGGCGAATTGCGATGGCCGAGCCGCAGCCGCACGCGCTTGCCTGGCCCGACCTGTGCCGCGGTCTTCGCGGCGATCGCATCGCAGAGCGTCAGATAGACGAGGCGTCCCGCCTTGTCCGCGCCCAGCCGCAGAAGCGCCGCGAGCACCGCTGTGCTGTCGGCGGCGGCGCCGCCGCTCGGGCTGTCGCCGATGTCGCTGACGACCGTGGTGCCTTCACCGGAGAGCCCGATACGGATCGCGTCGTCGAGCGCGACGAGTTCGGGCTCGAACCCCTCGCGGGCCGCCCAGGCCATGTCGGCGAGATCGTCGGCGACACGCTGCGCCGATGCGAGATCGCCATCGGCGCAGACCAGCGCGGCGAAACCGAGATCGGGTACGTCGAGCCAGGGTTGAACGGGAAACAGCGAGGCGTGGAGGCAGTCGCCCGCCGCCTCGTGCGCGCGCGCCGCGCGCACGATCGTCGCCAACGGCTCGCGACCGGTGGTCGCGACCATCGGGGTCACGATCATGTGGCGCTTGGCGAGGGCCATCACGGGCCGCCGCCGCCCCGCGATCGTGTCGAGCAGAAGTTCCGCCACGCGGGTGGCCGTCTCCCACATGTCGATATGCGGGTATTCCCGATAGCCGACATAGAAGACGTCCGGCTGCAGCATCGCCGCGGTGATGTGACCGTGAAGATCGAGCGAGACGCCGATCGGAACGCCGGGGCCGACCACCGCGCGTACGCGGCGCACGATCTCGCTCTCCGCGTCCGGCTCGTCCTCGACCACCATCGCACCGTGCAGCGCCAGCGCCACGCCGTCGACGCGCCCGGCCGCCGCGAGGCGGTCGGTCATCTCGCTGACCAGCTCGTCGAACGCCGCGCGGGTCACGATCCCGCTCGCACCGGCATAGCCGCCGACGAGCGGCACGACGTCGGCGCCGGCGGCCGCGAAGACCGACAGGAAGGCCGGCACCTCGACGCGTGCGGCGCCGTATCCCGTCAGCATCCCGGTGCCGCGATTCAGATAGAAGGATTCGAAGGTCTCCACGGTCGTCCGGAACGGGACGAGCGTGTTCGTCTCCTGCATCAGCGAGCCGATGGCGATGCGCATCACGCGTCCCCGATCTCGCGGGCCGCCTTGCGCACCGCGGCGAGCGTCTGGTCGATGATCGCGTCGTCATGCGCCGCCGACATGAACCACGCGCCGCGCTCGAGCGCGCGCACGCCATGGGCGAGCAGCGCGGCGGTGAAGCGCACGTATTTCGCCCGGTTCATGCGCGCGAGGTCGCGCCAGTTGCGCGCGGGCGCGTCGAGATCGAAGGCGACATGGAAGACCTGCGGCCAGCCGGTGACGACCGCCTTGTGGCCCGCCGCCGCGAGCTCGGCGGCGATCCCGTCCATCAGACGGCGGCCGCGCGTCTCGATGCCCGCGAAGAGCGCAGGCGTCAGCGCCTCCAGCGTGGCGAGCGTCGCGGCCATCGCGACCGGTTGGGCGTTGAAGGTGCCGCCGTGGACGACACCCTTGCCGAAGAGGTCGAGGATGTCGCCGCGACCCGCGATCGCGGCGACGGGAAAGCCGTTGGCGATCGCCTTGGCGAAGGTCGCGATGTCGGGGGTGACGCCGAAGCGGGCCTGCGCGCCGCCAGGGGCGAGGCGGAAACCGGTGATCACCTCGTCGAAGATCAGGATCGTGCCGTGGCGGCTGCAGGCGGCGCGCACGCCTTCGAGATATCCTGGCGCCGCAGCGACGGCGCCGGAATTGCACATCGCGGCTTCCATGATGACGCCCGCGATGTCGCCGCGCGCCAGCCGCGCTTCGACCAGGTCGAGGCGGTTCCAGGACAGGACCTCGACATTCTGTCCCGCGCTCTCCTCCTGGCCCTTGCTGCCGGGGATCGGCACGGGCGCCTCCTCGGGCCCCGCGAGATCCAGCGCCGGCGCGGTCGACCACAGCACGTTGTCGAACCAGCCGTGGTAATGGCCCTCGAACTTGACGATCGTCTTGCGTCCGGTCGCGGCGCGCGCGAGGCGGAAGGCGGCCTGCACGACCTCGGAGCCCGACGAGGCGAAGCGCATGCGCTCGGCGCACGGCACCATCTCGCAGACCTTGCGCGCGGCCTGTGCCTCGAGATCGGTCTGGCCGGCATAGAGGATCCCGCGGTCGAGCTGCGCCGCCGCGGCGCGGCGCACGCCCTCGGGATTGTGGCCGAGGATCATCGGCCCCATGCCCAGGTAGTAGTCGATCAGACGGTTGCCATCGACGTCGTAGAGGCAGGCGCCCTCGCCGCGCTCGAAGACCAGCGGCGTCGGCGCGATGCCGAGTCGGAAATTGCTGCTCACGCCGCCGGCCAGCCAGCGCGAATTCTCGCGCAGTCGGCGTGCCGATTCATCGAACGTGCAGCGTCCGGAATTATGCCCGGCCTGCGCCGCACCCGCGTTCTCCGAGACCGTCATGGGCCCCTCCCGTCGTGTTTCCCTTGATCCGCGGCCGAGACTAGGTCAACGGTTTCCGGACCCGAAACCGATGTTTCGCGACGCGGAATGCAACGCCCCACCTCCCCGCCCTCCGGCTCCGGCCGCTCCGTTTCCTCCGCGGCCCAGGCGCCGGCGGATCCCTATCTCGTGCAGCCCGTATCCAAGGCGCTCGCCGTCCTCGCCTTCGTCGAGGACGCCGGCCAGGAGGTCGGGCTCAGCGACGTGGCGCGTGCGCTGGGCCTGCCGAAGACATCCGCCTTCCGCTATCTCTACACCCTCGCCGCCGCGGGGTTCGTCGCCTATGGCAGCAGCCGCGACCGCTATCGCGCGGGGCCGCGGCTGCATCGCGGACGCGAGAGCGAGATCGACGTGGCGCGGCTGCGCGAGTTCGCCCTGCCGGCCATGTCGACCCTGCGCGCGCGCTTCAACGAGACCATCAATCTCGGCGTTCCCGACCGCGACCGCGTGGTCTATGTCGAGATGATCGAGAGCAGCCGGGCGTTGCGCATGCAGGCGCGCATCGGGGAACGCCATCCGCTCAATTCGACCTCGCTCGGCAAGGCCATCCTGGCCTTCATGTCGGAGGCGGAACGCGCGCCGCTGCTCGGTGCGCAGCTCAAGGCGATGACGGCGCGGACCACGGTCGACCCGCTGCAGCTGCGCCGTCAGCTGCGCGAGATCGCGCGGCGCGGCTATGCGATCGAGACCGGCGAGAACGAGGAGGGGCTGATGTGCATCGGCGTCCCGATCCTCGAGCGCGGTGGCCGGCCGGTGGCCGCGCTGAGCCTGTCGGCGCCGGAAGCGCGCATGACCCGGCCGACCCGCATGGATGTCATCACGGCGTTGCGCGCCGCGGCGAGCGGCGTGTCGCGGCGCCTCGGCTATCGTGGCGGGCTGCCGGCTTCGGCGGCCGCCGGCGCTCAGGGCGCGGGCGGGCGGGGGCTGAAGGAATCGGGGATCTGAGGCGACGCGTCGGAATCGCCCGGCGCGTGCCAGTGCAGGATCCGCCAGGCCTGGCCCTGGCGGTGGAGATAGATCTGCAGATCCTCCCAGGCTTCGTCGGGGCAGGTCGACTGGCCGGCGGGACAAGCGCGCAGCCGCAATTCGACGAGTGTGTGTCCGGGCTGGAACCACGGGAGATCGCGCTGGTCGTCGCCGACCTGTTCGCGCCGGATCACGCCGCTGCGCTCGATCGCGTAGAACAGCGTGCGCGGGGGCGGCATCGGGTCCGGCGGCTCGGCACCGGCGCGCAGGCACAGGGCGCGGTTGGCGCGCGCGACGCAGGCGAGCAGCGTGTCGACCGCGCAGGACACGCTGGACGCCTCGCCGATGCAGGCGCTGCTCGCCGACGACGGCCCGATCCGGCGCGTCTGGATCTCGGACGCGGTCGCTGCGCAGGCGGCACCGGCGAGGCCCGCCGCCACGGCGAAGGCCGCGAGCCTATGGGCGCTGATGCGCATGGCGGCGCGACATTTCCTCCAGCGCGTGGCGCGCCTCGGCGAAGACGGGATCCCAGTCTCCCGGCGCGCGCTGGCGGAACAGCCGCATCGACGGATACCAGGGCGTGTCGCTGCGCCCGTCCAGATAGAGCCAGTACGGCATGTAGGGCAGCAGGTTCCAGATCGGCTTGCCGAGCGAGCCGGCGAGATGCGCAACCGAGGAGTCGGTCATGATCACGAGGTCGAGCTGCTCGATGGCCGCGGCGGTATCCGCGAAATCCTCGCAATGGCGACCGATGTCGATGATGAAATTGCGCGCGCCGGACGCGGCCAGTTCCTCGGCGCGCGGCCCTTTCTGGAGGCTGAAGAGCTGAACGCCCGGAACCTCGGCGAAGGTCAGGAAGCGATCGAGCCCGGTCGCACGCTGCGCGTTCGCCTTGAAGGTGATGCTGCCTGACCAGACGATGCCGACCTTCAGCCGCTTGCCGGCGGCCGCGATCATCGGCGCAAGACGCGCGCGCGATTCCGGCGGCACGTGCAGCCGCGCCGGCGGCGGCAGGTCGGCGAAGGAGCGCATGGTCTTGCCGGGGAGGCTCATGAACGGCACATGCGCCGCGTGCTCGGGCGCCGGGCTGCCGATCGCGACGAGTTCGTCGACGCCCGGCAGGGTGCCGAACAGCCGCATCAATTCGGGCTTGCAGCCGAGCGCGACGCGCCGCACGCGGCTGCGCAGCCCCGGCAGGAAGCGTACCGACAGGATCGCGTCGCCGAAGCCCTGCTCCGGCCAGGCCAGCAGCGTGCCCTGCAGGTCGCGCCCGTCCCAGAGCGGCGTCTGGTAGCCGGGGATCGAGGGCTTGTCGGGCAGCCGCCAGCGCCATTCGAAGGCGGCCCAGCCCGGCTCGAAACGGCCGAGCCGCAGCAGCACCTGGGAGCGGTCGAACTGCGCGCTCGCGTTGTTCGGATTGAGGCGGATCGCTTCCTCGAAAGCGGCCAGCGCATCGACCAGCATCCCACCATCGTGGAGGGCGACGCCCAGATTGGTCCAGGCCGTGGAATCCGGCTGGCGCGCGAGGACGCGGCGGTGCAGCGCCACGGCCTCCGGGTAGCGCTGGAGGTCCTTGAGCGCATTGCCGAGATTGGCGAGCGCGGCGCTGTCCTCGGGCGAAAAATCGAGGGCCCGCCGGTAGCAGCCAATCGCCTCGCGCGGGCGGCCCGCGGCGCGCAGCGCAACGCCCAGCGCGTTCCAGGCGTCGCCCCGCCGCGGCGTCGCCGCGACGATGCCCTCGGCGATGGCGATCGCATCGTCATGGCGACGCTCGGCAAGCGCGCGCTGGATGTCGGCGTAGGGTTTGGGCGCCGACGCGGCGCCGGCTCCCGGGTTCGTGGTGCTCATTCCGGCCTCGTGGTCGCGACCCCCGGGTGGGATCTCTCGGTCAGGCGTCGCCGCAAGTCAACATCCGCGGATTTCAGGCGTGGCCACCGGCGCGGGCGGTTTCGGCCAGCGCCGTGCGCGCCGCGGCGAAGACGGGGTCCCATGCGCCCGCCGTGGTCTGGCGGAAAAGGCGCATGGACGGATACCAGGGCGTCTCGCTGCCCGCCACGCCGTAGAGCCAGTAGGGCGCGAAGCACAGCAGGTTCCAGATCGGCTTGCCGAGCGATCCGGCGAGATGCGCGACCGAGGAATCCGTCATGATGACGAGGTCGAGCAGGTCGACCGCGGCCGCGGTATCGGCGAAATCGGCGCAGTGCGACGCGAGGTCGATGACGAAGTTGCGCGCGCCCGAAGCCGCGAGTTCGGCCGCGCGCGGCCCCTTCTGCAGGCTGAAGAGCTGGACTCCCGGCACGTCGGCGAAGGTCAGGAACGGGTCGAGACCGGTGGCGCGCTGGGCATTGGCCTTGAAGGTGACGCTGCCGGACCAGACGATCCCGACTTTCAGGCGTCGGCCGGCCTGGGCGATCACCGGGGCCAGACGCGCGCGCGCCTCAGCGGGTACGTGCAGCCGCGCCGGCGGCGGCGGCAGGTCGCGCGGATCGCGCATCGCGAAGCCGGGAAGGCTCATCATCGAGGCATGCGCCACATGGGCCGGCTGGCGCGCGCCCATCGCCACCAGCGTGTCGACCCCGGCGAGTTCCGAGAACAGCCGCGACAGCTCCGGCTTGACGCCGAGCACGAAGCGTCCGACCCGCTCGCGCAGCCCGGGCAGGAAGCGCGCCGACAGGATCGCGTCGCCGAAGCCCTGCTCCGGCCAGACGATCACCGCCCCCGAAACCGGCGCACCGTTCCACGCGGGTGTCCGGTAGCTCGGCAAGGGCCCCATGTCGGGCAGGCGCCAGCGCCATTCGAATTCCGGCCAGCCCTCGGCATGGCGCCCGAGGCGCAGCAGCACCTGGCCGCGCTCGCAATGCGCGCGCGCCGCGTCGGGTTCCAGTCGCAGCGCGGCGTCGAAGGCGGCGAGCGCGTCCTGGAACAGGCCGGCGTCGTGCAGGACATGGCCGAGATCCATCAGGTGCTTGGCGGTCGGTCGTTTCGCCACCGCGCGCCGGAGCGCTGTCACCGCCTCGTCGACGCGGTCGAGTTCGATCGCGGCGTTGCCGAGATTGACCAAGGCGACGACGCTCTCGGGCGACAGCTCGAGCGCGCGGCGGTGGCAGGTCAGCGCCGCGCGCGCGTCGCCGCTCACGCGCAGCGCCACGCCGAGCGCGTTCCAGGCCTCGGCGCGCGCCGGACCGACCCGCACCGCGTCCTCGGCCAGGGCGACGGCCTCGGGGTAACGGCGCGCCTCGATCGCGGCCAGGATCTCTGCGGCGGGCAGCGGTGGCGGGTCGCCCGCGGGGGCGCTCATCATCGGCCCTTGAGGATGGATCCCAGGACGCCGCGCAGGATGGCCGCGCCGGCGCTGCGGCCATAGCGGCCGAACAGGGCGCCACCAAGCTCGCGCCCGATCTGGCCCGCTACGTTGCGGGCGACGCTCTTGGCGATCGTGGTGCCGATGCCCTCGGGCTGGCGGCGGCCCGTGCCGCGGCGCGGCGGCGCGGTGCCGCCGCCGAACATGCCGCCCAGCGTGTCCATCACGCCGCCGCCACCGCCACCTGCCTGCGGCGCGCCGGTGCCCGCGATCTGCTCGGCCGCCGAGACGCGGTCCTCGGCCTGATCGTAGCGGCCGAGGAACGGGCTCGCGGCGATCACCGCGCGGCGCTCCTCCGCCGTCAGTGCGCCCAGATGGCTGCGCGGTGGGCAGATCTTCGCGCGCTCGACGATGCCAGGGGTGCCATCCGCGTCGAGAAAGGAGACGAGCGCCTCGCCCACGGCGAGTTCGCCGATCGCCGCCGCCGCGTCGAGGCGCGGATTGGCGCGGAACGTCTCCGCCGCCGCGCGCACGGCCTTCTGGTCGCGTGGCGTGAAGGCGCGCAGCGCATGCTGGACGCGGTTGCCCAACTGGCCGAGCACGGTGTCGGGCAGGTCGAGCGGGCTCTGCGTGACGAAATAGACGCCGACGCCCTTGGACCGGATCAGGCGCACCACCTGTTCGATCTTTTGCACCAGCGCGGCCGGCGCGTCCGCGAAAAGCAGATGCGCCTCGTCGAAGAAGAAGACCAGCTTCGGACGGTCGAGGTCGCCGACCTCCGGCAGGGTCTCGAAGAGTTCGGACAGCAGCCAGAGCAGGAAAGTCGCGTAGAGCTTCGGCCGCATCATCAGCCGTTCGGCGGCCAACACATGCACGATGCCGCGCCCGCGTCCGTCCTTCGCGAGCAGGTCCTCGACCGCAAAGGCCGGGAGGCCGATGAAGCGGTCGCCGCCCTGCGCGTCCAGGGCCAGCAGGCCGCGCTGGATCGCTCCGACGGACGCGCTGCTGATGTTCCCGTAATCGCGGCGCACCTCCTCGGCGCGCTCGGCGAGGTCGGACAGCAGGGCACGCAGGTCCTTGAGGTCGTCGAGCAGCAGACCGTTGTCGTCGGCGTAGCTGAAGGCGATCTGCAGGATGCCGGCCTGCGTCTCGTTGAGGTCGAGCAGACGCGCGAGCAGCGTCGGCCCGATCTCCGAGACCGAGGCGCGCAATGGGTGGCCCTGCTCGCCGAGCAGGTCCCAGAACACCACCGGGCTGGCGGCGAAGCCGAACCCGTCGAGGCCCAACGTGCGGGCGCGGTCCACGAATTTGGGGTTCGGCTCCCCGGGCCTGGCGAGGCCGGCGAGGTCGCCCTTGACGTCGGCCATGAACACCGGAACCCCGGCCGCGGAGAGGCTCTCGGCCATCACCCGCAGGGTCACCGTCTT
>CAIOSQ010000185.1 GCA_903860935.1 uncultured Rhodospirillales bacterium | reverse complement strand
GCCGTGCGCGATCCGGCCACCGGCCAGGCGAAGCCGGCGCTGGCGACGGCGTGGCGCTGGATCGACACCACGACGCTGCATCTGGACCTACGCCGCGGCGTGAGCTTCCATGACGGCTCGGCCTTCGGCGCCGACGACGTCGTCTACACCGTCGACTACATCAAGAACCCGGCGAATAACGCGAGCTTCGCCAAGGCCGATTACGGCTTCATTCGCAAGGCCGAGAAGGTCGACGATCACACGGTGCGCCTGCTGCTGGAGCAGCCGACCCCTTCGGCCGTCGACCAACTCACCCAGGTGCTGTTCATCCTGCCGAAGGCCACGCACGAGAAGATGGGCGCGCGCGCCTTCGCGGCGGCGCCCGTCGGAACCGGCCCGATGAAGGTCGAGAAGTTCGAGGCGGGGCGCAGCGTGACGCTGGTGCGCAACGACCGCTACTACGCCGCCGACTGGGGCAAGCCGCGCCTCGATCGCATCAACGTCGTCGTCATTCCCGATCCGCAGACCGCCTCCGCCGAACTCGCCGCCGGCAAAGTCGATTTCCTCTGGAACATCCAGCCCGACCAGCTGATGCAGCTGAAGATGGCGCGCAACGTCGAGACCGCGACGGGCGGCTCGGTCGCGGTGAGCTTCCTGTCGCTCGACGCGGCCGGGCGCACCGGGGCCAACCCGATGCAGGACAAGAATGTCCGCATGGCCATCGCGCACGCGATCGACCGCACGGCGATCGCCAAGACGCTGCGCGGCGAGAGCAGCGAGGTGATCCACTCGCCCTGCAACCCGCGCCAGTTCGGGTGCGTCCAGGACGTCGTGAAATACGATACCAACCTCGCCAAGGCGCGCGAGTTGATGGCGAAGTCCTCGGCCCCGAAGGGGTTCGAGCTCAAGATCGCCGCCTTCACCGACAGCGGCCCGGTGGCCGAGGCGATCGCGGGCGACCTGCGTCAGATCGGCATCGACGCCAAGCTTGATTTCCGCGAGACCTCCTCGTGGATCCGCGATCTCTTCGGCGGCAAGCTCGTGTCTTCGGTCGTGCCATGGCCCTCGAACGGGGTCTACGACGTCGTCGCTATGGTGCCGCTGTTCTTCACCGGCGACCAGGGCGACTACACGCGCGATCCGGTCGTGATGGACGCCTTCAAGCAGGCGGCGACGCTGGTCGATCCGCAGGAGCGGCTGAAGCTCTACCGCACCGGCTTCGAGCGCCTGGCGGCCGAGTCCTACGTCGTGCCGTTGATGAGCGGCGTGACCCATTTCGCCTATCGCCGCGGCCTGGACTTCACCTTGCCCGCGGACGGCTATCCGATCCTCTACATGGCGGGGTGGAAGCGCTGAGCGGATAGCGGGGGCGCGGCCGTGATCGGACTTGTCGGGCGAAAGCTCGCCGAGGCGGCGCTGGTCGCGCTCATCGTCTCGGTCGCGACCTTCCTGCTGACGACCTGGACGGGCGATCTCGCGATCTCGATCGGTGGGCTTGGCGCGAGCCGGGAGGAACTCGACCGGCTGCGCGTCACCCATGGCCTCGATCGGCCGCTGCTGGTGCAGTATCTCGACTGGGCCGGCCGTGCGCTGACCGGCGATCTCGGGCGCTCGTTCTTCTCGCAGGAGGATGTCGCGCCGTTGATCCTGTCGCGGCTGCCGGTGACCGCGACGCTCGCAGTGTGCTCGATCGCCGTCGGGGTCGCGCTCGCCTTTCCGCTGGGGATCGCGGCGGCGCTGCGCCAGGGCAGCTGGGTCGACACGCTCGCGCAGTCGATCGCCGCCCTGTCGCAGGCCATGCCGTCCTTCTGGTCGGGGCTGCTGCTGATCCTGCTGTTCGGGGTGACGCTCCAGGCGCTGCCCATCTCGGGCGCCGACGACTGGAGCAGCTTCGTCATGCCGAGCCTGGCGTTGGGCTGGTTCGTCTTTCCGATCCTGCTGCGGCTGCTGCGCGCCGGCATGGTCGAGACGCTGGGCGCGGATTACATCCGCACCGCCCGCGCCAAGGGGCTTTCCCGGCGCCGGATCGTGCTGCGCCATGCGCTGCGTAACGCGGTGTTGCCGGTGGTCTCGCTCGCCGCGGTGCAGTTCGGACAGCTGCTCGGCGGGTCGGTCGTCGTCGAGTCCGTCTTCGCGCTGCCGGGGATCGGGCAGCTCGCCTGGCATGCGATCCAGCGCGCCGATTATCCGGTCGTGCAGGCGATCGTCCTCTTCGTGGCGCTGATCTTCGTGGCCATGAACCTTGTCGCTGATCTGATCAACGGGGCGCTCGATCCGCGGATCCGTCGGCCATGAGCACCGCGCCGGTCATCGTCGCGCAGGATGCGCCGCCCGATGGCGTGTGGCGCCGCGCGCTGCGCCACAAGGGTTTCGTCGTCGGCGCGATCGTCCTGCTGGTCTTCATCGTGCTGGGTTTCGGCGCGCCGTGGCTCGCGCCGCACGATCCCTACGCGCAGAGCCTCATGCGCCGTCTGCGGCCGCCGGCCTGGGCGCCGAACGGGTCCTGGACCTATCCGCTGGGCACCGATTCCTTCGGCCGCGACTATCTCTCGCGGCTCATGCACGGCGCGCGGCTGGCGCTGATCGTCGCCTTCTCGGCGGCGCTCCTGGCGGGGGCGATCGGCACGATCCTCGGCGTCGTGGCCGGCTATATGCGCGGTCGCGTCGATCGCGCGATCTCGCTGCTGATCTCGACGCGCCTCGCGCTGCCCTCGCTGCTGGTCGCGCTGGCCGTGCTCCAGGTCGCCGGCAGCGGCATCCTCGTCGTCGTGCTGGTGCTCGGCCTGACGCTGTGGGACCGCTTCGCCGTCGTTTTGCGCACCGCGGTGCTCCAGATCGGCCGACTCGACTACGTGCTCGCCGCGCGCGCATCCGGCGCCTCGCATGCGCGGATCATGGCGCGGGAGCTGGCGCCCAACATCCTCGGGCATTTCCTCGTCGTGTTTTCCTACGAGGCGGGCCAGGCCGTGCTCGCGGCCACGGCGCTCAGCTTTCTCGGGCTCGGCATCCAGCCGCCGGAGCCGACCTGGGGCCTGATGATGGCCGAAGGCCGGAACTGGCTGATGGTCAATCCCTGGCTGATCGCGATCGCCGGGTTCGCGCTGATGCTGCTGGTGCTGGCGATGAACCTCGTCGGCGATGCGCTGCGCGACGTGCTGACCCCGGGAGAGAGGCTGTGAGCGCGCCGGTCCTCGCGGTCGAAGATCTGCGCGTCGAGCTGGCGACCGCTGTCGGCGGTCTCAAGGCCGTGCGGGGCGTGTCCTTCGCGATCGCGCGCGGCGAGACCTTCGCCCTGGTGGGCGAGAGCGGGTCGGGGAAGTCGATGACCGCGCTGGCGCTGCTCGACCTGCTGCCGCGCAACGCGCGCCGGTCGGTCGGGACCCTGCGGCTCGATGGCGTCGAGATCGGCGCGCTGCCGGAACCGGCGTTGCGTCGTCTGCGCGGGAACGCGGCGGCGATGGTGTTCCAGGAGCCGATGACGGCGCTCAACCCGGTGCTGACGATCGGCGAGCAGATGACCGAAGGGCTGCTGACCCATATGCCGGAGACGCCGACGGTGGTTGCGGCGCGTCGCGCCGTCGACCTGCTCGCGCGCTGCGGCGTCGGCGAGCCGGAGCGCCGGCTGCTTCAGTTTCCGCACGAATTGTCCGGCGGGCTGCGCCAGCGCGTCATGATCGCGACGGCGCTGATGACGGGGCCACGCCTGCTGATCGCCGACGAGCCGACCACTGCGCTCGACGTCACCGTCCAGGCCCAGATCCTCGATCTGCTGCGCGAATTGCAGCGCGATCTCGATCTCGCGATCCTTTTCATCACTCACGATCTCGCCCTGGTGAGGCGCTTCGCGGCGCGCGTCGGCGTGATGTATGCGGGGCGCATCGTCGAGAGCGGTCCAACCGCGGCGGTTGTCGAGGCGCCGTCCCATCCCTACACGCGTCGCCTGCTCGCCTGCGCGCCGAGCCTCGCGGCGCCGCGCGGCCATCGCCTCGGCTTCCTCTCCGGATTGCCGCCGCGCTTGCTGTGTACGCCGGTGGGGTGCCAGTTCCGCGCCCGCTGCGATGTCGCGGGCGATGCCTGCGCGACCGACCCGCCCCTGCGCGAGAGCGCCGGCGGGGTCGCCTATGAATGCATCCATCCGCCGTCCGAGATCGCCGTCCGGGGTCCGGATATGCGTTCACCGCCGCCGACCGGCGCGGAGGCCCGTGCCGGTGCGCCAGACGCGGAGGCGGCCAGCGCTGCGCCGCTGCTCCGTGCCCACGGCATCACGGTGACGTACCGGCTGCGTGGCGGGTTCCTGGCGCGCGCGACCACGCTGACTGCTGTGCGCGACGCCAGCCTGGAGATACCGCCGGGGCGCGTGCTGGGCCTCGTCGGCGAGAGCGGATCCGGCAAGTCGACCCTCGCGCGCGTGGTGCTTGGACTGGAAACACCGCAGGCCGGTCAGGTGACGATCGGCGGGATGGCGCTCGGGACGCTCGACCGGCGCGCCCGGGCACGCGCGGTGCAGCCGGTGTTCCAGGATCCCTACACGTCGCTCAATCCGCGCCGGACGATCGGCGAGATCGTGCGCGCGCCGCTCGACATCCTCGGTCTCCACGCCCGCGACGAGCGCGCCGAGGTCGCGGCGGCGATGCTGGAGCGCTGCGGTCTGCCGCGCCACATGCTGGGCGCCTACCCGGTCCAACTCTCCGGCGGTCAGCGCCAGCGCGTGGCGATCGCGCGCGCCCTGGTCAGCGGGCCGCGCCTCGTCGTCTGCGACGAGCCGACCAGCGCGCTCGACGTGTCGATCCAGTCGCAGATCCTGAACCTGCTGCAGGATCTTCAGGCTTCGCTCGGCCTCACCTATCTCTTCATCAGCCACAACCTCGCCGTCGTGCGCCATCTCGCGCATCGCGTCGCGGTGATGCATCGCGGCGTCCTCGTCGAGACCGGCGACGCCGAGCAGATCTTCGCCGATCCGCAGCACGCCTATACCCGCCAGCTGATCGCGGCCGCCCGGGGATAGGAGCCATGCCGGCGCGCCGGGACCTACGCGCCGCCCTCGATCTCCTCGCGGAGGATCTCGAGTTCGAGCCATTCCTCCTCGGCGGCGGCAAGTTCGGTCTCGGCGCTGGCGAGTTCCTCGCTGCGCCTGGCGAAGCCGGCGCGATCGCGCGCATAGAGGGCGGGATCGGCCAGTTCGACGCCCAGCGCGGCAATGCGCGTGCGCAGCGCGTCCATGCGCGCGGGCAGGGTCTGCAACGCGTGGCGTTGCTTGAAGCTCAGGCGCTGCCTGCCGGTGGCGGGAAGGGCCGTGGCGGCGGGGACGGCGTCGTCGCGCCTGCCGGCGCGCGCGCGGTCGGCGGCGGTCGCCGTGGCCGGCACGGCCTTCGCCTCGACGCCGCGGCCACGCTGCGCGAGCATGTCGCTGTAGCCGCCCGCGTAGTCCTGCCAGCGTCCGTCGCCCTCGGCGACGATCAGCGAGGTGGCGACGCGGTCGAGGAAATCGCGGTCGTGGCTGACGACGATCGCGGTTCCGGGATAATCCGCGAGCAGTTCCTGCAGCAGGTCGAGCGTCTCTAGGTCCAGGTCGTTGGTCGGTTCGTCGAGGACCAGCAGGTTCGACGGCCGGGCCAGCGCGCGCGCCAGCAGCAGGCGGCCGCGCTCGCCGCCGGACAGGGCACCCACCGGCATGCGCGCCTGCTCGGGTCCGAAAAGGAAATCCTTCATGTAGCCGAGCACATGGCGTGTCTGGCCACCGACCAGGACCTGATCGCCGCGCCCGCCGCTCAGGGTGTCCGCCAGCGACAGTGCCGGGTCGAGGCTCTCGCGCTTCTGGTCGAGCGTGATCATGGCAAGCCCGGTGCCCAGCGCCACCTCGCCTGCGTCGGGAGCGAGAGCGCCTGTCAGCATGTTGAGGAGCGTCGTCTTGCCGGCGCCGTTGGGGCCGACGATGCCGACGCGGTCGCCGCGCAGGATGCGGGTGGAGAAATCCCGCACGATCGGCGTGCCGTCATAGGATTTCGAGATTCCCGTCGCGGCGATGACGAGCGTCCCGGACCCGCCTGAATCGAAGGCGGCGAGCTTCGCCGTGCCCGGGGTGTGGACGCGGTCGCGACGGCGCTGGCGCAGCGCGTGAAGCTCGCCGAGCCGTCGCACGTTGCGCTTGCGCCGCGCGGTGACGCCGTAGCGCAGCCAGTCCTCCTCGCGCAGGATCTGCCGGCCCAGCTTGTGGGCCTCGAGTTCCTCCTGCTCCAGCACCTCGTCGCGCCATGTCTCGAAATGCGCGAAGCCCTTCTCCAGACGTCGCGTCGCGCCACGATCGATCCACACCATCGCCCGCGACAGAGATTCCAGGAACCGCCGATCATGGCTGATCAGGACCAGCGCCGCGCGCAGTCGCGACAGCTCTCCTTCCAGCCAGGCGATGGCGGGCAGGTCGAGATGGTTCGTCGGCTCGTCCAGAAGCAGGATGTCGGGATCCGGGGCGAGGCACCGTGCCAGCGCCGCGCGTCGCGCCTCTCCGCCCGACAGGCGGCGGGGATCCTCGTCGCCCGCGAGGCCCAGCTGCTCGAGCAGGTAGCGCGCGCGATAGGGATCGTCGGTCGGACCCAGCCCGTCCTCGACATAGGCGAGGGTGGTCGCGAACGCGGACAGGTCTGGTTCCTGCGGCAGGTAGCGTAGCGTCGTTCCCGGTTGCAGGAAGCGCGTGCCGGCATCGGGTTGGGCGAACCCCGCGGCGACCTTCAGGAGGGTCGATTTTCCAGATCCGTTCCGTCCGATCAGCGCCAGTCGTTCACCGGGCGCGACCGCGAGTTCGGCCCCGCGCAGCAATGGCGGTCCGCCGAAGCTGATCTGGATGTCCTGGAGCAGGAGCAGGGGAGGGGATGCCATGGCCGCCGCTGCGTAGCCCAGGCGGCGCGCACGCGCCAGGGGAATGCGTTTTCCCAGGATCGCCGATCCTCGCTACACTGCCTCCGCAACCTGCCCCGGGGCTCCGCATGGCCATCGATGTCCTTCCCCTGCATCCGCTCTTCGCTGCCGAGATGCGGGGCGTCGACCTCGCATCAACCACGGATCGCGAGGTCCTCGCGCGGATACGCGCCTCCATGGACCGTCATGCGGTGCTGGTCTTTCGCGACCAGGGGCTCGACGATCGGGCGCAGCTGGCGTTTGCGGAGCGCCTCGATGGACAGCTGCACGCGAAGACCGGCATCTCGGCGCTGGCGGCCAACCGCTTCGGCAACGAGGCGCTGACCGACGTCTCGAATGTCGACGCCGACGGCCAACTCCTGCCCGCGGACGATCGGCGACGGCAGTACAGCCTCTCGAACCGCCTCTGGCACACCGACGCGTCCTTCGTCGATCCGCCAGGCCGCTACTCGCTGCTCTCGGCGCGGGTCGTGCCGCCCGTCGGCGCGAACACGGAATTCGCGGACATGCGCGCGGCCTGGGACGCCTTGCCCGAGGATCTCAAGAACCTTTGCGCGCCCCTGCGCGCCCATCATTCGATCGCTCATTCGCGCGAACTCCTCGGCTTTTCCTTCTCGCCAGAGGAGCGGGAGCGGCTGCGCGGCGTCGAGCAGCCTCTGGTGCGCACGAATCCGGCGACGGGCAGGCGCTCGCTCTATCTCGCCTCGCATGCCTCGGCCATCATCGGGTGGCCGCTTGCGGAAGGGCGGCTTCTCCTCAAGGACCTGACAGAGCACGCGACGCGACGCGAGTTCGTGTACAGCCACGCCTGGCGCGAGGGCGACCTCGTCATCTGGGACAACCTCGCCACGATGCATCGCGCGACGCCCTTCGAGGACAAGCGCTACCGCCGCGACCTCCGGCGCGTCACGACCCTCGACCTGCCGCGCGACATGCCGGCCGGCGCGACGGTGTAGGGCGTCATCGTCGAAGGCGGCGTCATCGGAGACGTGAACCGCGCGACAAGTCGGAAAGCTGGAGACTGCTCAGGCCTCGATGCGACCGGCGAGGAACGGCCGTGCGCTGGCCAGCGCGTCGCGGCATTCCGGCACGGCCTCGCTCAAGACGGCTTCCGCGCTGGTGGTGCCGATCCAGATGCCCACACTGCGCGTCGCCACCCACTGCCAGTCCTCCGAGAACCGCCCGGCGAGCGTCGGCACGGCGGCGGTGGCGCAGGCACCGATTTGCGCGACCACCGCCTGTGGCGCTCGCGCCACCGCGAGCCGGTCGCCGAATTCGGTTTGGAACGGTCCGACCAGGAACGTCCAGAGGATGAAGGCGATCAGGTCATTCAGCATCACGGGTCTCCTCGGCGGCAGCGGGGAGATCCGACATCGCGAACGCGCGGCGCTCGCCAGAGGGGCCCGGATCCGTCGGGGAGACAGGGACGGCAGGCGCAGGTTCAAGAATCGCCGGCCGTCGCGGGGCGAGATGGTTTTCGCCGCTTCTTCCCCTAGGTTGAAGGTCCATGGATTCGCTCTCGCAATTCGCGCTCGGCGCGGCGGTCGGTGTCGCCGTGATGGGCCGGCGCATCGCGCCCTGGAGGGCCGCGCTCTGGGGCGGCGCGCTCGGGACGCTGCCCGATCTCGACGCGCTGATCGACCACGGAGACCCGGTGCGCAACATGGTGCTGCATCGCGCCGAGACGCATGCGCTGTTCTGGCAGACCCTGGCGTCGGTACCGCTCGCGGCCGCGATCGCGGCCCTCACGGCGGGTCCGCGAGCCGGCAGCGCGCGATGGCGAGATTTTCCGCGCTGGCTCGCGACGGTCTGGCTCGCCTTCGTGACGCATGCATTGCTCGACGCGATGACGGTCTACGGCACCCGCCTCGCGTTGCCTTTCTCGGACCATCCCTATGGCGTGGGCAGCATCTTCATCGTCGATCCGCTCTACACGCTGCCTCTGCTCGTCGGGGTGATCGGCGCGCTGATCGCGCGTGGCCCCGGCTGGGGGCGGTGGAACATCGCGGGGCTGGTGCTGTCCACGGCGTATCTGGGATGGACCGCGGCGGCACAGGCACATGTCGAGGGCTTCGTGCGCGCCCAGATCGCCGCGCGCCCGGATGCGGCGACGGTCGAACGCGTGCTGGTGACGCCGACCGCCTTCAACACCGTTCTGTGGCGTGTGCTTGTGATGCGGCCCGATGGCTACGAGGAGGGGTTCCGCTCGCTTCTCGACGGCGACCGGCCGATCCGCTTCTCCGCACATCCGCGCGACCGTGATCTCCTGGCGGCCGTGCGCGATATCGATGCGGTGGAGCGTATCGCTCGGTTCAGCCGGGGTTTCTTTCGCGTCGACGAGCGGGGCGGAGTCGTGCGGATCACCGATCTGCGCATGGGGCAGGAGCCGTCCTATGTGTTCGCCTTCGCCGTCACGCGCCGCGCGAGCGCGCCGCAGCCCTTGACGCCGCCCCTGGCCGCCGGCGGTCGCGGCGATATCGATATTTCGGCAGCGCTGGACTGGCTGTGGCGTCGCGCGCGCGGCGAGGACATCGATCCGCCTGGATGACGACCCGGGGTCGGGCCGATACTGTCGGCCGGTCGCATTCCCGACGGAGCTCCGCCAGATGGCCATGACGCCGACCTTCGCCCTTGGCCCGCGTTTCATGGGCATCGCGCGTGGCGACGCCACGGCGCGGTTCTGCATCGCGGGTCTGCCGATCGATCTCGGGACGACAAACCGCGCGGGGGCGCGCGACGGTCCGGTGGCGATCCGCGCCGCCAGCCGCATGCTGCGCGACGGCGTACACCCGGCGAGCTGGCGCGATCCCCTGGCGCTCGACCTCTCCGATATCGGCAATTTCGAGATCGCGCTCGGCGACATCGCGGCGAGCTTCGCGCGCATCGAGGCGCAGGCGGCCAGGATCGCGCATCTGATCGCGCTGGGCGGCGATCACGGCGCCACGCTGCCGTTGCTGCGCGCGCTGCGCCACCGGATCGGACGGCCTCTGGCGCTGGTCCATTTCGATGCGCATGTCGACACCTGGCCCGACAGCTTCGGCCAGGCGCTCGGGCACGGCTCTGTCTTCTTCCGCGCGATCGAAGAGGATCTCGTCGATCCCGGCCGCATGATCCAGATCGGGATCCGCAGCCCCGTCGATCGTCCGACCTGGGACTGGACGGTCGGCCGCGGCGTCACGATCCTCGACGCCCAGCGCGTCCATGAAGTCGGCCCGGCCGCGGTCGCGGCCGAGATCCGGCGCGTCGTCGGCGACGCGCCTGCCTATCTGTCCTTCGACATCGACGCGCTCGACCCCGCCTTCGCGCCGGGAACGGGAACGCCGGAGATCGGTGGGCTCGCGACCTGGCAGGCGCAGGCGATCCTGCGCGCGCTCGGCGGACTCGATTTCGTCGGCATGGACGTCATGGAGGTGGCGCCCGCCTACGACCATGCGGAGATCACCGCGCTCGCGGCTGCGACGATCGTCTGGGAATACCTGTCGCTCCTGGCAGACCCGGCGCGCGCGTCCTGAATTGTCACTTGATTTCCCGTGCGGTGCGCGTAATTAGCGCGCCAGACGCAAGTCGCTCGTGCCCCAGGCCCACGAGGCAGCGCTAAGAGGCAGGGTGGAATTCCAGCATCGGAATTCGCGCCTCTCGACCACCGAGCGCTCGAGGTCAAGCAACGACGTCACGCGTCCTTTCGGGAAGAGCCGGCCATCGATGGGCCGGTGCGCTCGAGGGGAAACGGGATCTCGCCTGCCGCAGACCTCGGGGCCACCGCTCCGAAGCCAGTCGCATCGACATCATCCGGATCCTCCTCCGAGCGCCTTGTCGCTTGAGGATGTCGTCGCAATGACCAAGTCGCTTCTTCGCATCGCCGTCTCCCCGCTGCGCCGCGGCCGGGAGATCCCCGCCCCGGCGGCGCTTCCTGCGCTCGACGACATCGTGGCGCGCGAGCGTCCGCAGGAGCCGTTGCACGCGCTGCGTCCGCGGACGTTGCAGCTGACCGCGCGGCGCTTCGTCGAGGGGTTCCCTGGCGATACGCTCTATGCCGTGAAGTGCAACGCCGATCCGCGCGTGCTGCGCGCGCTGTGGGAGGGCGGGGTGCGCCATTTCGACTGCGCGTCGCCGGCCGAGATCGCGCTCGTGCGCTCGATGTTCGGGCGCGAGGCCGCGATCCATTACATGCATCCGGTGCGCGCGCGCACCGCGATCCGCGAGGCCTATGCCCGCCACGCGGTCCGCGATTTCGTGCTCGATTCCGTGGCCGAGCTCGACAAGCTCCTCGACGAGACCAGGGCGAAGCCGGACGAGCTCGCGTTGGTCGTGCGCATCGCGCTGCCGAAGGGGGCGGCGCGCTACGACCTGTCGGGCAAGTTCGGCGCCGGTTTCGACGAGGCGGTGGCGCTGCTGCGCCGCTGTCGCCCGCTGGCCGCGACGCTCGGCATCTCCTTCCATGTCGGCTCGCAATGCCTCGACCCGCAGGCATATGCCCGTGCGATCGCGCTGGCCGATACGGTCGCCGGCGCGGCCGGCGTCGTGATCGACGTGCTCGATGTCGGTGGCGGATTCCCGGTCGCATATCCGGACACCGACGTGCCGCCGCTCGGTGCCTTCTTCGCCGCGATCGCGGCCGCACATGCGGGTGCTGCGCATCTCGCGCAGGCGCGGCTCTGGGCCGAGCCCGGCCGCGCGCTGGTCGCGGGTGCGGGCTCCGTGGTCGTCCAGGTCCAGGCGCGCCGCGGCAACGCGCTCTACATCAACGACGGCGTCTACGGATCCTTGTCCGATGCCGGCGTGCCGGCCTTCCGCTTTCCGGTCCGCGCGCTACGCGCCTCGGCAGAACCGCTGCGCGACTTCGCCTTCTTCGGTCCGACCTGCGATTCCGCGGACCGGATGGTGGGGCCATTCGCCCTTCCCGACGACATCGGCGAAGGCGACTGGATCGAGATCGGCCAGCTCGGTGCCTATGGCGCTGCGCTGCGCACCGCCTTCAACGGCTTCGACCGGGCGCATCTCGTCGAGGTCGCGGACCGGCCGCTGCTGCTCACGCCGGGGCTGGACGACTGATCCGACAGGT
>CAIOSQ010000184.1 GCA_903860935.1 uncultured Rhodospirillales bacterium | reverse complement strand
GTCAGGACCAGCGCCCAGACATAGGCGTTCCACGAGATAAGGAAGGTGAACAGCGCCACCGCCACCAGCCCCGGCCGGGCCAGCGGCAGGATTACGCGAAAGAAGGCCGCCAGCCGCGAGGCGCCGTCGACGATCGCCGCCTCGTCGATCTCGCGCGGGATGGATCGGAAGAAGCCGATCAGCATCCAGACGCTGAACGGCAGCGCGAAGGACGAATAGGCGAGGATCAGCGCGACATGGGTGTTAAGCAGCCCCAGCTCCGACATCAGCCGGAAATAGGGGATGATCAGAAGCGTCTCGGGCAGCATCTTGGTGAAGAGCAGAAAGACGATCAGCGCGCCCGCGCCGCGGATGTGGAAGCGCGTGAAGCCATAGGCCGCGAGCGACGCCAGCACGACCGAGAGCAGCGTCGATCCCGCAGAGACGATCAGGCTGTTGAGGAAATAGCGACCGAAGGGACGCACCCGCAGCAGCGTGTCGTAGGCCGCGAGGGTCCAGTTCTCCGACGCGAAGGCCGGGGGCGACAGGAACACCTCGTGCGGCGGCTTCAGCGAGGTGTTGAGCATCCAGTAGAACGGGAAGACGGTCACCGCGGCAGCGACGAAGAGGACCAGGGTCAGCGCGGCGGTGGCAAGCGGCGGCCGGCGCGTCATCGCTCGCCCTCCGGCCGACCGATGCGCGTGACGCGCAGATAGACCACCGCGAAGGCCAACACCATCAGCAGCAGCATGACGCCGATCGCCGCCGCCTCGCCGAAGCGGTTGGCGCGAAAGGCGGTGTTGTAGAGCAGCGCCGGCAGTACCTCGGTCGCGCCCGCCGGCCCGCCGCCGGTCATGACGCCGATGATGTCGTAGTGGCGCACGACGTTGATGGTGTCGAGTGTCGAGGCGACCACCAGCAGGTAGCCGAGATTCGGCATGGTCACGTAGCGGAAGCGCTGCCAGGCGCTGGCGCCGTCGATGCCCGCGGCCTCGTACTGCTCCAGCGGAATGGTCTGCAGCCCCGCCAGCAGGAGCAGCATGACGAAGGGAACGCCGCGCCAGATCTCGACCGCAGTCACCGCCGCGAAGGCGGGACCGGGTTCGCCCAGCCAGGCGACCGGCGATGCGATCAGGCCGGAGGCCATCAGCAGGTAGTTGACGACCCCGAATTGCGGCTCGAGCAGCCAGAGCCAGATGGTGGCCCCGACCGCAGGCGCCACCATCCAGGGCGTGAGGAACAGGATCCGCAGCGCCGTGCGCGCGACACGGATCTCGTTGAGCGCCAGCGCGAGCGCAAGCCCGAGCAGAACATGTGCGGCGACCGAGATCGCCGTGAACCGCAACGAGACGCCCAGCGCGTGCCAGAACGCCTCGTCGCCCAGAATGCGCGCATAGTTGTCGAGACCGACGAAGCGCGCGGACAGCCCGCGGATGCGGTGGAAACTGGTCCAGATCGCATGGCCCAGCGGCAGGACGACGATGGCGCACAAGAACAGCAGGACCGGCGCCAGGAAGAGGTAGCCGTGCCACCTCTCCCGCGCCAGCCCGTAGCCGGTCCAGCCGCGCGTCGTCGTCGCCATGCCCCGGACCCGGCCCTCAGATGTCCTTGAGCTTCTTCGTCAGCCGCGCGTCGAGATCGCGGAAGATCTCCTCGGTGCGCGCGGGATCGAGCAGCGCCTTCTGCACCGCGTCGACGATGTCGTTGACCGCGATGTCGGCCCAGATCGGGTGCGGCAGCGGATAGCTGCGGGCGTTGGCGCCGATCCGCACGAACTGCGCCAGCATCTCGTCGGCCTTGATCGCCGGCTCGTCCGCGAGGTCGCGGCGCAGCGGCATCCAGTTGGCCTTCACCGCGCGCTCGACCGCCCATTCCTTGCCCATGTCGAACTTGATGAAGCGCCACGCGGCTTCGGGATGCCTGCAGCTCGCGGAGATCGAATGCGCGCCCAGCGTCGCCAGGGTCGGCGCGTTGGGGATCTGCGCAGGCAGCGGGGCCGCGAACATCTTGCCTTCGATCTTCGGATTGTCCCCGATGACCTTGGCGATCGACCAATAGGCGTTGCGCATGGTCGCGATCTTGCCCTGCGCGAACAACACCGTCTGCTCGAGGTAGTTGGTCGTCGTCGGCGCGGGCGCGGCGACCTTCTCGCGCGAGAAGAGGCCGAGATAGAACTTGATCGCCTCGAGGCTCTTCGGATCCTTGGCGAAGGTGGCCTCGGTCATGTCTGCGTTGAAGGGCTCGCCGCCATTGCCGTAGATCCAGGTCAGCAGGACGCGCGTCGTGGTGTCGGTCTTGCCGCCGAGGATGGCGGTGGCCCATTGGTCGGGACCGGTCAGCGCCTTGGACCAGGCGAGGTACTCGGCCCAGCTGCGCGGCGGGTTCTTCGGGTCGAGGCCGGCCTTCTCGACGAGCTCGCGGTTATAGACCTCGGCATAGACGCCGCCCCAGTTGGGAATGCCGTAGAGTTGCCCCTTCCAGCGTGCCGCCTTGAGCATGTCCTCGGCCCAGGCGTCGCGGAAGGATTGCGGCTCCTTCGACCAGAAATCGTCGAGCGGCCGCAGATAACCCTCGTAGGCCGCGGTGGTCAGGTCGACCTGGACGACGCAGGGCGCCTGGCGGGCCTGGGACGCGGCGACGAATTTGGTCCAATGGTCCCTGCGCGCCACCAGCACCGGCTCGACCTTGACGTCGGTATTGGCCTGCTCGAAGGCCGCGATCGTGCGCTTCCAGATCGGCTCGTACTGGGATTCGGTCAGGTTGGGCGTCTGCCACTGGATCGTGACGCGCTGCTGCGCCGCGACGGGCGCCGAGACCGCGAGCGCGGCGAGCGCCGCGTAGGCTGTTTGACGGAACATCGTTTCCCCCTTTTCTTCTGTGTGGTCAGGTCCAGAGCGCGCCGCCGCGCTCGCTGCGCGGCTGCGGCTGGAACGGGTGGGCGCGCAGCATCTCCAGATCCGGCTCCAGGCCGAATCCCGGCGCGTCGGGCAGCACGAAGGCGCCCTCCTCGAAACGGATCGCCGGGCGCGAGCCGCGATCGCGCGTCGCGCGCTGCGGCTCCATCTGCTCGAGGATGTAGAAATTCGGGATGGCCGCCGCGAGGTGCATCGAGGCCATGGTGCAGATCGGACCGCCCGGATTATGCGGCGCGATCGGCACGTAGTAGGTGTCGGCGAAGCTCGCGATGCGCCGCACCTCGGTCAGCCCGCCGGCATGCATCAGGTCGGGCTGAAGGATGCGGCAGCCGGCGTTTTCCAGCAGCTCGCGGAATTCGTAGCGCGACAGCAGGCGCTCGCCGGTCGCGATCGGCGTCGCGATGTCGCGCTGGAGCTGCGCCATGACCTTGGCGTTCTCGAAGGGCACCGGTTCCTCGAACCAACCAGGACGGTAGGGCGCGAAGGCACGGTCGAGCATCACCGCGGTGCGCGGGGTCAGCAATTCGCTGCACTCGATGAAGATGTCCACATCCGGCCCGGCGCCCTCGCGCGCGGCGGCCATCATCTCCGCGGCGCGGCGGATCGCGCCGGCCTCGTCGGCCTTCAATGCTTCGCGCGTCAGCGGCGAGAACTTGAACGCGGTGAAGCCGCGGCGCACGGCCTCGCGCGCCGCCGCGTGGCCGTCCTCGGGCGTCTTGGCGCCGCGCAGCCAGTGGCTCGCATAGACGCGCAGTCGCGTGCGATGGGCGCCGCCGAGCAGGCG
>CAIOSQ010000183.1 GCA_903860935.1 uncultured Rhodospirillales bacterium | reverse complement strand
CCAGGGAGCCGAACCGATGAAGTACCTGCATACGATGATCCGCGTCTCCTCGATCGAGGACACGCTCGCCTTCTTCGAGGTCATCGGCCTCAAGGAAGAGCGGCGCTATTCGAGCGAGAAGGGCCGCTTCACGAATGTCTTTCTTGCCGTGCCCGGCGAGGCCACGCAGATCGAACTGACCTACAACTGGGATCCCGAGGTCTATGGCGGGGGCCGCAATTTCGGCCACCTGGCCTATGCGGTCGACGACATCTACGCGACCTGCGCGGCGCTGCAGGCGCATGGCGTCGTCATCAACCGGCCGCCGCGCGACGGGCGCATGGCCTTCGTGAAGACGCCGGACGGCATCTCGATCGAACTGCTCCAGGACGGCGCGGCGCTGCCCGTCGCCGAGCCCTGGGCCAGCATGCCGAACACCGGTTCCTGGTGACCGCGCGTCCCGCCGGTCACGTGCCGGCGGGGCTCAGCGTCCATAGGCGGGCAGCGGCGTGCGTCTGCCGAGCGCAAGCGCATCGAGGGTCATGCGCAGCGGCGCCAGATCGGCGTCGCAGCGGCCCTCGCGCACGAGCCCGGCGAAGCGGGCATAGAGCATCGGGTATTCGGCGCGCTCCTCCTTGACCGCAACCGCGCCGTCGATCATCAGGGTTCCGCAGCTGTCCAGCAGTTCGAGCCGGTGCCCGCACGCGGTCGTGAGACGCAGCTCGCGCCGTTCGGGACCCGGCTGGTCCCAGTCGGTGTGCATCTCCATCGGTCCGGCCGCGTCGTCCAGGGTGCCGAAGCGCAGCACGGCGGAGAGCGGCGCCGCATGATCCGCCGCGATGCGCAGCTCGGCGTCGCGCACGAAGGGCGGAGTCTCGAACAGGCGGCTGATCACCGAGAGCGCGTTGATCGCCATGTCGAATACGCCGAGCCCGTCCACCTCCCAGATCCAGTCCTGGTCGGGATGGAATGTCCGGAAATCCTCGTTCCAGTCGACGCGCAGCGTGGCGACGCGCCGACCGGTCAGGAAGCGCCGCGCGGCCTCCACCGCGGTGTTGTATTGCGAGTGCCAGGTGGCGAAGAGCACGCGTCCCTCGCGCGCCGCGAGCGCGACCAGCGCCTCGGCCTCGCCCATCGTCGCGGCGGGCGGCTTTTCCAGCAGGACATGCATGCCCGCGCGCAGCGCGTCGCGCGCGATCGCGAAGCGCGCGGCCGGCGGCGTGCAGATCGCCACGGCGTCGGGCCGGCATGCGGCCAGCATCGCCCGGTGGTCGTCATGCACAGGCAGCCCGCCGATCTGCGCGCCGCCGCCGAGGCTCGCGAGACCCGCCAGCTCGAAATCCGGATTGCCCGCGATCGCGGGCAAATGCCGTTTGCGTGCGATCTGTCCCAGTCCGACGACGCCGATACGTATGGCCATCTGGCTACTCCCTCACTCTCGTCGCGATGACCGGGCCGATGGTCGCGCCCCGGTCCGGGCGGGTCACAGCTGTCCCGAATCGTCCCAGGTCTCGAGCAGCTTGCGATAGCCCGGATCGTCGTAGCGGTTCGGATGGAAGGCCGGCGCGTAGCCGGGCAGCGCGGCGCCGGTCACGTGCTTGGCGAGCAACTCGCCGGCCGCGCACGACGCCATGATGCCGAAGCCGGAGAAGGCCGAGCAGACATAGGCGCCAGGTACGGGCAGTGGTCCGATCAGCGGCCGGTTTTCCGGCGTCTTCGTGTAGTAGCCGCCATCGACATAGGGCTTCGGCATGGGGTCGAAATAGGCGGCGAGGCCGGGGACGAGCACAGCCATGCCGCGCAGCGTGATCTCCGGCAGATACGGGTCCCAGGTCAGCGGGAAGACCGGCGCATCGTCCTGCGGGCAGTCATAGGTCCAGTACATCAGCACCTGGTCGCCCGCGCCGACCGGCCGTCCATGCACCCCGGCGGGGAACTCGGCGAGCAACCGGCGCGTGTCGTCGTCCTGGTCGAGCGCCGCGCGTTCGTCCGCGCTCCAGGGCAGCCGCGTCGGATCGCACCAGATGATCAGCGGCGCCGTGCGCGGCACGACGCCCAGCGGGTCGGGCAGGCTGATCTTGATATGGCGTTCGACGACGACCGGCAGGGACGCGCCGAGCAGCGCCGCCGTCGCCTTGACATGTGGACCGGTGGCGAGGACCAGCGCATCGGTATCGATGGCGAATTCCCGCTCGCCCGCGCGCAGCCGCACGCCGCTGACACGGCCCGCGGCGGTCTCAGCGCCGAGGAATTCGGCGGCGATCAGGTCGACGCCGTTCGCGCGCGCGCTCTCGAGCAGGTGCATGCCGAGTTGCTGCGCGCTGAGCGAGCCGCAGCGCCGCGCATGCAGCACGGCGACCGTGTCCGGGTTGAGATAGCCGAAATGCGTGCGGATGAGGTCCTTGTCGAGGATCATGTCGGCGCCGTCTGGCCCGTCCTCGAAACCGTGTGCCGCGGCAGGGATGTAGGGCGCGCCCGATGCGACACGGCGCAGCGGCCCCGCACCAAGTGCCGCCGCCTCGAGCGCCTGGCTTTCGAAGCGTTCGACCATCTCGCGGCGCGCGGTGGCGTAGACATAGCCGCGGCGGTTCATGACGAAGCGGTTGCCCGAGCGTCGCGCATGCTCCGTCATCAGGTCGATGCTGCGGTTCATCAGCGCGACCATCGCGTCGCCCGGACCGGGCCACCAGTTGCGGTAGCACTCCGTCGACTTGTCGCTGGTCAGGCCAAGAACCGGCCCCGGCTCGACCAGCGCGACCCGCGCCAGCCCGGCCTCGCGCAGCGCATGGGCGGCCGCGATCCCCGCGATGCCCGCGCCGCATACGACCGCGTCGTAACGTTGCCTCGCCATGCCAGAGCCCGATCCGTCCTGCACCCGAAACGCGCCATCCACCTACCACACCGAAAATCGGATCCAGACAACTATTCCGACCAGGATTGCCAGGCGGATTAGTTGTCTGGATCCGATTATGGTGCCTGCGCGCCATGATCCGGCCATTCAGCGAGGAACTCTCCATGCCAACTCCCCTGCGCCTCGGCATTGTCGGTGCCGCCAACATCGCCCGCCAGTTCTGCACGGGCGTCGCCGGATCGCCCGACATCGCCGTCGTCGCGGTGGCCAGCCGCAGCGGCGAGAAGGCCGCCGCCTTCGCCCATGCCTGCGGCATCCCGCGTCATCACGCGAGCTACGAGGCCTTGCTGGCCGATCCGGAGATCGAGGCGGTCTACAACCCGCTGCCCAACGACATGCACAAGATATGGACCATCCGGGCCCTGCAGGCCGGCAAGCATGTGCTGTGCGAGAAGCCGCTTTGCATGAGCGGCGCCGATGCGCGCGAGATGTACGATGCCGCGCGCGCGGCCGGTCGCCATCTGGTCGAGGCCTATCCCTACATGTCGCAGCCGCAGACGCTGCGTACCCGCGAGATCCTCGCCGCGGGCGAGCTTGGCCGCGTCCAGGTGGTCACCGCCAGTTTCGGCTTCGGCATCGCGACCCCGGATGGCGAACCGGTCGCCGATCCGCGGAACATCCGCCTCCTGCCGGAGCGGGGCGGGGGTGCCCTCTACGACGCCGGCACCTATGCCGTCAGCTTCGTGCGTCTCGTCGCCGGTGCGCGCCCGCGCCGCGTGCTCGCCACCGGGCGCTTCACCCGGGCCGGCGTCGACCAGACCGTCGCGGCCACGCTCGAATTCCCCTCCGGCCTGATTGGCCAGATCACCACCAGCCTCTCGACCAGCTTCCATCGCCACGCCGTCGTCATCGCGGAACGTGGCGTGCTCGAGACCGGCTATTCCAATCACGCGCCGGCCGGCACGCTGACGCTGCGGGTCAAGCGCGGCGTCCCGAACACGGTGCCCTTCGCCGTCGAGGAGATCCCTGGCGGCGACGGGTTCCGCCTGGAGGCAGAGAGCTTCACGACGCTCGTGCGCACGGGTGCCGGCTGGACCGGCGCCAGCGAAGCGGAATCGATCGACACGGCGCTGGCGCTGGAGGCGATCGCGACCAGCCTGCGCGCCGGCGGTACCTGGATCGACATCCCGACCTGACGGCGCGGTTTGGAGGAACCGGGCCGGAGCCTGGATCAACTCCCGGTACCGGTCGTGATTCGGGCTCCGTGCCCGTCCCCCGCGCGGGAACTCGCACGCCCGTCCGGGTGAAGCACCGCAATCGGCTCCAAGCACCGCAATCGGATCCAGACAACTATTTCCCGCCGGAAAGCGTGTCTGCATCCAACCTCTGGGACGCAAACGCGGGACGGCCCCTGGGCGCTTGCTCAAGACCCAGACCTTGGGAACATATGGCCGTCGCGGCTCACCGTACCCCTCCGCTGCGGAGCCTCTCTATCGCGTGCCGCGCAGCAGCGCCCCGTAGCCTTCCACCGCCGGCCGTACCCCTGCCTGGCGCAGACCATGCCACAGGCTCGCCTGGTTGGCGGTGACCACCGGCCGGCCGAGGTCCTGCTCCAGCGCCTCGATCAGCCCGACGCAGCGGAACCCGGTGCCGGCCAGCAGCACGCCATCCGCGTCATCGGGGCAGGCCGCCCGAACCTGCTCATAGAGGGGGACGATCTGCTGGGCGAAGCCCATACCGTGGGCATAGAGCTCCCCGGGCGGCAGGTCGCGCCAGCCGGGCCCGGGGTCGTAGCGGATCGTCCGCGCAGGGGCTGCGCCGCGCGCCGCGCAATAGGCGGCGGCCTGGTCCAGGAACGGCAGCCCGAACCAGGGGGGCAGCACCAGCAACGGGCGGCAGACGCCCATCATGCGCAGCGCGGCGATGCAGTCGATCCCGTTGGTGGAGACCGCGACGCCGGGCAGCACGGACGAAAGCGCGTCCACCACCGCTTCGTCCCACCCCTCGCCGCCCAGGATGGAGCTGGAACTGTGCCCTACCACCACCGCCTGCAGCTTCATGGCGGCGAATTGCCGGGCCCCGCGCAGCATGTCGTCGGCCAGCGCCACCGCGCTGCGGTTGTGGTTCCATGTCGCCCAGGGGGTGGGCGCCGTGACGCGGGCGGCATGCACCGAGACGCCGGGCGGGGCCATCGCCCACCACTCCGCTTCCGGCACCGCCTCGTTGCCGACGATGAACAGGCCGATCCTGGCCCGCCAGCCCCAATTGTCCGCGCGCATGCCCGCCCTCCTGACCGTGTCGGCTCGATGCGACAGACAAAGGCCATCCGGTCTCTCATGGCAAGCGCATCGGCGGCAGGCTCCTTATGAACAGGTCCGCCACCATCAGGCGGGACACGATCGCCTAGTCCAGCGTCCGCGCCCACTCCATGAGCGCCTCCAGCAAACCCCGGGCGCGCGTGTCGTCGCGTTCGGCCGCGGCCGCGACCAGCGCCTCGATGCGCGCCTGGAATTGCGCGCGCGTCGTCGCGCCGCCGACGCCATCATGCAGTCGCGCGCGACGCTGACGCGTCCAGCGCGCGCGTTCCGCCTCGCTCAGCGTGTGCGCGAAGTTCCGCGCGCGGAAGCGGAACAGCAGCTCGTCCAGCCGCGGATCGTCGAACGCGACCGGTGTCGCCAGATCCTCCGGCGGCAGCGCGCGCAGCCGCGCGAGCCGCCGCCGGTCGGCGTCACCGATGAAGCCGCCATAGAGATCCTCGTCGACGTCGATTGCCGCAGTGGCGGGAGGGCGCGCGTAGACGTCGGCCCAGAGAGCCGAGAGATCCGGCAGCCGTGCCGCGATCCCGGCGTGACGTTGCGCGCGGGCAAGGTCGATGCCGAACCGCCCGCCCGCGTCTCCGAGCACGTTCAGGTTTCCGATCACGATCGGTGCGCGGTTGATGTGGATGGTCTTGAGCGGCAGCCGTGTCTCGCCGTCCGGCAAGTCACTGGTGGCGGTGAACAGCCGCCGACGCAGTGTCCCGGCATCGAGCCGCGCGAGGATCTCCGGGTCCTGGTCCAGGTCCCAGACGATCACCTCGTTCCTGTTCACCGGATGCGGGCCGAGCGCCCAGACCACGGCCATGCAGCCGCGCTCGACGGGATAATGTCCGGACATGTGCAGGAAGGGCCGGCCCGCGGCGATCTGGAGGCGGACCTCGTCCTTGTGCCGCAGGCGCAGCGCGAAGTCCCAGAGCCGCGGCTGGCGCGCACGCACCAGCCGGGCCAGCGCGATCGTCGCGCGCACATCCGACAGGGCGTCATGCGCGTTGTCATGCGCAAGCCCGTTGGCCGCGGTCAGCCGCGTCAGGCGGAAGCTGGGTCTGCCATCCTCGCCCATCGGCCAGGAGATGCCCTCTGGCCGTAGCGCCCAGGTACAGCGCACGACGTCGAGCAGGTCCCAGCGCGAACATCCCTGCGCATATTCGCGCGCATAGGGGTCGATCAGGTTGCGCCAGAACAGGTGGCGCGTCACCTCGTCGTCGAAGCGCATGCTGTTGTAGCCGGTGCCGATCGTGCCCGCGCGCGCGAGCTCTGCCTCGATCCGCGCGGCGAACTCCGGTTCGGGCAGACCCTCCGCCTCGGCGCGCTGCGGCGTGATACCGGTGATCAGCACCGCCTCGGGATCGGGCAGCTGGTCGCGCGGCGGGCGACAGAACCACGCCACCGGCGCATCGATCTCCTCGAGGTCGAGATCGGTGCGCAATCCCGCGAACTGCGCCGGCCGGTCGCGCCGCGGCTGCGCGCCGAAGGTCTCGTAGTCGTGCCAGAAGAAGGTGGGCGCGGTGGACGGAGCGCTCATGCGCCGACCATAGCGTGCGCCGATCCGTCATACGAGGCGATGGGTGGAAATAGTTGTCTG
>CAIOSQ010000182.1 GCA_903860935.1 uncultured Rhodospirillales bacterium | reverse complement strand
GTCTCACGCGCAAGGCCGGTGGCTGGACCCTCGAGACACCGGACGGACCGGTCGTCGCCCCGCATGTCGTCGTCGCGCTCGGCCCCTGGGCGAAGGAGTTCCTCGCGGGATTCGGCATGTCCGTGCCGATCGCGGTGAAGCGCGGCTACCACATGCACTACGCCCTCGCCGGCAACGCGACGCTGGGTCGTCCGATCACCGACATGGAAGGCGGTTTCGCGATCAATCCGATGGTCATGGGTATCCGTCTCACCACCGGCGCGGAGTTCGCGCATCGCGACGCGCCGCCCACGACGGTGCAACTCGATGCCTCAGAACGTCTCGCACGCGGTCTCGTCCCGCTCGAGGGCCGCATCGATACCCAGGCCTGGCGCGGCGCGCGTCCGAACACGCCCGACAGCGCGCCGATCATCGGACCGGCCCCCGGGCAGCCCGGCATGTGGCTAGCGGTCGGCCATGGACATTGGGGCATGGGCCTCGGCGCCGTGACCGGCCGGGTGATCGCCGATCTGGTCTGCGGGACGACACCGGTCTGCGATCCAGCCCCGCTCGGCCTCGGCCGCTTTTCCTGAGCGCCGGTTCCGCGCCAGCGTCGGAGCGACCAGGAGATGAGACGCGAGGACGATGCGCTTCTCCGCGGGCAAGGCCGCTTCATCGCGGACGGCGTTCCCGAAGATGCCCTCGCGATCGCGTTCCTGCGTGCCGATCGCGCAAAGCGACAGATCGCGGCGCTGGATTGCACGGCGGCACGCGACATGCCGGGCGTGGCGCTCGTGCTCCAGGGAGCCGACATCGCCCTCGCCCGCGCGCCGTCGGTCAATCCCCTCGCCGCGCCGTTGTCCCTGCCGCGCTTCGACGCGCTGGCCCTGGACGTGGTCCACGCGGTCGGCCAGCCCATCGTGGCGGTCGTCGCGACGACAGAGGGATCGGCCCAGGACGCGCTGGAGACGATCCAGGTCGTCTACGGCAAGCCGGTCACGGGCGAGACGACCGTGTACGCGCGCAGTTGGACGTCCGAAGACGCAAGGCCCGCCTCGCGTCTGGCGCTGCGCATACGCCATCAGCTTGTCGCCGCGATGCCGCTCGAACCGCGCGGCGCGATCGCGGACTGGCGCGATGGTCGCCTCGTCATCAGGCTGCCGACGCAATCCCCATCGCGCGCGCGCGACGAACTCGCAGGTGTGTTGGGGCTGGATCCGAGCCAGGTGCGGGTCGTGACCGGCGATGTCGGTGGCGCATTTGGCGCAAAGGCATCGCTCCATCCGGAGGACATCGTCTGCGCGATCGCGGCGATGCGTCTCGGACGCCCCGTGCGCTGGGCGGGAAGCCGTGCCGAGGATCTGATCGGTGGAACGCATGGACGCGGCGGCGAGATCGACGCCGAACTCGGGCTCGACGACGCCGGACGACCGGTCGCGCTGCGCGCCCGGATCCGTTTTCCGCTCGGCCACTGGCTTTCCTACAGCGCGATGGTGCCAGGGCTGAATTGCGGTCGGATCCTGCCCGGTCCCTACGCGATTGCGCGTGTCGACATTGCGACGTCGGGCGTGACAACGGCCACCCCCGCCGTCGGGATCTATCGTGGCGCAGGACGCCCGGAGGCCTGCCTCGTCATGGAACGCCTGATCGATCTGGCCGCCGCCAGGACGGGGATAGATCCGCTGGCTTATCGCCGTGACGCCGTCATACGCCGCCTTCCGCATGAGACGCCGACGGGCGAACGGATCGACTCGGGAGACCTGACCGGCCTGCTCGACCGCCTTGCGGAACACGCGGGCTATGCAGCGCGCAAGGCCGAGGTCGCCGCGCGACGCGTCATGGGCGAGATCGCCGGGCTTGGCCTCGCGCTCTATGTCGAGCCGGGGGGCAAGGGCTGGGAGGCGGCACGGATTTCTCTCCTGCCTGGAGGCCGCATTCGCGTCGCGACCGGGACGCCGTCGCAGGGCCAGGGACGCGCGACCACCTTTGCGGCGATCGCGGCACGCGCGCTCGGAATCGACGAGGCCGACATCGATGTCACCTATGGCGACACGGACACCGCACCTGACGGGATCGGGGCGCTCGCGAGCCGGTCGACCGCGATCGGCGGCAGCGCCGTGCTCGCAGCCTGCGCGGCCCTGCGCGCGGCGCAGCAGGACGCGGGCGCAGACAGCCTCGCCGCCCTGGCACGCCTGCGCCCCGGACTGACCTTCGAACGTCGGTTCGAGTGCCCGGATTCACCCTGGGCGAGCGGCGCCTGCCTGGCGCGCGTCGCGATCGATGGAACGACCGGATCCGTGCGGATCGAACGGCTCTGGTGGGTCGAGGATAGCGGGACCGTGATCAGCCCGGATCTCGCGGCGGGTCAGTTGATCGGCGGGATCGCGCAGGGCATTGGCGAGGCCCTGCTGGAGCGCGTGGCGATCGATGCCGATGGTCAGATCCTGACCGGGTCGCTGATGGACTATGCCCTGCCACGCGCACGCGACATTCCACCCGTCGAGATCGTCCACGCACCGGTCGACAGCCCGACCAATCCGCTGGGTGCGAAGGGCGCCGGAGAGACTGGGACGATCGGCGCTCCAGCCGCGATCGCCAACGCGATCATGGACGCGCTGCGCCCGTTCGGCATATCCCATCTCGATCCGCCCTACGCGCCGGAACGTATCTGGCGCGCCATCACCGGGAGAGACGCCCCATGACGCGCTATCGTCGTACCGATGCCAAGGATTTCGCGCGGGCCAACATGCGCGGCATCTGGGCCGCGGCGCTGACCCCGTTCCTGCCCGATGGAGCGATCGACGAGCAGGGTTTCCGGCGGAATCTCCGGCACTGGATCGGCGAGCTCGGGATCGACGGCGTCTTCGTCGCCGGCAAACAGGGCGAGTTCTTTTCCCTGTCCGTACCGGAGCGCAAGCGCCTGTTCGAAATCGCGGCCGAGGAATGCGCCGGCAAGGCCGGGACCGTGATGTCGTGCTCGGACCAGAACCTCGACGTCGTGATCGAGCTCGCGCGCCACGCGGAAGCGGTCGGTGCCGACAGCATCGTCGTTCACGCGCCCGTCCTCCATTTCGTCCACCGCCAGGACGCGATCCTCGAGGCCTATTACCAGCATGTCGCGGCGGCGACCGAACTCGGGATCGCGCTCTGGAGCCATCCCGACAGCGGCTACCTGATGAGCCCACAGCTCTGCGCGCGCCTTGCCGACATCCCCAACGTCGTCGCGATCAAGTACAGCGTGCCGCGGCCGATGTACTCCGAACTCACCCGCCTCGCGGGCGACAAGCTGATCGTTTCGACGGCATCGGAGGACGAATGGTTCGACAACATCGTCGAACTGGGATGGCGGCTCTATCTCTGCTCGTCGCCGCCCTATCTGCTGCAGACCGCGACGGACCGGCGGATGCGCGACTACACGGACCTCGCCTTCGCCGGTCGGATCGCGGAGGCGCGCGCCATCCGCGACAGCCTGGAGCCGGTCCGCAAGGTGCTCAAATCCACACGTCCTCCCGACAAGCCGCAATCCCATCAGAAATACTGGCAGGACCTTCTCGGACAGACAGGCGGATCGGTTCGTCGTCCGATGCTGGACCTCACAGATGCCGAGAAGGACGCGACCCGAGCGGCGTTCCTCGCCTGCGGGCTCGCTGGAGCCGGTCGCGCCGGATGAAACACGACGACGGCAGCCACCCGTCCGGGAGCGGTCCTGCTTGCCGCTGGCCGTCGGGCGCTGTTACGGTCCAATGCAATCGGTCGGCAAGTGGCGCGGGGCCCGTCGCCTCGCGTGCTGCCGCATATCCCGAAGGGAGTTGAACGCCATGACCCTCGCACGTTCCGTTCTCGGTGCCGTCTTCGCCCTCGGGGCGATCGGTGCCGCCCAGGCCCAGGCCCCGGTGAAAATCGGTTTCGTCAGCACGCTGTCCGGTCCTGCCGGCTATCTCGGCCAGGATATCCGCGACGCGTTTCAGCTGGCGATGGAACGCGAGGGCGGCAAGCTTGGCGGCGTCCCCATCCAGCTGATCGTCGAGGACGACGGGCTCAAGCCCGGCCAGGGCAAGCAGATCGTCGACCGGTTCCTGAAGACCGAACGGATCAAGATCGTCACCGGCGTGGTGTTCTCGAACGTCGCCGTCTCGATCGTGCCCGACGTCGTCGATGCCGGCGGCCTCTATCTCAGCCCGAACGCCGGTCCGTCGAATCTCGCGGGCAAGGAGTGCCACAAGAACTATTTCGTCTATTCCTGGCAGAACGACGCCCTGCACGAAAGCGCGGGCGAACTCGCGAACAAGCTCGGCTTCAAGACCGCCTTCGCCCTCGCCGCGAACTATCAGGCTGGCAAGGATGCCGTCGCCGGGTTCAAGCGCCTGTTCAAGGGTGCGATCGTCGAGGAAATCTACACGAAGATGGACCAGACCGATTTCGCGGCTGAGATGGCGCGCATCCGCGCCGCGAAGCCCGATGTCGTCTACCAGTTCCATCCCGGCGGCATCGGCATCGCCTTTCTGAAGCAGTATCATCAGGCTGGTCTGATGGGCACGATCCCGATGGTCGGCGCGGAGCCCACCCTCGACATCGCGACCCTCAACGCCGTCGGTGAGATCGCGCTTGGCCTGAACATCGGGGCGAAGTGGAACGCCGATTTCGACAACGCCGAAAGCCGCGACTTCGTCGCCGCCTTCCAGAAGCGCTACAACCGCACGCCGAGCGTCTATGCGGGCCAGGGCTGGGACACCGCCCAGGCGCTCGCCGCGGCGCTCAAGGTTGTGGGCGGAGACGACGTCAACAAGCTCGCCGCCGAACTTCGCAAGGCCGATTTCAAATCGATCCGCGGCGGTTTCAAGTTCGGCCAGAACCAGCACCCGGTCCAGGACTGGTACCATGTCCAGCCCGTCAAGAATGCGGATGGCACGCTCGCCCTCAAGACGGTGAGCAAGATCCTGTCCGGCCATGGCGACTCCTTCGCCAAGGACTGCAAGCTCTGAAAACCGCCGGGCGGGATCTTCCGGGGTCCCGCCCGTCCTGATCTCTCGACAGACATCGGCGGCGCGCGCACGTGCTGAACCTCGCGGTCGAACAGGCCCTGAACGGGCTCCAGCTCGGCGTGATGCTGTTCTTGCTGGCTGCCGGATTGACGCTGATCTTCGGCATCATGGGTGTCATCAACATCGCCCATGGGTCGCTCTACATGGTCGGTGCCTTCCTGACCGCCTACACCGTGGCGAAGACCGGCTCGTTCCTGCTCGCCCTTCTGGCCGGTCTCGCCGGCGCTGCCGTCGCCGGCATGGCGATGGAGACGCTCATCATGCGGCGGCTCTACGCGCGCGATCATCTCGACCAGGTGCTCGCCACGTTCGGCGTGTCCCTGTGCATGAACGAGATCTTTTCGCTCCTGTTCGGCCAGCGGCCGCTGTACGTGTCGATCCCGCCACTCCTCGACGGTTCGATCGAGGTCGTCCCGGGCGTCCCCTATCCGATCTATCGGCTCGCCATCGTCGCGGTCGGTCTGATGGTGGCGCTAGGCCTCTACCTCCTGATTTCCCACACCCGCATCGGAATGCTCGTGCGCGCGGGCTCGACCCATCGCGACATGGTGCGGGCGCTCGGGGTCGACATACGCAGCCTCTACACGGCGGTGTTCGGGCTTGGCGCGCTGCTGGCGGGTCTCGCCGGTCTGATGGCTGGCCCCGTGTATACGGTCCAGGTCGGCATGGGCGAGCAGATCCTCATCCTGACCTTCGTCGTGGTCGTCATCGGAGGCCTCGGGTCGATCCGCGGCGCGTTCCTCGCGGCGATGGTGGTCGGCCTCGTAGATACCGCCCTGCGCGCCGTCGTGCCCCCCTGGCTGAAGACGTTCATGGAGGCTTCGGCTGCGGACGCGCTGGGCGGCGGTCTCTCCTCTCTCGGGGTCTATCTGCTCATGGCCCTGGTCCTGCTCGTGAAGCCCCGCGGATTGCTGCCTGCCCATGGATGAGACGCCCGCATCGCTGCGCTGGATCGGCCTCGCGCTGTTGGCGCTGCTCCTGGCCCTGCCGAGCCTCGCGACGCTCGCCGGCGATCCGGCCTGGGTGTCGCTCGCTACGCGCATGCTCATCTACGCGCTCGCGGCGGTCAGCCTCGACATCATCCTCGGCTATGGCGGCCTCGCCTGCTTCGGTCATGCGGCCTTCTATGGGATCGGCGGTTATACGGTCGCGATCCTCTACCGTCATTGGCAGACCTCGGAGCCGCTGTTCGGCGTGATCCCGGGCTCGACGCAATTCCTGGTGGTGATCCCGGCGGCCATGCTCGCCGGCGGTGTCCTCGCGGCGGCCATCGGCGCGCTGTCCCTGCGCACGGCAGGTGTCCAGTTCCTGATGATCACACTGGCCTTCGCGCAGATGCTGTTCTTCCTCTTCTCCTCGCTCAGCCAGTACGGCGGCAACGATGGAATGACCGTGCGGCGGCGCAACGAATTCCCGGGCCTCGATCTGCGCGACGACACGGTCTTCTACTATCTTGTCCTGGCGATCCTCCTCGCCGCCCTGTTCGTCGCGCATCGCCTCGTCGGATCGCGCTTCGGCCGCGTGCTCGGCGGGATCAGGCAGAACGAGCGGCGCATGGCCGCGATAGGTGTCCAATCCTATCGCTACAAACTGGCTGCGTTCGTGATCGCCGGCATGGGCGGCGCGCTCGCCGGCGCGCTCATGGTCAATCAGGCGCGTTTCGTCAGCCCCGACATGCTCTTCTGGACGAAGTCGGGAGAGATGATGATCATGGTGATACTCGGCGGCGCGGGAACGCTGATCGGCCCTGTGATCGGCGCCATCACACTGACCGGTCTCGAAGACCTGCTTGGCCGTATTCCAGGCTGGGGCGAACATAAGTTGTTCGCCATCGGTCTCCTTCTCGTGCTGGTCGTGCTGTTCGGCCGCGGCGGCCTTTATGGCTGGCTGCGCCGCCGGTTGAGGTAAGGCACCGATGGCCACTCCTCTGCTGCGCGCGATCGACCTCGTGAAGAGCTTCGGCGGATTGCGCGCGACCGATCACCTGTCGCTCGACGTGACCGAGGGCGAAGTGCATGCCCTGATCGGGCCGAACGGCGCGGGCAAGACCACGGCGGTCGGGCAACTGATCGGAGAGATCCGACCGGACGCTGGGCAGATCGAGTTCGCCGGCGAAGACATCAGTCGTTTGCCGCCGCCGACGCGCGTGCGTCGCGGCCTCGCCCGAAGTTTCCAGATCTCGCAACTGCTCCAAGACTACACCGCCCTCGACAATGTCGCGCTCGCGGTCCAGGCCCGCGAGGGCCATTCCTTCCGCTTCTGGGGCGCCGTGCGCCGCGATGCGCGCTTGCGACGCGCCGCGATGGCGCATCTCGAAGAAACCGGCCTCGCAGCCCTTGCGGACCAGCGGACAGCCGACCTGTCGCATGGACAGCAGAAGCAACTCGAACTCGCGATCGCGCTGGCGACGAAGCCGCGACTGATGCTGCTCGACGAACCCATGGCCGGACTTGGCCCGACCGAAACCCAGGCGATGACGGCGCTTCTGCGCGCGCTCAAGGGACGCATCGCCATGCTGCTGATCGAGCATGACATGGAAACCGTCTTCGCGCTCGCCGACCGGGTGACGGTCCTGGTGTCCGGACGCAGCATCGCCTGCGGCCCACCGGCCGCGATCCGCGACGACGCCGCGGTGCGGCAGGCCTATCTCGGCGACGGCGATGCTTGAGGTCGCGGAACTTCAATCCGGCTATGGCCGCTCGCCGGTGCTCTTCGACATGCGGTTGTCGATCGCGGCCGGCGAGGTCGTCTCCCTGCTTGGCCGCAACGGCATGGGCAAGACGACGACCATCCGCGCAATCATGGGCTTGCTCCCGGTCGCTGCGGGGCGCGTGGTGTTCGAGGGCAGATCGATCGCCAACACCGCTCCGGAGACCATCGCGCGCGCCGGCATCGGCCTCGTTCCGGAGGGGCGGCAGGTCTTCCCGACGCTCACCGTCCGAGAAAACCTGATCGCCACGGCACGCCCTGGTCCCTGGACCCACGCCAAGGTCTGCGACCTTTTTCCCGTACTCGGTGAGCGCGGCGGACAGATGGCGTCGACCTTGTCCGGTGGCGAGCAGCAGATGCTCGCGATCGGCCGCGCGCTCATGACCAATCCACGCCTCTTGATCCTGGACGAGGCGACCGAAGGTCTCGCCCCGGTCATCCGAAGCCATATCTGGACTTGCATCGAGCGGCTCAAGACCGGCGGGCAGTCGATCCTGATCGTCGACAAGAATCTCCGGGTGCTCGAGCGCCTGGCCGATCGTCATTTCATCGTCCAGAAGGGCCGGACGGTCTGGTCGGGAGACTCGGCAGCGCTCCGCGACGACGCCGCGACCGTGGAATCCTTCCTGGGGGTATGATGTCCGAGACGATCGAGATCGTGGTGCGCAGCGCCGCGCCGCAGGCCGAGCGGGCGGTCAACGACGCTATGCTTCAACTTCTCGCCCGGATGGCGCCGCTCGGCCTTCCTCCAGCCGCGATTGCGGCCATGACCTGGGAGGCGGAGAACCCCGCGGCCTTCGACCCGGGTCGCCGCGTCATCGACATCGCGGTGCGCGACGCGATAGCGGGGTTCCTGCCGCGCGTGACGCTGCGGCCGGGGCCACCCGGCCTGACGGTAACCGCGACCATCGATACGCAGCGTCCCGATACGACCCGGCCTGCATGGCGCGGCTTCTCCGCCCCTGATCTCGCGCGCGCCTATGCCGCGCGCAGCCAGGTGCCCGATCTGCAGGCCGTCTTCGAGGCATGGCGTGCGCGCACCGCCGCGTTTACCGCATCGCAGACCCACCCTGCCCTCGACGTCGTCTATGGTCCAGGCCCGAACGAGACGCTCGATCTCTTTTATCCGGCTGGGCCGCGAAGCGGTCCACTGCCGCTCTGGGTGTTCATCCATGGCGGTTTCTGGCAGGCCATGGACAAGAACCTCCACGGTCATTTCGCCGCCGGCATGCTCGCGGCGGGGTTCGCGGTCGCGGTGCCCAATTACGAACTCGCGCCGGCCATCGATCTCGCGGGGATCGTCGATCAGATGCGCCGGTGCATGGCTTTCCTCCATGGCCGGGCCGCATCCTTCGGCCTTGATCCGGAGGCGATCCATGTTTCCGGCCACTCCGCGGGTGGCCACCTCGCGGCGATGCTGGCATCGGATCCCCGTACGGGTTTCGTGCGATCGGCGCTCCCCATCTCCGGCCTCTTCGACCTCGAACCCATGAGCCTGCTGCCGATGCGCCGGTTGCTTGGGCTGGACACGCCGCGCATCGTCGCCGAATTGTCGCCGACGCGCCGCGCGCTTCTCGCGCGATGCGCAGTGGAGATCGCCGTCGGCGCCGGCGAGTTGCCCGAATTCATTCGCCAGTCGGACGAGATTGCGATGATCTGGGGCTGCCCCGCGGCGCATCATGTGCCGGGCAAGCATCATTTCGACGTGGTGGACGAACTCGCCGATGGCGGCCCGCTCCTCGATCAGGCGCTGCGCCTCGCCGGAACGCGTCGCCCTACCACGTGAGACCATCAGAAGGAGTGCCGCCATGACGCGCGCCGTTTCCGCCACCGAACCCGAGCTCGCCCCGTCGCGGGCCAATTACCCGCATTGCCGTCGAGCCGGCGATTTCATTTTCGTGTCCGGCCTCGCTTCACGCCGGCCCGACAACTCCTTCGCCGGCGGCGAGATCACGCCCGAAGGCGACATGCGCTTCGACATCCGCGCCCAGACCGAGACCGTGCTGCAGACGATCGCGACTGTCCTGGCGACCGAAGGCGCAGGCCTGTCGAACGTCGTGGAAGTCACCACCTACCTGGTCGATATGTCCGATTTCGTCGGCTACAACGAGGTCTACAACCGCTATTTCGACGCTGCGACCGGCCCGGCGCGCACCACCGTCGCGGTCCATCAATTGCCGCACCCCTTGATCCGAATCGAGATCCGGGTTGTCGCCTACCGGCCGATGTCGCCCCCGGTCGACTCCCGTCCCTGATCGCCGACGGCGAAGATTCCGCCCCAACCGGTGACACGTCGGGTATCGACGCCCGCGAGACGCAGGCTGCCCCACACCGCCGTTGCGACGCTGTCGACGATCGGGATGCCGAGTTCCTGTTCGAGCGCGGCAGCCAAGGGGGCACCCCGCAGATTGGTACACAGGATCGCGATCGCCTGCGGCCGGGACGCGGCCACCTCTCGGACCAGCCCGGCGATGGTCGCAGCATCGTATTCCGAGAACGAGAAATTGCCGCGATCTCCGAGATGCCGCTCGGCCGCGCAGACGAAGCCCTCGCGCGCGAAATTCTCCAGGATCGGCGCCTGGATTTCGTCGAGATAGGGCGTGACCAGACCGTAACGTTCGACGCCGAGCCGCCGGAAGACCTCGATCATCGCCAGCACCGATGTCGTCGCACGCACGCCGGTTCGCGCGGCGATCGCGGCGCAGAGGTCGCGGTCGCGCTGCAGGCCAAGCCAGCTGGCGGAGGTTCCGCTCCACGCGATCGCGTCGACCCTGGCGTCAGCGAGGAGATCGCAGGCAGCAAGAATAGGCTCGGGCGAGAACTGGCTCAGGGCCTGATCGCGCAGCGAGATCTCGGTAACGCGAAACCGTGCGAAATGCGCGCTTGCCCCGGGCAGCCCCGCGAGCATCGCCGAGGTCACGGGCTCGAGCACCGTGTTCGACGATGGCGTGAGCATGCCCAGCAGCGTTCGCCGAGCAGGCCCGGATCCGCTCACGCGGCGCCCCGCGCGGCGAGGGTCGCATGCCAAGCGCGCCAGTCGGAGCCGGGATGCACCGTGCCGCAGGCCGGACAGGTGCGACCGGCGACCGGAGCGTCATAGAAGCGCCGGTATGCGACCGGCAGGTCCTTCACGATGTCCTCGAGTTGCAATTCGCCGCGATGGACGAGACCGCCACAGGCGGCGCAATACCACTCGAAGGCGTCAAGGACCCCGGCCGGGCGCGGCAATTCGATCACCGTGCACAGGCTGCCGGGTTCGGGACGCTGCGGGGAATGGCGCATATGCGCCGGCAGCAGGAAGATGTCCCCCTCGCGCAGGTCGATCCGCTCGATCCGGCCACGATCGGCGATCAGGAGATGGGCATTGCCCTTGAACTGATGAAAATACTCCTCGTACGGATCGTCGTGGAAATCCGTGCGCTGGTTCGGGCCGCCGACCACGGTCACGATGAGATCCGAATCCTTCCAGACCTGCTGGTTTCCGACGGGCGGTTCGAGAAGGTGCCTGTTCTCCTCGATCCAGCGGCTGAAGTTGATCGGCCGGCGCATCGTCCTCTCCTCGATCGACAAAACGCCCGCATCGTACCGCATTTGAAAGCCGCGACGAGAACCACAGTCTGCGCGCGTCAAGGGCACGCTGGCAGACAGCCGCAGACAAAGAGGCGGCCACGCCGGAACCCTGGCATCATCCAAACGATTGTCGACGAAACAGAGGCGTGTCCATCGGACGCCAACACGCAAGAGCGTGGCGTCCCCTAGGGGATTCGAACCCCTGTTTGCGCCGTGAGAGGGCGCCGTCCTGGGCCTCTAGACGAAGGGGACAGGCCTGCTGCGGGGGCCTATTCGGCCCGCGCTGGGCAGCGTGATAGCCGAACGCGCCGCCCGGTTCAAGCGATGCGTCCGGCCATCTCGCCGATTGCTATGGCTCAGTAAGGTCCCTTCGGACCGGTCTGGCC
>CAIOSQ010000181.1 GCA_903860935.1 uncultured Rhodospirillales bacterium | reverse complement strand
TCACCCTGATCGGACCGCTGCAGGTCGGCGGCCGGTTGCTCCTGTTCACCCGCGGCGGCGACATCGACGCGCGCGGCGTCGGCCGTGCGGTCTTTCTCGTTTCGGTGCCGCTTTTCCTGCTCGCCGCCTTCGCGGGGGCGCGGCTGGAACTCCTGGCCCTCTTCGTCGCCGTCTACGGCATCGTCAACGGGATCAGCACGGTGATCCGGGGAACGATCGTGCGGGACATCTTCGGCGCCCGAAACTACGGGGCGATCTCGGGCAGCCTAACCCTGCCGACCACCCTCGCCCGGGCGGCGGGGCCGGCGATCGGCGCCATGCTCTGGTCCGCCGGAGGAAGCTACACGACCATGCTGGTCGCGCTCGCCGCGATCGGTGCCGTGGGGGCAGCGACCTACTGGACGGCGACGCGCGAAGCCGGCGCATCCTGATCCGACGCGCGCTATACTCGCGGTCGTGATGTCCATGCCATCGATCGCGATCTGCGCCGCAGATACCGATGCCGCGCGCGACGCCGATGCTCGGCTGCGCGCGCGCTATCCAACCGTCGAACCCGAGCGCGCCGACGTGATCGTCGCGCTGGGCGGCGACGGGTTCATGCTTCAGACGCTGCATCGCTTCATGGGGCATGGCCGCCCCGTCTTCGGCATGAACCGCGGCAGCGTCGGCTTTCTGCTCAACGAGTATGCCGAGGATGGCCTGCCGGAGCGTGTCGCGCGCGCCGCGCCAGTGGTGCTGCACCCGCTGCGCATGCAGGCAACGACGCTGGACGGCCAGATCCATGCGGCGATCGCCATCAACGAGGTCGCGCTCATCCGCCAGCAGCGGCAGACCGCCAAGATCCGGATCACCGTGGATGGCATCGTGCGCCTCGACGAGTTGTCATGCGACGGCGTCCTGGTCGCGACGCCCGCCGGCAGCACCGCCTACAACCTCTCGGCCCATGGTCAGATCATTCCGTTGCGCGCGGGATTGCTCGCCCTGACACCGATCAGCGCCTTCCGGCCTCGGCGCTGGCGCGGCGCGCTGCTATCCCGCGAGGCGCGGGTCGGATTCGATGTCCTTGAAGCCGACAAGCGTCCGGTCAGCGCGACGGCCGACAACACGGAGGTCCGCGACGTCGTCCATGTCGAGGTCGCCGAGGCTCCCGATATCGGCTTCACGCTGCTGTTCGATCCCGAGCAGAACCTCGAGGAGCGGATCCTCAAGGAACAATTCACCCCCTGAACCGGGTCAGGTCGCGGTGGCGTCGTTGAGATGACACGCCGCGCGGCGGCCGGGCGCGATGTCGCGCAACACCGGCGCCTCGCGCGCACAGCGCGTGGTCGCGTGCGGGCAGCGCGGATGGAAATGACAGCCGGAAGGCGGATCGAGCGGCGAGGGGATCTCGCCCTTGACGGGCGCGAACTGGCGGCGCCGCGTGTCGAGCCGCGGGATCTCCGCGAGCAGCGCCACCGTGTAGGGATGGTTCGGCCGCTCGAACAATTCCTCGGTCGGCCCCTCCTCCACGATCCGGCCGAGATACATGATCACGACGCGGTCGGAGAGATGCCGAACGACACCGAGATCGTGGCTGATGAAGAGGTAGGTCAGCGACAGCGCCGCACGCAGTTCGATGAAGAGGTTGAGGATCTGCGCCTGGATCGAGACGTCGAGCGCGGCCACGGCCTCGTCGCAGACCACGAATTCCGGCTGCACCGCGAGCGCCCGCGCGATGCCGATACGCTGGCGCTGGCCGCCCGAGAATTGATGCGGGTAGCGGCGCTTGTAGGCGGGATCGAGGCCGACGCGGCGCATCGTGTCGTCGACATGGGCGTCGATGTCCGCACGCGGGACAAGCCCGTGATAGACCGGCGCCTCGCCGACGATATCGCGGACGCGCATGCGCGGATTGAGCGACGCGAACGGGTCCTGGAAAATCATCTGCACGGCGAGCGCGGCCGCCGTCGCCTCGCGTCCCGACAGCCTGGCGACGTCACGCCCGCGATAGAGGACCTGCCCGTCCGACGGATCCATGATCCCCGCGACCATGCGGCCGAGCGTGGACTTGCCGCATCCGGACTCCCCGACCAGACCGACCACCTCGCCATCGCGGATGGCGAGATCGACCTTGTCGACCGCGTGGACCACCTCCTCGCGCAGGCCGGCACCGAGCGCCCTGGCGATCCGTGCCGCCGCATCGAAAGGCTTCGAGAAGCGCTTCGACACGCCGCGCACGTCGATGATCGGGGGCGCGGTCACGGCGTGGCTCCGGACAGGGGGTGGGCGCAGCGGGCCTGCCGCCCGCCCGCGAAATCATGCAGCGGTGGATCCTCGGTACAGGCGCCGTCCGCGTATGCGCAGCGCGGACGGAAGCTGCATCCGGTCGGCAGGGCGAGCAGCGACGGCATCACGCCCGGGATCTGCTGCAGGGGTCTGCCGCGCTGGTTGCGGCTGGGCACCGAGCCGATCAGCCCGGCAGTGTAGGGATGCGCGGGCCGGTCGAGGACATCGTCGACGCCGCCGCGCTCGACGATCCGGCCCGCGTACATGACGCAGACCTCGTCCGCCAGGGACGCCACGACGGACAGGTCGTGCGTGATCCAGACCAGCGCCGTCCCGGTCTCGCGCGCGAGGCGCTGCATCTCGAACAGGATCTGTCCCTGGATCGTGACATCCAGGGCCGTCGTCGGCTCGTCCGCGATGATCAGTTCCACCCGGTTCAGCAGGGCGATGGCGATCGCCACGCGCTGGCGCATGCCGCCCGAGAATTGGTGCGGATAGGCCGAGAGCCGCTCTTCCGGGCTCGGAATTCCGACCTGGCCGAGCGCGTCGCGCGCGCGCCGCCGTGCCTCCTCGCGTCCCACACGCTCATGCGCCTGGACCGCCTCGATCATCTGCGTGTCGATCCGCAGGACCGGGTTCAACGTCATCATCGGATCCTGGAAGATCATCGCGACGCGACGCCCGCGGATATGGCGCATCTCGTCGTCGGCGAGCGTCGCGAGATCGCGGCCACCGAAGAGGATACGGCCCGACACGACGCGCCCCGGGGGATCGATCAGCCCCATGATCGAGAAGCCGGTGACCGACTTTCCGGATCCGGACTCGCCCACCAGCCCCATGATCCGCCCCGGCGCGACCGAGAAGGACACGCCATCGACGGCCTTCACGATGCCGGCCCGGGTGTGGAACCAGGTGCGGAGATCCTCGACGACCAGGGTCGGCTCGGCCATCGTCGTCGTCCTATTTCTGCAGCCGCGGGTTGAGAACGTCGCGCAGCTGGTCGCCGACCAGATTGATCGAGACGATCGTCGTCAGCAGCGCCACGCCCGGAAAGAAGCTGATCCAGTACTTCCCCGAGAGGAGATACTCGAAGCCGTTGGCGATCAGCAGTCCGAGCGACGGCTCGGTGATCGGCAGTCCGATGCCGAGAAAGGACAGTGTCGCCTCAAGCGCGATCGCGTGCGCGACCTGCACCGTGACCACGACGATCAGCGGCGGCATGCAATTCGGCAGGATATGACCGAACACGATGCGTCGATGACCAAGACCGAGGCAGCGCGCGGCCTCGACATATTCCTTGCGCCGCTCGACCAGGGCCGCACCGCGCACGGTGCGCGCGTAATAGGCCCATTGCACGCAGATCAGGGCGACCACGATCTTCCAGGTCCCCTGCCCCAGGACGGCGAGCAGGATCAGCGCCACCAGGATCGAGGGAAAGGACAGCTGGATGTCGACGATCCGCATGATCAGCGTCTCGATGCGGCCGCCGAAATAGGCCGCCACGAGGCCAGCCGCGGCACCGAGTGCGAGCGCGCCGATCGCGCTCATGGCGCCGACGCCGAGCGACGTCCGTAGCCCATGGAAGATCGCGGACAGCATGTCGCGCCCCTGGTCGTCGGATCCGAGCCAGAAGGTGAACCCGCCCATCGACATGGTCATGGGCGGCTGCCGGCCATCCATGATGTCGAGTTGGTTGAGGTCGTAGGGATTCTGCGGCGACAGCAACGGCGCGAAGAGCGCGGCGCCGAGCACGATCGCGAACATCGCGAGGCCGAGCAGCGCGATGCGGCTCTCGGCGAAGTCGCGGCAGAACCGGCGCAGCGGCGTCTCGACCGCCGGGGCGGAATGGGATTGGGTCGTGCCGGCCATGTCAGTTCCGCGCCTCGGACAACCGTACCCGCGGATCGAGCACGGAATACAGGATGTCCACCACCAGATTGATAATCACGAACATGAGCACGATGATGCAGAGATAGGCGACGATCACGGGCCGGTCGAGGCGCTGGATCGAATCGATGATCAGCTTGCCCATGCCCGGCCAGGCGAAGATCGATTCGGTGACGACGGCGAAGGCGATCGTCGACCCGAGTTCGAGGCCGACCACGGTGACCACGGGGATCATGATGTTCTTGAAGACATGGACCATCACCACGCGGCGCATCGGCAGGCCCTTGGCGCGGGCGAAGCGGACATAGTCCATCAGCATGTTCTCGCGCATGCCCGCGCGCGCGAGCCGGATGATCAGCGAAATCTTGAAGAGCGCGAGATTGAGCGCGGGCATCGCGAGATGACGCAGTCCATCGACGGTGAAGACGCTGGACGTCATCCCGAACCAGGTCGCCGTCTCGCCGCGACCGGTCGACGGGAGCCACCCGAGGTCGACGGCGAAGATCATGATCAGCATCAGCCCAACCCAGAAGGTCGGCAGGGAGAAGCCGAGGATCGATCCTGCCATGATCGCCTTCGCGCCGATCGAGTTCGGGCGGTAGCCGGCATACATGCCGAGCGGCAGCCCGACCACGATGCCGAGGGCGAGCGCCGACAGCGCGAGTTCCAGCGTCGCAGGCATGCGCTGGAGGATCAGCGTCATCGAGGGGATGTTGAACACGAAGGATCGCCCGAGGTCGCCGCCGAGAGCCGCCTCGACGAAGGCGAAGTATTGCGCCCACACGGGACGGTCGAGGCCGAGCGCCACCTTGGCGCGCTCGCGCTCGATCTGGTCGGCCTCCGGGGAGATGAAGATCTCGATGGGGTCGCCGATGGCGTAGACGCCGAAGAAGACGATCAGCGACATCACGACCAGCACCGCGCCGCTCTGCATGAGCCTGCGGATGATGAACACGGACATCGCGCGCGCCTCCCCTCGCCTGTCGCCGTCAGTTCGCCGGGCGCACGAAGAGCGCCAGCGAATACTCGTCCTGTCGCGGCGCATAGGTCACGCCGCGCCGCGTCGCCCAGGTGTTGACCTGATAATAGAGCGGCACGATGCCCGCCTCCCCCAGCGCCATCTCGCTCGCCTCGAAGAGCAGCGCCTCGCGGCGCACATCGTCCACCGTCGCCAGCGCCGTCTCGAGCGTGCTGTCCACGCGCGCATTCGCGTACCGACCGCGGTTGGAGGCGCCCATGCCCTTCTCGCGGCTGGGCGTCGCAAGCAGCGCACGCAGGCTGTCGGAGGTCTCGCCCGTGTTGCTGCCCCATCCGAAGAGCATCGCGCTGAACGCATGGGTGGGCGCGCTGGCCTGCGACGCATACGTGGCCCAAGGCAGGGTCACGACCTTGGTGTCGATGCCGATGCGCGACAGCATGGGTCCGATCGCCTGAAGGACGCGCTCGTCGTTGGGATAGCGGTCGTTCGGTCCGTGCAGCGTCATCGCGAAGCCATTCGGGTAACCTGCCGCTGCCAGCAAGGCGCGCGCACCTTCCTGGTCGAGGGCATCGGCCTTGAGCTTCGGCGAGGCGCCAAACGCCCCTTCCGGCAGCAGTCCGCCGGCCGCGATGGCGTCGCCTTCGAACACCCGATCGACGATCCCCGGACGGTTGATCGCCTTGCTGATGGCCTGGCGGACGCGGACATCCTTGAACGGATTGTTCGGCAGCAAGGCGCCTGCCTTGTCGGTCCCGAAGGGGGTCTGGTCGCGCGCCTGATCGAAGGCGATGTAGATCACCCGATTGGACGTCTTGCGATGCAGCGTGACCTGCGGATTGGCACGCAGTCGCTGAAGATCGGGGCTGGGCACCGCCTCGATCATCTGCACGTCACCGGCCAGCAGCGCGGCCGTACGCGCGGAATTGTTGGAGATCAGCTTGAGGGTGACCTTGGTCCAGGCTGCCTTGTCGCCCCAATAGGCATCGTTGCGCGACAGCACCACGCGGTCGTTCGGAACGAATTCGGCGAAGCGGAACGGGCCGGTGCCGATGGCCGCCCTGCCGGCGTTGAACTCGGCGGTCGGCGACTCGACCGCCTTGCGGCTGACGATGTTGACCGCCGACAGCATGGTCGGGAGCAGCGGCGCCGGCGCGGCCGTCTTCAGCCGAAGCGTGAAGGGATCGACGATCACCGTCTCGACGATCGGGCGCACGAAACCCGTGTAGGACGACGGCGAATTCGGCACCCAGGGGACGCGCTTGTATGTCGCGACCACGTCGTGGGCGTCGAAATCGCTCCCGTCATGGAACTTCACCCCGCGCCGCAGCGTGAATTCCCAGGTCAGATCGTCGACCGTCTTCCAGGCGGTCGCGAGCCCGGGAATGAGGCGTTGAGATTCGTCCTGATGCACCAGACGGTCGAAGATGTGCGCGCCCACGTTCGCGTTCGGGGCCAGGGCATGGAAATGCGGGTCGATGGAGGTGATCGCGCCCTGGACCGCGATGGTCAGGTCCTGAGCACGCGCGGTGGAACCGGCGCCGGTCAGCATCGGGGCCACGGCCACCAGCACGCCGAGCACCAGGGCTCCGGGCGCCCGAATGGCGCGCAAGACACGCTCGATCATGTCCAGTCCTCACCTGCCCGTGCCCGGCGCCTCCACATGGGCGACGGGTCATTCGTCCGGCGCAGCCTATCGCACCTCGGAAGGCCGACCGCAAGCCGTCCCTTGCCGGGAGCCGCGCGCCGACGCGCGCGGCTTGCGAAGGCGGCTTGCGCCCCTATAGTGCCGAGACATGGCCCGCCCGACCTCCGCATCCCTCGACATGATCCGTCGGCTTGTCGCCTTCGACACGACAAGCCGCGATTCCAACCTCGAACTGATCGACTTCGTCCGCGCCTATCTCGCCGGGCAGGGGATCGACTGCGAGTTGTTCCACGACGAGACCGGCCGCAAGGCCAATCTCTTCGCCACCATCGGCCCCGCCGATCGTCCGGGACTGGTCCTTTCGGGACATACCGACGTCGTCCCGATCGACGGTCAGGAATGGGATACCGATCCCTTTGCCGTGGTCGAGCGCGACGGGCGGCTCCATGGCCGCGGCACATGCGACATGAAAAGCTTCGTCGCCGTCGCGCTGGCGATGGTGCCGCGGATCAAGGAGGCGGTCCGCGCGACGCCGGTCCATCTCGCGTTCTCGTACGACGAGGAAGTCGGATGCCTCGGCGTGCGACGCATGCTCGAGGGCTTGTCGCGCCGGCCCGTCCGGCCCTATGCGTGCATCGTCGGCGAGCCGACCGAGATGAAGGTCATCCGGGCCCACAAGGGCAAGCTGTCGATCCGCGCGCATGTCCGGGGCTTCGAGTGCCATTCCTCGCTGGCGCCGCGCGGGGTGAACGCGATCCAGTACGCGGCCGAATTCATCGCCCATCTCAACCGCATGGGCCGTCGCCTCGCCGCCGACGGGCCGTTCGACGACGAATTCGACATCCCCTTCACGACTGTCCATACCGGCGTCATCCAGGGCGGCACCGCGCTCAACATCGTGCCGAAGGATTGCAGCTTCGAATTCGAATTCCGCCACCTGCCGGCGCATGACCCGCGCGCCTTGTTCGCCGAGGCCGAACGCTTCGCGCGCGACGAACTCGAACCGCAGATGCAAGCGGTTCAGGCGGACACCGGGTTCCGCTTCGAGGAGCGCTCGAGTTTCCCGGGCCTCGCGACCGACGAGAGCGCGGAGATCACCACGCTGTGCAAGGCCGCGACCGGCGCCAACGGAACCTCGAAGGTCGCCTTTGGCACCGAGGCCGGACTGTTCGAGGCGAGCGGCATTCCGACCATCGTCTGCGGGCCCGGAAGCATCGATCAGGCGCACAAGCCGAACGAGTTCATCGCGCTCGACCAGATCGCGCAATGCGAAGCCTTTCTGGACCGCATCCTCGAGCGTGTCGCCAGCCGCACCTGAACCACACGCCCGTTCCGACCCTGCCCGCCACCGGAGGCTTCGCCTTGTCCCCCGCCCTGCCCAGCGACGACATGCCTGTCGAACTCTCGCCGCCCGACATCAGCGTCTACAGGCATGGAAATGTTGGGATCGATCATGTCCACCGCTTCACGTCTCCGGAGCCCGGCCCGCATGTCCTGCTGACGGCGGTCGTCCATGGCAACGAACTCTGCGGTGCCATCGCCCTTGACTGGCTGATGCGCACGGGTCTGCGCCCGCGGTGCGGCACGCTGACCCTCGCTTTCTGCAACGTCGAGGCCTACGCACGCTTCGATCCAGCCGCGCCGACGCGCTCGCGCTTCGTCGACGAGGATTTCAACCGCGTCTGGGGCGTCGACGTGCTCGACGGGCCCCGCGACACGTCCGAGACGCGGCGCGCCCGCGCCCTGCGTCCGGTCGTCGACGCGGCCGATTTTCTGCTCGACATCCACTCGATGCAGCACGCCACCGATCCGCTGATGCTGTGCGGTCCACTCGACAAGGGACGCGCCTGGGCCCGTCGGATCGGCTACCCCGCGATGATCGTCAGCGACGCCGGTCACGCGGCGGGCAAGCGGATGCGCGACTATGGCGCCTTCGGGGACCCCGCTAGTCCGCGCAACGCCCTGCTCGTGGAATGCGGCCAGCATTGGGAGCGCGCCTCGGCGGAGGTCGCGCGCGAGACCATGCTCCGTGTACTCCGCGACCTTGGAACCCTAGCCCCCGACGACGTCGCGCCCCATCTGCCCGCCGTCGACCGCCCGCCGGCCCGCCTCATCGAGATCACCGAGGCGATCACGGTGGCGACCGACGATTTTGCCTTCACGCGCGACTACAGGGGCATGGAGGTCATCGCGCATCGCGGCACCACGCTGGGCCACGATGGCAACAGGCCGATCGTGACGCCGCACGACGACTGCGTTCTCATCATGCCCTCGAAGCGCATCCAGCCCGGCCAGACCGCCGTGCGGCTCGGTCGGTTCGTGGACTGATCCTTCGTGACGCGCTTCGAGACGCTGCGAGGCATCCTGCCGGCCGCGACCGCCCTTGCGGCGGGGACGCTGGGCGGGGCGGTGTTCTTCTGGGTCGGTCTACCGCTGCCCTGGATGCTTGGTGCCATGACGTCGGTCACGATCTGCGCGCTCGCGGGGTTGCGCGTCGCGCTGCCGCGTCACCTGCGCGGCTCCTGTATCACCGTGCTCGGCGTGATGCTCGGCGCGAGTTTCACGCCCGCCGTGATCGCGCGCATGGGCGATTGGGGCGTCACGCTGGCGGCGCTGCTGGTCTGGGGGCTGATCTCCGGGACCGCGGGCTGGTTCTATTTCCGCCGCCGCGCCGGCTTCGATCCCATCACGTCCTATTTCGCGGCCGCGCCCGGAGGCCTCAACGAAATGACACTCGTCGGCGCCCAACTCGGCGGTGACGAGCGACGGATCTCCCTCATCCATGCGACCCGCGTGTTCGTGGCGGTCTTCAGCATCCCGATCTGGCTGCGGTTGCAGGACGGGGTCTCCGCGCCGATGGGCGGGCCCAGCTATGCCACGCTGGCTTCGGTCGGTCTCGACGACTACCTCATCCTTGGCGCCTGCGCGGTGATCGGCGCGTTCGTCGCAGGGCGGCTGCGGATCCCCGCGGCGGGCGTGATCGGTCCGATGCTCCTCTCGGCGGCCGTCCATCTTCTGGGCATCACCGACTCCGCGCCGCCGACGCTGATCCTCTCCGCGGCGCAGGTGGTCGTCGGCGCGACGCTCGGCTGCCGCTTCGTCGGCTATCCGCTGGCTCAGGTCGGCCGCACGATCCTGCATGGGGCCGTCGCCGGCGCCATCATGGTGGCGTTTGCGCTCGCCGCCAGCGTGCTTCTCGCCCAGGCGACCGGGATCAGGCTCGCCACGATCCTGCTGGGCTTCGCGCCGGGCGGACTGGCGGAGATGAGCCTGGTCGCCATCGCGCTCGGCGTCGATGCGGCCTTCGTGGCGACGCACCATCTCGCGCGTATCGTGCTGGTCGTCCTCTGCGCCACGCCGCTGTTCCGCATCCTGGGCCTGAGGCGCTGAGGCCGGACGCGATGGAACGCCGGCCACGCCCCACCCGCGGCCGCCTCGCGATCCAGGCCGTGATCGCGCTCCTGGCGCTCGCCGTCCTGGCCGCTGCCGCCCATTGGCTCGAACCCCTGCCACCACGCCGCCTCGTGCTGGCCGCCGGCGCGGAGGGCGGCTACTACCATGCGCTCGGCGAGCGTTACCGCGAGCGTCTCGCCCGGGACGGGATCACCGTCACGGTCCGCACCACGCGCGGCGCAGTCGAGAATCTCGAATTGCTGCGGGCCAGCCCGCCGGAAGCCGATGTCGCGTTCGTCCAGGGCGGCGTCGGCGGAGCTGCTGCCGACGAAGGGCTGGAAAGCCTGGGCAGCGTGTTCCACGAACCGGCCTTCGTCTTCGCGCGTCGATCGCTCGGCATCTCGCGGCTCTCGGACCTCGCCGGTCGCCAGGTCGCGATCGGTCCGCAAGGCAGCGGCACGCGCGCGCTCGCGCTTGCCCTGCTCGCCTTCAACGGCCTCGATCTCCGGCCAAGCGAGACGCTCCCGCTGGCCGGACGGGAGGCGCGCGATGCCCTGAGGTCCGGGCAGATCGACGCCGCGGTGTTCGTCATCGCGCATCCCCTGCCGAGCCTCGCGGAACTCTTCGCCGATCCCGCGCTCGAGTTGATCGGTTTCGATCACGCCGAGGCGTATCGCATGCGATTTCCCTATCTCGCCACGGTCCGGCTTCCAGCCGGCGCGATCGACCTGCCGCGCGACATCCCGCCGCGCGACCTGCAACTCGTCGCGCCGGTAGCGGCCCTGGTGGTCCAGGACGGTCTGCATTCGGCGCTCAAGAACCTCCTTGCCCGGGCGGCGCGCGACATCCATGGCGGCACGCAGCTTTTCGCCGAGAGCGGGAGGTTCCCGGCCGCGAGCCATCTCGACTACCCGCTCAACGCCTATGCGCGCCGCCTGATCGAGGACGGGCCATCGGTCTTCGCACGGTTCCTGCCCTTCTGGGTCGCCGTCTGGGGCGAGCGGATCCTGATCCTGCTGCTGCCCTTGCTCGGCCTGCTGCTGCCGCTGTGGCGGATCGGCCCACCGCTCTATCGCTGGCGGACGGAAAGGCGGATCTATCGCTGGTATCGCGACCTCGCGCGGCTCGAGGTGCAGGGACGCGGGGCCGTCTCGGACGACTCGCGGCGCAAGATCTTCGCGCGGCTCGACGCCCTGGACGCCAGCGTGTCGGCGATCAAGGTCCCGCTCGCCTATGCCCACCGGCTCTACGAGCTGCGCGCCCATATCGATCTCGTCCGGCGCCGACTCGACTCCGGCCAGCGGGGCGCGCCCCGACCGTCAGATATCCGAGAGCGGGATCGGATCGACGCAGGCGGACGCGCGGACCACGCCTAGCCGAGCGCCGCCAGCGCGCGGAGTTCGGTCTTGAGGATCTTGCCGTAATTGCTTTTGGGCAGGGTCTCGACGAAACGATACGCCTTGGGACGCTTGAACCGGGCGATATGCGCGAGACAGAGGGCGTCGAGCGCCGTCGCGTCCACGGCGCCCGGCACGCGCGCGACGACGAAAGCCAGAACGCTCTCTCCCCATTCCGGATCCGGCACGCCGATGACCGCACACTCCGCGACGCCTGGATGGCGGAGCAGCACCTCCTCGACCTCGCGCGGATAGATGTTCGAGCCACCCGAGATGATCAGGTCCTTCGACCGGTCGCGCAACGTGAGCAGGCCGCGCGAATCGAGTTCACCGACATCGCCGGTATGGAGCCAGCCGCCGCGCAACGCGTCCGCCGAGGCCTCGGGATTTCGCCAGTAGCCGGACATGACGCTGTCGCCGCGGACCAGGATCTCTCCAGCCGTCCCGGCCGGGACGTCGCGATCATCGGCATCGGCGATGCGCACGCGCACGACGCTCTGTGCGCAGCCGGCCGACGCCAGCCCGGCGCTGTCCCCCGCGCGGTGGAAGCGCTCGAGCATCGCGCGGCTCATGCCGGTTATCGTCATCGGCGTCTCGCCCTGGCCGTAGAGTTGCGCGAAACGATAGCCGAAGCGCGTGATCGCGGCCTCGATGTCGGCGACATACATCGGCGCCCCGCCCCATACGATCGCGCGCAGACCGTCGACCGCCGCGGTCGCGGCAGCCGGGTGGTCCACGAGGCGCTTGATCATCGTCGGCGCGGCGAACATCGACACATGCGGCCAGCGCCCGAACAGGTCCAGCAATTCCGCGGCGTCGAATTGCCCGGAAGCCGGAATGACCTGACAGTTCCCCTGCGCCACGGAGGGCAGCATGTAAAGCCCCGAGCCGTGGCTCAGCGGCGCAGCATGGATCTGGGTGCCGCCGGGCTGGAGCGGATCGATGTCGATGAAGTAGCTGGTCGTCATCGCCAGCAGGTTGCGATGGCTGAGCATCGCGCCCTTCGGCCGGCCGGTCGTGCCACTGGTGTAAAAGAGCCAGGCGAGATCGTTGGCCTGCGTATCGGTCATCGGCGCGACGTCACCCGCGAACAGGTCCGCGAAGGCGGAGCCATCGGCGTCGATCACGCGCGGCGGCGTCTCATCGGCGAAGCGCGCGGCGTCGGCGACGAGATCCGCCGTGGCGCCCGTCACGAAGGCCAGCCGCGCGCCGGAATGGCCGAGCACATAGGCGATCTCCCGCGCATGCAGCTTGGCATTGACGGGAACCGCGGCAAGGCCGGCCCACCAGCAGGCATACAGGATCTCGACACAGGCAGGCGCGTTCGGCATCACGATCGCGACCCGGTCGCCCGGCAGCAACCCGAGGCGCCCGCGCAGGGCACACGCGAGACGCGCGACGCGCAGACGCAGCCCGGCGAAACCGACGAGCACCGTATCGCCGTGCGCGAGTGCCGGAGCGTCCGGCCGCAGCGCAGCCATGCGGTCGAGATGATGGGCGATGTTCATGGCGATCGAAACGCTCCTTGCATCCGCATGCGGATCAGCCGGCGAGCCATTGGAGGATGGCGCCGCGGCGGCTCAGCGCCACGAGCACGGACACGACCGCATAGGCCGCGAGGCCGAAAGCGGCACCGATCGCGAAGACGCGGACATGGCGCATGAGCCGCTGCATGACGCCACCATGCGCGCAGCGCGCCCCGTCGGGCAACATCCTCACGACCCGCTACGCAGGGTCCGGTGCATGTTTGACATCCGGGCGCCATGCGTCCACATCGGCCGGACCGATGTCCCCACGCTTTTCCGCCCCCCTTCCGATCGACGATGTCCTGGACGAACTGCGCGACGCGCTCTCCGCCACCACGGCCGCCGTGCTGGTCGCGGAGCCGGGTGCCGGCAAGACGACCCGTGTCCCGCTGGCGCTGCGCGACGCGCCCTGGCTGGCGGGTCGCCGCATCGTCATGCTCGAGCCGCGCCGCCTCGCGGCGCGTGCCGCCGCCCGCCGCATGGCCGCGACGCTTGGCGAGGAGGTCGGCGGCACCGTGGGCTACCGGGTCCGCGGCGAGGCTCGCGTCTCGCGCGATACGCGGATCGAGGTGGTCACGGACGGGCTTTTCCTGCGCCGGTTGCAACGCGAGCCCGACCTGCCGGGGATCGGGCTGGTCGTGTTCGACGAGTTCCACGAACGCGGCCTCGAGACCGACCTCTCGCTGGCCCTCGCCCTCGACGCCCGGGACGCGGTGAATCCCGATCTGCGGCTCCTTGTGATGTCGGCGACACTGGACGCCACGGCAGTCTCGGCGCTGCTCGGCGGCGCCCCGATCGTGCGCAGCCGCGGCCGCAGTTTCCCCGTCGCCATCCGCCATCTCGAGCGTCCCGCGCCCGGCGAACGGCTGGACCGCGCGATGGCGTCGGCGATCCGGCGCGCCGTGGCGGATGAGCCGGGCAGCGTCCTTGCCTTCCTGCCGGGACTCGCGGAGATCCGGCGGACCGAAGCCGAGCTGATGTCGGGGACCCTTCCGCCAGGCACGGATGTCGTCGCGCTGCACGGCGATCTCGCGCTCGAACTCCAGGATGCCGCAATCCGCACCGCCCCCGCTGGACGACGCAAGATCGTGCTCGCGACCTCGATCGCGGAAACCAGCCTGACCATCGAGGGCATCCGCGTCGTGGTCGATTCGGGCCTCGCGCGCGCGCCCCGCTTCGACCCGAACACCGGAATGGGCCGTCTCGAGACCCTGCGCGCCAGCCGCGCCGCCGCGGAGCAGCGCGCCGGCCGCGCGGGCCGCGTCGAGCCCGGCAGCTGCTATCGCCTATGGAGCGAGGCGGAACACCGCGCCCTCGCCGCCTTTGCCAGCCCCGAGATCCGCGAGGCGGATCTGGCGAGCCTCGCCCTCGAACTCGCCCGCTGGGGCGTGCGCGATCCGGCGACGCTAAGCTGGCTCGACCAGCCGCCCGCGGCCACGCTCGGTCAGGCGCGCGACGTCCTGCGCGCGCTCGGCGCGCTCGACCCGGAAGATCGGATCACGCCCCATGGCCAGGCGATGGCCGAGCTAGGGCTGCATCCGCGCATCGCCCACATGTTGCTCGCCGGCCGAGCCCGTGGCGAGGGGCGCCTCGCCTGCGCGCTCGCGAGCCTGATCGGCGAACGCGACCCGATGCGCGGCGGTGGCCCAGGGTCCTCTCGGCCCGCCGATCTCCGGCTTCGCGTCGACGCGCTGCGCGACCGCGACGGTGGCGACGGCCGCGCGATGGACCGCGGCGCGCTGGCGGCGGCGCGCAAGCTCGCCCGCGACCTCGCGCGGCAACTCGAGCTTGGCTCCGCCGGCGGGACCGACGAGGCCCCGCGCAGCGACGGATCGGGGGCTCTCCTCGCCCTGGGCTGGCCTGATCGCATCGCGCAGCGCCGCGGTGCCCATGGCCAGTTCCGCCTCGCCAATGGCCGCGGCGCCTTCCTGCCGCCCGAAGATCCGCTGGCCGCGGCCGAGTTCCTCGCGGTGGCGGACCTCGACGGCGGCGCGCGCGACTCCCGGATCTTCCTCGCAGCGCCGCTCACCCGTGTGGAGATCGAAAGCGAGCTGTCGCATCGGGTGGAAACCGTCGAGAGCGTCCGCTGGGACGAGCGCGAAGGCGCTGTCCTGGCGACGCGCGAACGCCGGCTGGGAGCCCTCGTGCTCCATCGCGCGCGGGTCGAGGACGCATCGCCCGAAGCGGTCGCCGCCGCGATGATCGAAGGGATACGCGGGATCGGGTTGCATTGCCTCGACTGGACTCGCGCAGCGACCGCGCTCCGCCAGCGGATCGCCTTCCTGTCGCTCCGCGATCCGCGCGGCGGTTGGCCTGCCGTCGACGACGCGGCCCTGTTGGAGGCGCTTGCGCGCTGGCTCGGGCCGGCGCTCGACGGCGTGACGCGCCGCGCCCATCTCGCGCGGATCGATGTCCATGCCGGCCTCATGATGCTGCTCGACTGGACGCAGCGGCAAGCGCTGGACAACGAAGCCCCGACGCATGTCGAGGTCCCGTCGGGATCGCGCATTCCGGTCGATTACGGCGATCCCGCGGACCCCGCGCTCGAGGTGCGTCTGCAGGAGATGTTCGGCGCGCGCGAGAGCCCGCGGATCGCGCGCGGCCAGGTCCCGCTGACACTGCGGCTTCTGTCGCCGGCCGGCCGGCCGATCCAGGTCACCCGCGACCTCGCCGGATTCTGGCGCGGCAGCTATGCGGATGTCCGGCGCGAGATGCGCGGCCGCTATCCGCGCCATCCATGGCCAGACGACCCGCTCGCCGCCCCGCCCACCCGCCGCGCGAAACCGCGCGGCTTGGCCTAGCTATCGCGATCCGACTAAAGTATCCGGATGTTCAGCGATCCATCCCGCAACGCAGGGACCGAGCCCGGCCCGACACCGGCCCGTCGTGCGGCGGGCTGGGCGGTCCACGCCCTGACCGCGAGCGGCGCTTTCCTTGGCCTGCTCTCGATGCTGGCCGTGATCAACGGCGACGCGCGCGGAGCCCTGCTATGGCTGGGCGCCGCGCTCGCGATCGACGGGCTCGACGGGCCGATGGCGCGCAAGCTGCAGATCCGCGACCTCATCCCCCGCGTCGACGGTGCGGTGCTGGACCTCGTGGTCGATTACCTGACCTACGTCCTGGTGCCGGCGATCTTCATCTACTGGTTCGACCTCCTGCCGCCGGCCTGGGGCCTCGCGGGTGCCGGTTTCATCCTCGTCACGTCGCTCTATTGCTTCGCCAACATCGACATGAAGACCCACGACAACTACTTCGTCGGATTCCCGGCGATCTGGAACGTGGTCGCATTCATCATGTGGGTGCTGGACAGTCCGCAATGGGCGAACGCGGCTGTCGTGGCGATGCTCGGCGTCCTGACCTTCGTCCCCGTGAAGTTCGTGCACCCGATCCGCGTGCGCGACCATCGCGCTGTCACGTACGCGTCCATGCTGGTCTGGGCCGCGTGCAGCCTCGGGCTCGTCCTGCTCGACAGGCAGAGCGCACTGATGTTCTGGCCGTGGATCGCGGCCTCCGCATGGCTCGCCTTCGTCAGTCTGCGCCGCACCTTCGCTGGCCCGACCGCCCCACCGCCCTGAGTTTCAATTGGGGCAGCGCCGCCAGGACTGGAAGGATCGGCTCTGTACCGGACGTTGTCCGTCCCGGTGTTCGGCGGCGACGATCTCCCCGTCCTTGACCAGACGCCAGAGCAGTTCGCGGTGCGGCGTCCCCGCGAAGATGACCGCGACGATCTGTCCGTCCATGCCGCGATATTCCGCGCGACGCCATCCGCCCACCGGGGCGTTGTTGATGACCAGCGCGGCGCGCTCCTCGGCGAACACCCAAACATATCGGCTGTCGGCGCAATCGGAAGGATCCGTCGCCCAGCGCCCCAGGAGGTCCCGGGGTTCGGCAGCGAACGAGGATCCGGCCAATGCCACGAGGGAGGCCAGCAGGATCAAGGGGATCGCGCCGATCCGCATTTTCATGTTTCGTTAAGGCACCTGAAGGACCATCCGTTCCCAGAAGGATCCAGGCCTCCATGCGCTCCGGTCTCGTCGTGCCAATTCTCGGCACGATCCTCGTCCTCGCCGCGACGCCCATGCACGGGCAGTCCATGCACGGGCAGCCCATGCACGGGCAGCCCAGGCCATCGCAACCGGCGGATGCCGCGAAGACAACCGCCGCGCCGTCCGGTTTTCCAGCCGTATTCGGGACGACCGAGACGCCGAATGCCAATCTCGGGATGTTCAAGCGCTGGACCGGCGTGATCGAGCGCGCGATGCACGAATGGTTCGGCTACGATGATCCCTGCGCCACGCGCTTCGCGGGTCGATGCACGACGGGGGAATGGCGCCAACTGGTCGCGCGGCTCGCCGACCGGCCGCGCCGCGAGAAGATCGAACGGGTCAATGCGTTCTTCAACCGCCTGCCCTACGCCGTCGACGGCGCGACCTGGGGCACCGGCGACTACTGGGCGACCCCGCTTCAATTCCTTTCCCGGAGCGGCGATTGCGAGGATTATGCGATCGCCAAGTTCGTCACGCTGCGCCAACTCGGCCTGTCCAACGATGAGATGCGCATCGTCGTGCTGGACGACCTCAATCTCCGCGTCGCGCATGCGATCCTCGTGGTGACCGAAGGGGACCGGTTGCTCGTCCTGGACAATCAGGTCGCCGACATCGTCGAATCGCGCCGCATCCTGCATTACCGACCGCTCTATTCGCTCAACGAGGCGGCATGGTGGCTGCATAAGAAACCTTGACCCCGGCGGCGCCACTCAGATCACCAGACCGCCATTGACGTGCAGGGCCTGTCCGGTGACATAAGCGGCATCAGGCGAACATAGGAAGGCGATCGCAGCGGCGATATCGTCGGGCCGACCAAGCCTTCCGAGCGGAATGCGCGCCACGCTCGCCCGCCACTGCGCCTCGGTCATGGCCGTATGGCGGCCTGGGTCCTTTTCAACCGCGCCGGGCACCACGCAATTCACGGTGATGCGATCAGGCCCCAACTCGACCGCGAGGCCGCGAACGAGGGCCTCAAGCGCCGCCTTGGCGGCGGCCGAGGCCAGGAAGACCGGTCCGTCGGTGCGAAAGGAATGCGCCACGAAGGATCCGACCGCGACGATGCGCGCGTCTTTCCCCGCAGCGAGCGAGCTATGGGCGGCACGGGCCAGACCGAGGAAGGCGCGCGCGATCGCCGCCATGGAACGGTCGAAACGGTCCGGATCGAGGTCGGCGAGACCGGTGCGGTCCGCGAAGCCGGCATTGGCGACAATGACGTCGAGCCCCCCGAACGCGCCAGTCGCGGCATCGACCAGACGCGCAGGCACGGCTGGGTCGCCCAGGTCGCCCGACGACACAAGGATGCGCGCACCACGCGCCTCGAGATCGGCTGCAACCCGCGTCGCACCATCCAGATTGCCTCGGGTATGCACGACGAAACATGTTCCAGGGCCAGCGAGGCGCCGGCACGTGGCGGCTCCGATACCGCTCGATGCTCCGGTCACGAGATAGCGGCGCATGACCACCCCTTGCCAAGACATGCCCGCTGGTGCCCGCTGCCGGACTCGAACCGGCACGCCCTCTCGGGCTTCGGATTTTAAGTCCGATGCGTCTACCGGTTCCGCCAAGCGGGCCTGTCGTTCCGGACCCTGAGCCTAAGCCCAGCCGCGACGACGCATCAAGAGAGACCGGCAACCTCGCGCAGATCGGCACCTTCGAAACGCGCGCCCTCGAGACGCGCGCCCGACAACGACGCCTTGCGCAGCAGCGCGCCGGTGAGGTCGGCCCCCCGCAGGTCAGCGCCAGCGAAGCTCGCTCCCATCAGTTTGGCGCCACGCAGATTGGCCCCGCGCAGCGTCGCGCCATCGAGCCGGGCGCGCTCGACGCGCGTGGCCAGGAGCCGTCCGTCGTTGCCCGACAATTCGAGCGGCGACAGATCCGCGCCCGACAGGTCGGCGCCGGACAGGGATGCGCGGAAAAGGTTTGCGCCACGCAGGTCGGCCGCTTCAAGACGCGCCGTCCGCAGGTCGGCGAAGGACAGATCCGCCGCGGCAAACACGGCACCGGCGAGATCGCTGCCGCGCAGGACGACATGCGACATCGCGGCAGCGCCGAGTTCGGCCCCATGCAGATCGAGACCGGCGAGGACCGCGCGTGCCAGATCGATGCGCGTACCCTGACGGCCGCCGCTGGCGACCCAGGCCGCGTGCTCCAGAAGCATATCCGGAAGCCGGCGCAGCAGCGCCTCGTCGGCGCGCGCGAGGTTGGTCCCGGCCAGTTCCGGCGCCGCATAGGCGGAGGCGTCGACCATGGCCCCGGCGAGATCGGCGCCCTTGAAGCTCGCACCGGCGATCGCGACCTCGCTGAGGTCGCTGTCGCGCAAGGTGGCTCCGGCG